>CAZJGK010000024.1:0-35900 GCA_964545545.1 uncultured Fibrobacteraceae bacterium | reverse complement strand
CCCAACCGAATCGGGCGGATCGATGACCAGGAAACGGCCGGCCGCATAGGTGGTCTTGCCGGTCGTCTCATCGGCAAAGACCAGAAAGAGCCTCCCCCCGCGCTGGCCGGTGGCGGTCACGCTGCACGGCTTGCCCGCGAGAGTGAAGACCAACTGCCCCGGCATGGGCTCCGCGGACGTTTGACCCAGGACATTGGCAACCTCCACCTCACCCGGCTCCCCCTCAAGATGGGCCTGCACCTTCCAGCGCACATCAACCGGAAAACGGTCGATACCCTGAAAATTGCGCAGGACTGCGGACTCGCGGTCCTTGACCCGCACAAAAAGTCGCTCCTGGCGGTCAATCACATAGAAAACCAGCGAGCCGCACACAAGTCGGGTGGATTTGCCGTATTTATCTGTGTCCAACAGCATCCGGTTCACGGGTGCGGCGACCGAGTCGAACAAAGCCACGCGGGCTGCGGGGTCGGCCTGGAATATCACGCCCAGTTCCCCCACCTCCAGCTTGCCCACCCTGGCCGGCGCTTTGGCGATGAGCCGCACATCCGAGCCAGCGGCCGAACCCACACTGTTGACGCCCGTATGCAACTCGTGCAGCCCCACCAGGGTCAACCAGCCGGTGTCGCTCTTGAGGCGCGCGATGCGTCCGGCGTGCCACTGATCGACAGCAGCCGTGTAAGCGGGATCGGTAGCCGGTTCACGAGAGCAGGCAGAGGCCAGCAGCACCGGGAGCAACAAGGCCATCAGGCACAGAGATCTGGATAACGTTCCCTTCACCCCTACCCCCTTTTGCCGTAGTTGGGCGCTTCCTTGGTAATCTGGATATCGTGAGGATGGCTTTCGACCATGCCGGCCCCCGTGACGCGGATCAGCTGCGCCTCCCGCTGGAAGGCGCCGATGTTTCCACAGCCGCAATAGCCCATGCCGCTGCGCAGTCCGCCCACCATCTGGTAAAGCAAATCGTGGGCCTTGCCCTTGTAGGGCACACGGCCCTCGATGCCCTCGGGCACCAGTTTTTCCGTCTCGGTCACATGACCCTGGAAGTAGCGGTCCTTGCTCCCCACCTGCATGGCGCCCAACGAGCCCATGCCGCGGTACGTCTTGTAGACCCGGCCTTCGAACAGGACCTTCTCGCCGGGGGACTCGTCCGTGCCGGCCAGCAGGGAACCGGCCATCACCACATCCGCGCCCACGGCGATGGCCTTGGCCACATCGCCGCTGTAGCGCAGGCCGCCATCGGCCACCACGGGCACGTCGGCAGGACCCGCCATTGCGGCCACATCCATGATGGCCGTGATCTGGGGCACCCCCACCCCGGCCACCACGCGGGTGGTGCAGATGGATCCCGGCCCGATCCCCACCTTCACCGCGTCGGCGCCCGCGTCGATCAGGGCCCGGGCGGCCTCGCCGGTGGCGATGTTGCCCGCCAGGATCTGGGAGGCGGGGAATTTCTTCTTGATGACCGTGACCATATCCAGCACGTTGCGGCTATGGCCATGGGCCGTATCGACAACCACGAGATCCGCTCCCGCCGCCAACAGCAAACCCACTCGCAGCATGGTGTCGCCGCCCACGCCAACGGCCGCCGCCACCCGCAGGCGGCCTTCGGGATCCTTGCAGGCGTTGGGATAGTCCAGCTTCTTCTGGATGTCCTTGACGGTGATCAGCCCCCGCAGTTCGCCCGCCTGGTTGACCACCAGCAGTTTTTCGATGCGGTGCCGGTGCAGGATCTCCGCGGCGTCCTCAAGGGTGGTCCCCTCCGGTACGGTGATCAGATCCTTGCTGGTCATCACCTCACGCACCAGGCGGCTGGTGTCCCGCACGAACCGCAAGTCGCGGTTGGTCAGGATACCGACCAGCTTGGACCCCTCGGTAATCGGCACGCCGCTGATCCGGTAGTGCCTCATGAGGGTCATGGCCTCGTCGATCGTCTTGTCGGGGCCAAGGGTGATGGGGTCGGTGATCATCCCGGATTCGGACCGCTTGACAAGTTCGACCTCGCCGGCCTGGGCGTGCGGATCCATGTTCTTGTGGATCACGCCCATGCCGCCGGCCCGCGCCATGGCGATGGCCATTTGCGATTCGGTGACCGTGTCCATGGCCGCCGAAAGAAAGGGAATGTGCAGAGTAATGGATCGAGTCAGGCGGGTCTCGGTCACGATGTCGCGGGGAATGACCTCGGAGTAGCCGGGCACCAGCAAGACATCGTCGAAGGTCAGCCCCTCGCGAATACGGCCGCAATCCGCGGGACGATTGTGCTGTTCAGACGCCATTTTCCTAGGCCTTCATGATGCCGATGAACGGCAGGTTCCGGTACTTCTCGTCGTAGTCCAGGCCGAAGCCGATGACGAATTCCTTGGGAATCTCGAAACCCACAAAGTCCAGCGTTACATCCTTGGTGCGGGCGTCCTTCTTGTCCAGCAGGGCGGCCACGCGCAGGCTGCGCGGATTGCGGGTCTGCAGCAGTTCCATGAGGTTGTTGATGGTCAGACCCGAATCGATGATATCCTCGACCAGGATCACGTCACGGTTGGTGATGTTGCTCTTGAGATCCTTTTCGATTTTCACGACGCCGGTGCTTTGGGTGCCCCCGTCGTAGCTGCTGACGGCCATGAAATCCACCTCATGTTCCACGGAAACACAGCGGGTCAGATCCGCCAGGAACGGATAGGCACCCTTGAGGATACAGACGAAGATGGGCACGGAATCACGGTAGGTCTCACTGATCTCGTTGCCCAGTTGCCGGATGCGCCGCTGGATTTCTTCGCTGGAAATCAAGATACGTTCGATGAAGGAGTATCGCTGCAGGTATTCCTGGTCGTCGAATGTCACACTGGCCTCCCTGGATTGACGGTCGAGGACTTATGCTTCGTCCCCCGCATCGCCTTCTGTGCGAGCTTGCTGGATCTGGGAATCCAGATCCCGCAAGCGGTCCCGTTCGCGAATGATGTCGTGGATCTTGGTCGAGATCAGGTCGATGGCCACCTTGTTGTGCCCACCCTCGGGAATGATGATGTGGGCGTGCCGTTTGCTTGGCGCCACGAACTGCAGGTGCATGGGCCTTACCACGTTCAGGTACTGATGGATGACCGACTCGACGGATCGTCCCCGCTCGGCGGTGTCGCGCCTGATCCTGCGCAGAACCCGCTCGTCGGCATCCACATCCACATAAAGGCGAATATCCATCAGTTCCCGCAGCTCCTCCGCTTCAAGCACCAGAATCCCCTCGACAAACAGGATATCCGGCGGATAAACCGTCTTGGTCTCGGTCATGCGGCTGTGGGTGCTGTAATCGTACTGGGGCACTTCCACCGGCCGACCGGCCTGCAGTTCACGGATGTGCCGGACCAGTAACGAGGTCTCGAATGCGTTGGGGTGATCATAGTTGATCCGCACCCGCTCGGCCAACGGCAAGTGGGAGTTGTCGTTGTAGTAGGAATCGTGGTGGATGATGCGGATGGTCTTGCCTGGACAGGCTTCCCGCACGCGCAAGGCCACCGTCGTTTTGCCGGAGCCGGAGCCGCCTGCAATGCCGATGATCACCGGAGGGAGTGGGGTGCCTTCTGATCCTGACATGGGCGTAAGATATCCGCAGGGACCGAAGCTGTCAATCAGCGGGCCCTCCGGGCCTGACGTAATGTTTCTGGACCCGCCACGATTCATGTCCCAGAATTGGTTCTTGACCCGGGATTCGACACCAACTGCGACGAGGTGATATCCGTGCCTGAAAACATGATTTCCCTGCTGGGTATCTTAGTGCTGCTGTTTCTGGCCTGGTTGCTGAGCAACAACCGCCGCCTGTTTCCCTGGCGCGTCGTTGGTTGGGGCATCGGCCTGCAACTCTTTCTGGCCCTGATCCTGCTGCGCACCCCCTGGGGCGTGGCCGTGTTCGGGGCGGCCCGCAATTTCGTGAACCGGCTGCTGGGTTTCACCGACGCAGGCACGGCCTTCATGTGGGGCAACCTGTTTCGCACCAGCAAGGACCTGGTCGCCAACCTGCATCCCGAGCAGGGCTACATGGAGGCCACCAACTCGGTGACCGGCCAACTCATGCCCATCGGCACCATCTTCGTGATCCACGTTCTGCCCACGATCATTTTCTTCTCCAGCCTCATGGCCGTACTCTACCACTTGGGCGTGATGCAGAAGATCATCCAGGGCATCGCCTGGATCATGCAAAAGACCATGGGCACCAGCGGCGGCGAGACCCTGTCCTGCGCCGCCAATATCTTCGTGGGCCAGACCGAAGCCCCGTTCGTCATCCGCCCCTATCTGCCCACCATGACCAACAGCGAGATCAATGCCGTGATGATCGGAGGTTTCGCCACGGTCGCCGGCGGGGTCATGGCCGCCTACGTGCGTTTCGGGATCGATGCGGGCCATTTGCTCGCGGCCAGCGTCATGAGCGCCCCGGCGGCCCTGGTCATCGCCAAGATCATGTATCCCGAAACCGAACAATCGGCCACCGGCAAGGGCGCCAAGCTGGACATTCCGCGCGAATACGCCAACCTGATCGACGCCGCCGCCGGAGGCGCAGGCGTGGGTTTGAAGCTGGCCGCCAACGTGGGCGCCATGCTCCTGGCCTTTATCGCCCTGGTGGCCATGATCAACTACGGACTCGGTTTTGCGGGGCTTTCCCTGCAGCAGATCTTCGGCTGGATCTTCTCGCCCCTCGCCTGGGTCATGGGCGTGCCCTGGAAGGAAGCGATCACCTTCGGCAACCTGCTGGGCACCAAGATCTCCATCAACGAGTTCGTGGGCTATATCCAGCTGGCCGACGCCGCCAAGGCGGGCTTGCTCTCGCCCCGCAGCGTGATCATCGCCACTTACGCCCTGTGCGGCTTCGCCAATTTTTCGAGCATCGCCATCCAGATCGGCGGGATCGGGACCATCGCCCCCAGCCGCCGGGCCGATGTGGCGCGTCTGGGCCTGAAAGCCATGTTCGGCGGGGCGCTGGCCTCCTGGCTGACCGCCACCATTGCAGGAGTATTGCTGGGGTGACCGGAGTTCCAAGCCCGTAAGGCGGTATGACATGCCCCGCATCCAATTGAAGGCGCTGCCAAGCTACCCATCCTCATACGCGATCACCGTACGGGTCACCGACCTCAACTACGGCGGCCACCTGGGCAACGACCGCGTACTGACCCTGGTGCATGAAGCCCGAGTGGCTTTCCTGGCGGAACTCGGCTGGACCGAGCTGGATTGTGCGGGCGTCAGTCTGATCATGGGAGACGCGGCCGTGGTCTACCGGGCCGAAGCCTTCGCCGGAGATGTGCTGGAAATCAGGACGGCCGCCACCGAGCCCGGCCGCAGCGGTTTTCGGCTGTGCCACCTTATTCACCGGCCGGCCGACGGCAAGGACATCGCCCTGGTCGAAACCGGGCTGATCTGCTTCGACTACCAGACGCGCAGGGTGCGGCCGCTGCCTCCTGCACTGGCCGCAGTCTGCACGGCAAGCGGGGCTTGACATGACCGACCCCTTCACCCTTATCACCAGTGCGACCAACAACCGCATCAAGGATCTGGTGCGGCTGCGCCAGCGTCGCTTCCGCAATCAACGCCGGTTGATGATCATCGAGGAACCCCTGGTGATCCGCCGCGCCTTGGACGCCGGCGTCGATTTCCGGGAGGTCTATTTTTGCCCCGACCACCTGGAAGCCGGCGAACAGCACCTGCTGAACGAGCTGATGGCCGACGGAGGGATCACGGCCTTCCAGCTCACCCCTTTGGTCATGGCCAAGGTCGCCTACCGGGATCACCCCCAGGGACTGCTGGCGGTCGCGGCGCAAAAATCCCTGCAACTGGACGAGATCCGGCTGCCGAACCAGGAACCGGCCCTGATCGTGATCCTCGAAGGTGTGGAAAAGCCCGGCAATCTGGGCGCAATCCAGCGCGTGGCCGACGGGGCGGGCGCCCACGCGGTCATCCTCTGCGGTGCCGGCGTGGATCCCTGGAACCCCAATGTCCTGCGCGCTTCCCGCGGCGCCTGTTTTGCCTTGCCTACCGTGCAGGCCGAAACCGCTCTTATTCTGGGCTGGCTCAAGAAGCACGGATTTGCGACCGTGGCCGCCAACCCCGAGGCCGCATCCAGCTTCAACCATGTTGATCTTACCGGACCCGTGGCTATCTTTCTGGGCACCGAACATGACGGCTTGAGCGCCGGCCTGCTGGCCGAAGCCGACCGCATCGTGGCTATTCCCATGCACGGCGTCGGGGATTCCCTGAACGTTTCGACTTCTGCTGCCGTCCTTCTCTACGAAGCTGTCCGCCAGCGATCCTCAGTCCGGGAGGCGCCCTGATATGGCCAACCGTTTCTACAACGAATTCGACAACGAGGAACTGGAAAGCAGCAACCCGGACTACCGTTCGGCTTTCGAGCGCGGGCGCGACCGGCTCATCCACAACGCCGCGTTCCGTCGCCTGCAGGCCAAGACCCAGGTCTTTCTCTCCGGGGAGTACGACTTCTACCGCACCCGTTTGACCCATTCCATCGAAGTGGCCCAGATCGCCGGTTCGATCGCCAGGTTCGTGAACCGCCACAGCAAGCCCTTGCATGACGACTTCCACATCGATCTGGCCCTGGTCGAGGCCACGGCCCTGGCCCACGACATCGGTCATCCCCCCTTCGGCCACGCCGGTGAGATCACCCTGCATCAACTCATGCAGCCCTACGGAGGATTCGAGGGCAACGCCCAGACCCTGCGGCTGATCACCGAGATCATCTTCACCAGCGGCCCCCGCCGCCGCGGCCTGAACCCCACCCGGGCATTCATGGACGGGGTTCTGAAATACAAGACCCTGCTGAGCCGGTGGGCCACCCCGCCGCGCAACCATTTCCTGTATGACGATCAGCAGCGGTTCCTGGATTTTGTCCTGGGAAGCCGGGAGTTTCCCGCGGAGCTGGCCCCCGGCAAGCCGCGCAACGCGTTCCGTAGCCTGGAATGCCAGATCATGGACTGGGCCGACGACACGGCCTACTCCCTGAACGACCTGGTGGACAGCGCCAATGCCGGATTCATCAACATCAGCAGCATCACACGCTGGGCCGAGGGCCGAGATCTGGACGCCGAGCAGCAACGGTGGCTGCAGGAGTTGATGAGCGCCATCACCGCCGGCAATCTCGAGCGGGCCATGAACCGCAAGATCGGCACCTTTGTCGAGGCCTGCCGCCTCGTGGAGCGGGACAACTTCCTGAGCGATGCGACCAACCGTTACCGCTTCGGCCTGACCATCGATCCGGTGGTCAGGCGCGAGCAAAGCCTTTACGCCGAGCTTGCGGTGGGCGTGGTGTTCCGCTCGCCCCAGGTCAGCCAGCTCGAGCACAAGGGCGGCTGGATGCTCAGACGGCTGTTCGAATCCCTGCACGCCAATTACCTGGAGCAGAACGCGCCGCGTCACCCCCTGTTGTCCGCCGACTTCGAGGCCGAGATGGCTCGCTGCGGTTCTGATCCCGCTGCCGGCGCCCGGGTGATCTGCGACTACCTGGCGGGCATGACCGACGGTTTCGCCAGCCGTATCTACAAACGCATGTTCGATCCGGACTTCGGCTCCATCGTCGATCTTGTATGAAATCCACTTCACGCGGCATCCCGGACTTCCTCCACGGAATTGCCATCGGCTGCCTGCTGATGCTGGCCGTTTTACCTGCACCGGAAGCGGGGGCCGCCCCTCGACCTACGCCCGCCGAGTTGGGTGTCCATGGCGCGCTGCCCGACACGATTCCCGGCCATCGCGGTCATTATCTCTACTACCGGGGCCTGGACTACGGTTCCCAGTCCCTGGAACACCCCCTGCGGCTGATCCTCAACGGCGGCTTCGGCATCATGCAGATCGAGAATCGGGACAACCGCCCGGGCAAGATCATGTACGGCCGCGGCATGCGGAACGTGGCCGACAACCTCATTCGTCCCTGGTGGTCCATCCGCGAACAGGGCTACTGGGATTTTTTCCACCGCGAAGTGATCCCCATTTCCATCAACAGCGGGCAATCCCAGTACTGGCCCAACTACACGAACCACTTGCTGGGCGGGGGCATGAGCTACCGCATGATGGAGGAGTACTTCCGCTATCATGGCCACGCGCACAGCAAGCGGTGGGCCGGCGCCACCATCTTCGTCTACCACTTCCTGAACGAGACCGTGGAAAACAACAGCCGGCTGGGTCCCAACGCCGATCCCGTGGCCGATTTCTGGATCTTCAACACCGCCGGCATCTGGTTGTTCAACAAGGACGAGGTGGCCCGCTTCTTCAGCGAAAAACTGCATTTCACGGAATGGTCCTACCAGCCCATGTATATGCCGGCGACCGGCGAGTTCCAGAACATGGGCGAGAATTACGCCATGAAATGGCACCTGAACAAATCAGGGAGCCGCAGCCTGTTCTATCACTGGGGAACCCACGCGGAATTCGGCATGTCGTTCACCGACCAACAGGGCCGCTGCTTTTCCTTCGGGTTCGGCGTGGTCGCGAAAAACCTGCTGAAAGTTGATGATTTCAGCGACACCGTGGACCTGGCCGTCTCCGGCGGAGTGTTCTACGACCGCAACAACAGCCTGCTGGCCTCCCTGCTGCTGGCCAAGACCAAGGACTACACCTACCGTCTGAATCTGTATCCGGGATTGATAAAAATCGGTCCGTTGCAGCCGGGATTCTTCGCGGCTCTGGATCAGGATTACCATCTGATCAGCGGCGTAACCATCGGCGCCTTGACCCACCTGCCTCTGGGCATCGGGTGGGAATGATGGCCTGCGGTCATGTTGCCGCGGACGATAAACCGGGGCTCCCGGCTGAGAACTTGTGCACGCCGAGGGCATTGAAACCCCACCGTCGAGAAGTGAAGGTTGGCGATTGCCTCGTTCTATGTATAATATCTACCAGTAATATTGTGCGGGCACGACACGATTGATCTTCAGCATGAATCGAAGTCTCTTTGTCTGAAAAACTCGTCAAAGTCCTGATGGTTTTCCCACGTTTCAGTCCCTACTCGTTCTGGAACTACCGGGAGACCTGCGCCGTTGTCGGCAAAAGGTACTCGGCAGCGCCCCTGGGCCTGATCACGGCCGCCGCGCTCCTGCCCTCACCGTGGCGAGTGCGGCTGGTCGATCGTAACATCGAAGAGTTGTCGGACAGCGACATCGCCTGGGCCGACATGGTCATGATCGGCTCCATGTTATCCCAGCAAGAAGACACCAAACGGGTTATCGCCCTGGTCCACGCCCATGACAAGCCCGTGGTTCTGGGCGGACCGGATGTCACCTGCAGCCCGGACATCTTCCCGGAAGTAGAATTTCGAATCATCGGGGAGGCCGAAGATATCATGGCCGATTTCGTTGCCGCCTGGAATCGCGGCGACAAGTGCGGCCTCTTTTCCGCCCAGGCCTTTCCGGACCTCAAGGACTCGCCCCTGCCCCGTTTCGATCTCCTGAAACTCCAGCATTACATGCATGTCGGTGTCCAGCATTCGCGGGGCTGCCCCTACAACTGCGAGTTCTGCAACATCATCTCGCTGAACGGGCGCGTCCCCCGCCTGAAGTCCGACCGGCAGATGTTTCGCGAGCTGGATGCCCTCTACGCGCTCGGCTACCGCGGGCATGTGGACTTCGTCGACGACAACTTCATCGGCAACCCGCAAACCGTCCGCCCGTTTTTGACGGCGCTCGCCGACTGGAACCAGAAAAGGGGCCATCCGTTCGCGTTTTCCACCGAGGCCAGCCTGAATCTGGCCGACAATGACGAGATTCTGGATCTGCTGCGCAAATGTGGATTCTTCGCCGTCTTCATCGGTATCGAGACTCCTGACGCGCGGACGTTGTTGAGCGTCCACAAGAAACAGAATACCGGCCGGGATATGGCCGCCAGCATCCTCAAGATCCATCAGGCGGGCATCATCGTGAACGCCGGCTTCATCGTCGGGTTCGATGCCGAGACGGAATCCGTAGCCCCGGCCATGATCCGATGTATCGAGGAGACAGCCATCCCCGTCTGCATGGTCGGCCTGCTGTACGCCTTGCCCGACACACAGCTTTCCCACCGCTTGCAACAGGAGGGCCGGCTGCACCCCGAAACCGGCTATCTGGGGAGGGACGATGCCTCGGACCAGTGCACGTCGGGTCTGAATTATGAGACCTCGCGCCCCCGTACCGATATCCTGCGGGATTACCAGTCCATCCTGAAGACGATCTATCATCCGGTGAGCTTCTTCGGCCGCGTAAGCCGTACCGCGCGTGTGCTGGGTCCCCCCCAGGACCGCCTCCCCGATATGCTGCCCCGCCTATGGGCGGATGTTCGTTCCCTGCTGCGCATCAGCTGGCGCCTGGGTATCGTTGACCGCAAGGTCCGCGGTCCCTACTGGAAGGCCCTGATCGACTGCCTCTTCCACAACCCTCCTGCTTTCAGGACGGTCATCACGTTCTCCGCCCTGTACCTGCATCTGGGACCGTTCGCCGGTTACCTGGACGCCCTGCTCGGGGACCAGATCCGGGAAGCTCCCTTCCTGGGCGTAAAAAACCTGCCCCCCTCGGATCCTGCGACTGCGCAGCGGGGATCAGGAAGCCGCAGCGGGTTCCAGCGCGAGTGCGCCGAGTAACCACCTGCGGGAAGCGGTGGAGGTTCTCAGTCCAACAACTCCTCGAACCCACCCGCGTCCAGCGGACGTGAAAAGAAGAATCCCTGCACTTCGTGACAGCCGAGCTTCTTCAAGAAATCCGCCTGTTCCCTGGTCTCCACTCCTTCGGCCAAGGCCCGCATGGACAAGCTGTTCGCCATGGCGATGATGGTGCCGGCGATGGCCGCATCGTTCTGCGAAGTGGTGATATCCTGGATGAACTCCCTGGCGATCTTGATGCGGCTGACCGGATATTTTCGCAAGTAGAGCAGTGAGGAATAACCGGTCCCGAAATCGTCGATGGCGAAATGGACCCCATCGGCGCGCAACGCCGTCATGGTGCGCTGGGCACCTCTGGCATCATGCATCAGGATGCTCTCGGTGATTTCAAGTTCCAGCCAGGATGGGTCCAGACCCGTCTCGGCAAGGGTCCGCCTGACAAGATCAATCACGCCCGGCTCCATGAACTGGCGGCCCGAAAGATTCACCGCAACCTTTAGGGGTTTGGTTCTGTTGTGTTGCCAGCGGGAGGCCCTGGCACAGACTTCTTTCAGCACCCAGGCGCCGATGGGATGAATCAACCCGGTTTCTTCGGCCAGAGGGATGAAGTGGGTTGGGCTGATTTCCCCCAACTCTGGCGAGTGCCAGCGCAGCAGGGCTTCGACGCCCACCAAACTCCCGTCCTGGAGGGAATACTGGGGTTGCCAGACCAGGGAAAACTCTCCGAGTTTAAGGGCGCGCCGCAGCCCTGCCTCAAGCCTGGTTCGCTGCTGGATGCGGCGGTTCATGTCTTCGCTGTAGAACTGGAACCTGTTGCGGCCTTCTGCTTTGGCCGCATACATGGCGAGATCGGCGTGTTTCAACAGGGTCTGTACGTCGCTCCCGTCATCGGGAATCACGGCGACTCCGATGCTGGTGCTCGCAAAAATCTCCTGCCCCTGGACCGGAAAAGGCTTGGTCATCGCCTCGATGATCTTGCGCGCCACGGTTAGGATCTCAACGTCGCGGCTGATCCGGGGCAGCAGGAGGACGAATTCGTCACCGCCCAACCTGCTCAGGATATCGCCCTTGCGGGTGCAGGCATTCAGACGCCAGGCGATGGCCTGCAGCAGGCTGTCGCCCAGGTCATGACCGTAGGCATCGTTGACGTCCTTGAAATTGTCCAGATCACAGAACAGCAACGCCGCTGCGTACCCGCCGCGCACCGCGTTTGACACGGAACGTTCCAGCTGCTCCAGAAAGAACGTCCGGTTGGGCAACCCCGTCAGGGAATCGTAATAGGCAAGCTGGCGGATCTCTTCTTCGGTGCGCTTGCTCGCGGTGATGTCCGTCACCGTGGCGATGAAACCCTCCAATGAACCCTGACGATCCTTGACCGGTTCGGCCTGCACCAGGGCCCAGCACGTCCCCTCTGCGGCCCTCTTGAAGCGGCATTCGGCCTGGAAAACACTCCCGCGCGCCAGGGCGGCGTTCCACTCGTCGATGATCCGCTGCATGTCCTGGGGGTGGACGGCGTCATGCCAGGGCTTGCCCAGGGTTTGCAGGGGCGTCAATCCCGTCAGCTCCCGCCACCGGCGATTGACATGGTGGCAGCGGCCGGTCGGGTCCAGGCGCATGATGCCTACGGGGGAGGCGTCGGCCATCACTTCGTAGCGGTGCTCGCTCTTGCGCAGGGCGCGCTGGGAAAAGCGCGTCAAGGTGTGGTCATGGACCACCGTGATTTTCAGACCCAAAGGGCGCAGGAGGATGTCCTGCAGGGCCACGACTGTGGGCGTCCCATCCGGAGCGATCAAATGCAGATCCGTTTCCCGGGGAGCCTCGGGGCCCAGATCGGCAATGTTGTGGTAGGCCTTGTTGATGTACAGAAGGCGGCCGTCGTCCAGGGCGCTGACCGCCACACCGAAAGGCAGGTCCTCCAGCACTGCCGCAACCCGTGCGGGCAACGCGGGTTCGCCGCCGACCGGATGCGGCTGCACATCACTTTTATCGCGAGGTGTGGGGTCGTGGGTCAAATCCGGAGATCTCCCTGGTTGCAGTTCCGTCGGTTTCATTCACTTGAGCATAACACAATTTCGATTCATGGCCTCCCTACGGCCGCTTACCGCAGGTAGGACGCGCAGTTTGCGTCGATGACACCGCCGGTTAGGGCGTCCGCGCGTCCGGACACCGCCAGCAGGACCACTTCTGCGATTTCTTCCGGTTGCGCCGTACGACCCAAAGGACTCTGGTTGCGAATCTGTTCGCCGGCGGGACCACGCAGATATTCGTCGGTCATGTCGGTGGCCACCCAGCCCGGGGCCACCGCCACCACATGGACGCCCAGGGGGGCCAACGCCAAGGCCAACGATTGACTCAGGGAATTCAGGCCGGCTTTGCTCGCACCGTAGGCAGGAGCAGCGGGTTCGCCCCGAAAAGCGCCGCGGCTGCTGATGTTGACGATGTGGCCGCCGCGTTCCTTCAGGAAGGGAATGGCCCCATGGATGATGACCGCGGGCGCCAGCAGGTTCACCTGCAAGGTGCGCTGCCAGGCCGCGTTCCAGGCCGCGGGTTCCCGCTCGAGCGGCGGATGGAGCTCGTAGATACCGGCGTTGTTGACCAGGATGTCCAGGCCGCCCAGCGCCTGACCCGCCCGCCCCGCCAGGGCTGCGGCCGCGGCTGGTTCTTCCAGATCCGCAGCCAGCGTCACATGGCCGCTCCCAGGGAGGGAGACCCGCAGCTCCTCGGCAGCTTCAGCGGCCTGGCGATAGTGTATGGCCACGGTGGCTCCGCTGGCGGCCAGCAAGCGCGTGACCGCCGCCCCGATGCCCCGGCTGCCGCCGGTCACCAGAGCTTTTTTGCCTGCCAGAATCTGATCCCGATCCCTCATGTTGGTTGCCTCCATGCGGAAATAATGTCGCACTCTGCGTCCGCCCCAGGCATGCTAACATCTTGAGGGGCAACACGCCATCTCCGTCCGGTGACTTTGGACCAACAAGAAGCCCGGTTGTCTTGTCTTGGCTGACGCAACAACCGGGCTGTGGTAGGAAAGAGTGACGGACTACTTGATCAACACCATCTTGTGTTGCACCACGCCCGCGGGCGTGATCAACCGGGCGAAGTAGACGCCGCTGCCCACCGCCCGGCCCTGATTGTCGGCACCGTCCCAGATCGCGCTGTGCCGGCCTGCGGACTCCTCGCCGTTGGCCAGCGTGCGCACCAGACGACCGTGCACGTCGTAAACGCCCAGGGTGACAAGCCCCGTCTGAACCAGGGTGAATTCCACCTTGGTCAGGGGATTGAACGGGTTGGGATAGTTGCCCAGGGAAGCGGCCGGCGACGGAATCTGGACGACAGGGGAAAGGCTATGGCCCAGACCCCATATTTCCACATCGTCGATGTTCCAGCCGCAGAATTGCCAGCTGCCGTCGGTCGTGCCCATGACCCAGGCCAGGTAGACGGTCTGCTCGCCGGCGGCCACCGCGCTGATGTCGTACTCCACCTCGGTCCAGTCGGCGTCGGCAACCTGCATACCGTTGGTCCAGATGGTGACGAAGTTCACCCCGTCGTTGCTGACTTCAAACGACGCGTGATCATACAGTGACTGTTCCACTCCCAACCAGCGCCGGAACTTGACCGAAACCGAGGACAGGATGCGGCAATCAATAGGCGAGGAGATCAAACGGCGTTCGGGCAGGTTGTTTTCGTAATCCCCATCCAGATTGTAACCCAGGACATTGGCGCCGGTATAACCGCTGACGGGATCCGGATTACCCTGGCTCCCGCCGCCCCCCTGAGGGACGCCGAAGGCCCAGCCCGGATCCATGGTCCAGCCGGGATCAGAGTCCATGGTAAAGTCATACCTGAGCAGAGGGTCGCCCGCCTCCAGGTGGAGCGGGCGCGTCGTATCCCCGGAGCCGTTGGTCACGTTGACGATGCTGAGGGTTCCGTCGTAGGCTCCGTTGCCCAATGACGTCGCCGGACCGCCGATCGCGACCGTGACCTGGACCGAATCACCGGCGCCGATGGTGCCCGCTCCCGCGGTGACCACAGCCCAGGGAACATCGCTGGTAATCTGATAATCGACGGGGAAGGTATAGTCGTTTTTCAGGGTGTACACTTCGCTCTGGGGCGTAAAGGGCCCGCCGACATCACCGGTGGCCGTTAACCCGGTGTAAGGTGTGGCCTGAAAGAGCTCCTTGTAGGGATCGAGGGTGTCGATGGCCGGGGGCGCGGTGCCCAAAGGATCCAGGTAGGGAGCAAGACTGCTCCATGACACCGAAAACCGGCCGAACCAGTCCGAATCGTCGTTGCTGCAGGCGGCATAGCCCCCGTGCAACTGGCCGACGATCCGGTGATCGGGATTGAAAAGGGGAGAGCCGGAGGAACCGGGTTCCGTGGTGCCAAGATCCCAGTCCGTGATCCGGATATGGCTCCCATCGCCCGGAACATCGGTTTCGAGATAGGTGGTCGTGCTGGTGGGGTCGTACTCGAAACTGATGCTCTTCTCGTCGGTGTTGGGATGATGGATGACCGTGGCGGCCACCGGATCATCACTTCCCCTGTACCAACCGGCATAGGCCACTTTCCAGGCCGGGTCCGGTGCGTCATCCAGTTGCACCAGACAAAAATCCGACGTGCTCGATGAGGCCAGGAACGTCGCTCCGTTCTGGTTGTCCGCGTAGCTGCCCCCACCCTGCTCACCACATGTCGGGCTCTGGAAATTCCAGTACACCACCATGGTGTAGGCGTTGTCTGCGCTGATGTCGCAGTGGTTGGCCGTCAGGAAATAAGGAGTCTGGTCCTCGGCCGTGTTGTTGATCATGGCACCGGTACAGGTCCAGTAGCCGCTCAAGGTGTACACGGCCACCGAGGCGATCTCGGACCGCCAAGGGTCGCCTTCGGGACAGACAACATCCACGTTGCAGGAGCCGGACTTGTCGGCCAGGTCTTCGCCGAAATAGCGGTAACCCTTGTTGACCGATCCCAGCACCAGTTCGTAATCGCTCAACGCGTTGCGCGGCAGCAGCAACTCGATCGTCAGATCATCGGTCAACACCACCGGCGTCCACAGTTCACCGTGGGCTTCGTTATTGCGCTCGGTAAACGTCCAGTAGTGCCGGGTATCATCGAGGCTCTTCATGTCCGTCGGGTAAATGGTCAGCCGCCCGCCCTTGGGCAACCGGAAACTCGTGAAACCGAGATTGAGGGACAGGGCGCCCGGAGCAACGATGCGTTGCCGCCACAGCACCCAACGCTCATCCACATCCTGCCAGGTTCCGCTGTCGTCCGCAGAGAGGGAAACATATTCAGGCACGGCGAAGCGGGGCGGTTGTCCCCGATTCTCCGGGTTCATATCCTTCGCCGCTTCCACCGCAACGTTCACGGCCTGAGTCCTGAGCACCGGCACCGTCGCAGCCGGCCCCAGATCCCGGGCCAGGGAAATCGGCCCCTGAACCGAAGTCGGGTTGAATCCCCCGCCGGTGGCCGAGGCCGAAGCGGCGGTCAAAACCATCACCAAAACAAGAACAACCTGGCCCCAAGGACGATAAGAACCATTGGACATCAAATTCCCCTTGCACGTTGGCATCACTATTTCAATCTGCAAAACCCGGAGCCCTGCAAACCTCGCCTAATATTGTACTTCATTTCCAGGCTGGAACCAAGGATTTTGATTATTAATCCGATACGGCAAGGCGAGCAAAAATACTATTAAACTTTATAATTTATAATTTTACGGGGACTTAAAATGGCGGGCGAAGGTTTTTTTTGATAAACCATCACCCGCCACTTCGGCTAACATTTTGTTAGAAACCGGCTGTCGCAGTTTTCTGTTTACCCTCTGGACCTTGGGCAATCTCCCAGACCTGGGATTGGATCTGGGGATAACTCCGGCCCTTGTCACGCATGGCCATGACCCTGTACATGGAATATCCGTACAGGTCGGAAATGAATTTCAGGTTGGCCAGGTCGCGCACATCCCCATCGGTCAGGGGCGCCGATTTCCAGGACGCCGGATCATCCTCCGAGAACTTGTCCAGAATGGGTTGAAAAACCGCGCTGGGGACAAAGCCGCGGACCTGGATATGGAACAGGTCGCTGCCCAGTCCATGCTCCGCCAGAATGGCCTGCCACTTGGCGCCGTCATTCCGTTCCTTGGCCACGGCAACCGGATCGGTTCCCGCTTTGAGGGCCACGATGTAAAGCGCCGGCAATTCGTCGGTGCGCGGCAGGTAGGATGCCGCCTCCTTGACCTGGGCCACATCCACCTTGAAATACTCGCTGACAGCCTGGGCATAGGCCTCCAGATCAGGCGTGGCAGCCAGAGCGGAAACCTGCACCATCAACAGGCAAATCATGATTATCACCGGAACATACTTGGGCATGATACCCCTCCTTGGTTATCACTTCAAAAGCCAAGAACGTGCCAGTGATCATTCGGCAGCTTCGCGCGGCAGATTGAGGACAATGTTTTGCCCGCAAACCCGGGAATGACGGGGATATTTTCCCCTCAGGGAGGAATCATGCGGCCGAACAAGGCGGCTCCTTCCGGACAAGGGGCCGTGCAAAATGCAAGGGAGGACCCCGGGATGGTTTCCGCCCCCGAGCAAAATGAAGCAGCCGGCGATCGTGATCACCGGCTGCCAGGGGAAACCGCCCCTGTCGCAGGGACCGGATCAGCTGTTCATGGCCTTGATCTTGTTCAGGGCCGAACCCGCCTGGAACCAGGAGATCTGCTCCTCGGTCATGGTGTGGGCCACCGGAAATGTCTCGGTGCTGCGGTCGGCGTGGGTCAGGGTGACCTGGAGATTCCGGTCAGGAGCCAGATCGGCCAGGCCGGCCAGGGCGAAGCGGTCATCTTCCTGAACCTTGTCGTAATCCGCGGGATCCACGAACGTCAACGGCAGGATGCCCTGCTTTTTCAGGTTCGTCTCATGGATCCGGGCAAAGCTGCGCACGATGACCGCGGCGCAACCCAGATGCCGGGGCTCCATGGCCGCATGCTCGCGCGACGATCCCTCGCCGTAGTTCTCGTCGCCGACGATCACCCAACGCAGACCAGCCGCCTTGTAGGCCCGCGCGGTGGCCGGAACCTCGCCGTAATCCCCGGTGAGCTGGTTTTTGACCGTGTTGGTTTTCTCGTTGAAGGCATTGATCGCGCCGATAAGCATGTTGTTGCTGATGTTGTCCAGATGGCCGCGGAACCTGAGCCACGGGCCCGCCATCGAGATGTGATCGGTCGTGCATTTGCCCAGGGCCTTGATCAACAGGGGCAGATCCTCGAAATCCTTGCCGTCCCACGGACAAAACGGCGTCAACAGGGCAAGCCGTTGGCTGTCCGGAGCCACCACGACATCCAGGTCCGAGCGCACTGCCGGCGGATTCTGGTAGCCGCCCTGGGGCCGCACGAAACCGTCCGCGGGAATCTGCTCGGCGTGCGCGGGAGCCTCCAGCCTGACCTCTTCACCCCGCTCGTTCACCAGGGTGTCGGTCAGGGGATTCCAGTCCAGGCGTCCGCTCAAACCGTAGGCCATCACCGTCTCGGGGCTGCCGATGAAAGCGTGGGTGTTGGGATTGCCGTCGGCGCGTTTCTTGAAGTTGCGATTGAAGCTGGTGACGATGGAGTTGACCTCGTTCTCCTTCATATCATCGCGCTGCCACTGGCCGATGCAGGGACCGCAGGCGTTGGTCAACACCGTCGCGCCCAACTGCTCCAGAATCGCCAGCTGTCCGTCGCGCTTGATGGTCTCGTAGATGTTGTCCGAACCCGGGCTGACCCACAGCGGGGCCTTCATCTTCAGCCCTTTGGCCAGGGCTTGCCGGGCGACATCGGTGGCCCGGCAGATATCCTCGTAACTGGAATTGGTGCAGCTGCCGATGAGCGCCGCGGTCAACTGCCGGGGATACCCCTCCTGCTCGCAGTCGGCGGCCATCCGGCCCACCGGATGGGCAATGTCCGGACTGTGAGGACCGACCAGATGCGGTTCCAGGGTGGACAGGTCGATTTCGATGATCTGGTCGTAATAGTCGGCCGGATTGGCGATGACCTCGGCATCAGCGGTCAGCAGGTCACCGTGGGCGTCGGCCAGATCCGCCAGGTCACCACGGGCCGTGGCCCGCAGGTATGCGGCCATCTTCTCATCGTAGGGAAAAATGCTCGTGGTGGCGCCCAACTCGGCGCCCATGTTGGTGATGGTGGCCTTGCCGGTGCAGCTCAGGGCCGCCGTGCCGGGCCCGAAGTATTCGATGATGGCGTTGGTCCCGCCCTTGACCGTCAGGATACCCAGCAACTTGAGAATCACGTCCTTGGGGGCGGTCCAACCGCCGGGAGCGCCCGTCAGTTTCACCCCGATGAGCCGGGGATGTTTGACTTCCCAGTTCATGCCCACCATGACGTCCACGGCATCGGCGCCGCCCACACCGCAGGCCACCATGCCCAGACCGCCGCCGTTGGGGGTATGGCTGTCTGTGCCGATGATCAGGCCGCCGGGGAAGGCGTAGTTTTCCAGCACAATCTGGTGGATGATGCCCGAACCGGGTTTCCAGAAGCCCATGTTGTAGCGTGCGGCGGCCGAACTCAGGAAATCGTAGACCTCGCGGTTCACATCCAGAGCCACCGCCTTGTCGAATTCCGCACCCTTGCGCGCCAGCAACAGATGATCGCAGTGCACGGTGGTGGGCACCGCGGTCTCGTCCCTGCCGGCCTGCATGAACTGCAAAATGGCCATCTGGGCCGTGGCGTCCTGCATGGCCACCCGATCGGGATTCAGGGCCAGGGTCGCCTCGCCCCGCGCGAATTCCTGGTGATCGGGATCGGCCAGGTGGCCGAACAGCACCTTCTCGGCCAGGGTCAGCGGCCGGCCCAGACGTTTGCGCACCGTGGCCAGCTTGGCCTGGGAACGCCCATAAACCTGCTCCACCATTTCCCTGGTCGTCTCGATGGCCATGATCGGATCCTCCTTATGCCGAAAGACGGATGAAAAGCGCTGATTTGCTGGCAATATAAGCAATGCCCGGGTTCATTTCCGCATTTTTCCGGATCTGGTTGCGGCCCGGGAGTCAACAGCCGGTTGACCAACCAGCGGCCATGAAGCATATATCAGGGTGAACAGGACAGTTCAGCTATTCCCTACCCCGAACGGAGCATGGTCATCATGGATTTGACGCTCTCCCAAATCAATCCCGAAATCAGGGACAAGGCCGCCCGGCGCTGCCGTGAGCGCGGCATCACCATTCCTACCCTGGCCCAAATGAAAAATCCGGAGCTCATTCCCGCCGACATCCAGGCCAAGCTCAGGGATGTGGGCCTGTGGGACATCGACCCGTTGAACCTGTTCCGCATCACCTGGAAGAACGATCCCGATACCGGCCTGTTCAACCAGGGCAACTGGATCGAGTTCCCTTCCGAACTGACGGGCGTTCCCGCGCGCATCATCGGCCTTGTCGGCAAGTGGTTTCCCACCGGGGCCCACAAGGTGGGCGCGGCGTTCGGCTGCCTCGTGCCCCGCCTGGTGACCGGACAGTTCGACCCGACGGAGAACATGGCCGTCTGGCCCAGCACGGGCAACTACTGCCGCGGTGGCGCCTTCGACTCCAAGCTGCTGGCCTGCCACTCGGTGGCCATCCTGCCCGAGGAAATGAGCCGGGAGCGCTTCGAGTGGCTCAAGGGCGTGGCGACCGAAGTCATCGCCACTCCCGGTTGCGAATCCAACGTCAAGGAAATCTACGACAAGTGCTGGGAGTTGCGGGCCACCAGACCCGAATGCGTCATTTTCAACCAGTTCGACGAGTTCGGAAATTCCATCTGGCACTACCATGTGACCGGATCCATGATCCAGGAAGTCTTCGCACAGCTCGGCGGTGGGAACACCCGGCTGAGCGCCTACGTCTCGGCCACCGGCTCGGGCGGAACCATCGCCGCCGGCGACTTCCTCAAGACCCTGCACCCCGGCATGGTGACCACCGCCGCCGAAGCCTTGCAGTGCCCCACCCTTTACGCCTTCGGGTTCGGGGGTCACCGCATCGAAGGGATCGGGGACAAGCACGTGCCCTGGATCCACAACGTGCGCAACACCGACATGGTCTGCGCCGTGGACGACCAGCAATGCATGGATCTGCTGCGGCTGTTCAACGAGGAGGCGGGCCAGGCCGCCTTGAAAGAGGCCGGTCTGCCGGAGGAATTGATCCAGGAACTGCCCCTGCTGGGAATCTCGAGCATCTGCAACCTGGTCACCGCCGTCAAGACCGCCCGCTACTACGGGTTCGGCTCTGACGATGTCATCGTCACGTCCTTGACCGATTCCGCGGAGATGTACCAGTCGCGTCTTGCGGACCTCAACACCACAGCGGGTCCCTACAACCGCGACAGCGCCCTGCGCCACCACGCGCGGTGGATCGAAGGCATCACGACCGATCATATGCGGGAACTCGGGTTCAGCGACCGCAAGGAGCTCCACAACTTCAAGTACTTCACCTGGGTGGAGCAGCAGGGTCGAACCGTCGAAGATCTGCGCCGGCTCTGGGATCCCGATTTCTGGACCGAGGTATTCGCCTCGGCCGATCACTGGGATCCACGCATCGAGGAATTCAACGCCCTGGTCCAGGCCGACGGAAAATAGACCCGTTAACCGGTCGCGCCATCACCCGCACTCAACGCGTGCGGGTGATTCTCGTCTGCAAGGTCACCCCGCCGGACTCGAGCCGCAGGAAATACAGGCCGGCCGGCACGGCCCTTCTCTGATCGTCCTTGCCGTCCCAGGCCAGCTGGTTGGGGCCCAGAACCCCGGCCAGGCTCCCGAAAACCCGCACGCATCTGCCGCGCACATCCAGGATCCGGGCCGTGACCGGGCCCGCCACCGGCAGCACATAATTGACCACGGTGTAGTCCACGAAGGGATTGGGAACCGGAGTGGAAATCCCGGGCGTCACCGACTGGATCTCCAGGATCACGGGACGGGTGGCGTCGCCCAGCCCGTTGGTCAGGTTGTGGAAAGTGACCGACATCGTGTGCCGGCCCACCTCCAGCCGGGAAACGTCCGACCGGGGAGTGATCACCACTTCGATCTGCACACCCGGTTCCAGCACTCCCGAAGCCGGGGAAATGTCCAGCCAGGGCTGGTCGCCCTCAATCTGGAAATCAAGCGCCAGCACCCCGTTATTGTCCAGGAAATAGCTGCCTGAGGCCGGGGTGAAATCGCCCCCTTGGGGAGCGGTGAAGGACAGGGCCGTCAGGGGAGTCACGGCCTGTTCCGGCTGACCGGGGTCCAGCAGGTTGAGGTACTCCACCCCCGTGCCATCAGGGTCGAGCCAGTCGCGCAAACGGCTTTCGGGAGTCCCTCCCCCCTCCCATGACCTGAACAGGCGGCCATACCAATCCGATTTGTCATTCACACATGCCGCGAACCCGCCATGCAACTGACCCACGATGCGATGATCGGGATTGAACAAGGGACTGCCCGATGATCCCGGCTCCGTGGTGCCCAGATCCCAGTCCGTGATGCGCAAATGGGTCCCGTCGCCCGGAACGTCGTTTTCCAGATAGGTCGTTACCGAAAGGGGATCGTTCTCGAAACTGATGCTTTTTTCGTCCGAATGGGGGTGGTGGATCGTCACCGCCGACGGCGGAGCAATATCGCGGCGATCCCAACCGGCCAGGGTGCAGCCAAAGGCCGGGTCCAGGGGATCCTCCAGTTCGATGAGGTTAAAATCGGAGGTCAGGTAGCTCGACCGGAAGATGGCCCCGGTGGAGAAATCGTCCTGGCTGCCGCCGCCATGCTGACCGCAGACCGGGCTCTGGAAA
This sequence comes from uncultured Fibrobacteraceae bacterium, assembly GCA_964545545.1. GTDB lineage: Bacteria > Krumholzibacteriota > Krumholzibacteriia > LZORAL124-64-63 > LZORAL124-64-63 > JAHJTW01. Next base: position 13,521 of record CAZJGK010000024.1, on the reverse strand, counting down.
TTCCAGTAAACCACCACTGTGTTGGCATATGTGGCCATGTCCGGAGAGCAGTGATAAGCGGTCAGGAACAGGGGCTTTCCATCCTGGCGGGTGTTGTTGATCAACGATCCGGTACACTTGAAAACCCCGCTGATCGTATAATTGCCCACCGCGTTGATCTCCGCCCGCCAGGGATCACCTTCGGGACAGACCACATCGATATTGCAGGAGCCCGCCTTGTCCGCCGGATCCTCGCCGAAAAATCGGTAGCCCTGGTTGACGGCCTCCAATTGCAACCGCCAAGAGGAAGATCCGGTGGGAACCAGCACCTCGATCATGATGTCGTCACCCAGGACCACGGGCGTCCACAGCTGTCCCAGCTGGTCCTGGTCGCCCGCAGGGAACACCCTGACTCCCCGCTCATCATCAGGACCGGTCAAGGCGGTGGGATACATGCTCAGCTGCCCACCCGCAGGCAGGTCGAAGACCGAAAAACCCAGGTTCACGGACAAGGCCCCCGGGGCCAGGATCCGCAGCCGCCAAACGCGGTGCAGCGCCGTGGGTTCCTCCCAGTGCCCGCTGTCGTCACAGGTCACCGAAACCCGCCTGGACAAGGCAAAACGCGTGGGAGAATCCGGGCCATCCCGCTCGGCATCCTCGGTGATCAGAGCCTGGGGATCGATGGCGGGGGTGCGCAGGACGGGCACCTTGTCCAGGGAATCCAGCTGGAAATCCAGCACGGCCGGGGTTCCCTTGCCGGAGGCAGCCAGGGCAAAATCGGCCGTAGCCAGCAACGTCAAGGCCAACGCCAAGAGCAGGACGACCAGACGAAAATGTTCAGAGAATTTTGACTTCATCGTCCATCCTTTGCACCGAGTCCTGAACCGCATCCACGGCGTTCCAGGCGATGGTCCACCCCAGCACAACCTGGGAAAGATAATGTTTACGGTCGTTCAGCCGCGACCAACCCGTCAACATCGACCCCGCATACGCGGCCCGGCGCCATCCCTTCACACCGCAGCGGCGGGCAAGATTCAGCCAGGGGATCGCAGCCATGAAGGTGTGCCCGGAAGCGGAATTATCCGCGGCCAACGGACGCCACCGTGGATCCCCATCCGCGGACGAAGGCCGGTTGGCCCCCAGTCCCCGCTGCATCGTCCACAGGGTGGGCAGACCCACCACCATGGCTTCGAAGTTGCGCCTGCCCCAGTCGCTGAAACTGCCGGTGCGCCACCAGGCGTCGATCACTCCCACCAGCAGCCAGTTGGCAAACCAGAACCGCTTCCCGAAAAACCGGGCTCCCGTGGCTACGCGGTCGGTGTCCCGGGAACGGATCTTGTCGGTCATGAAACCATCAATAAACGTATCGAGGCCCGAATAAGCCAGGGCTCCCGCCACGGCCGTGGCTCCCAGCAAGCGCAGAAAGGACCGCCGCCCGTAGTTCCGGCGCCAGTGTCGGGCCGTGCCCTTGAACAGGGGGCGGGCAGCGCCCTTGGACACCCGCACCCCGGGCAGGACCAGCAAGGCGCAGACGGCCGTCAGGCCCAGAACGACCCACATGATCCCTACCCGGCCTTTCGGGTGCTGAACCGGGTCACGACAGATACTCCCGCACCAGGGCGGCCACGTCGCGGGCAATCGCCGGCGAACTCGTCAAACCAGGGGAATCGATCCCCACCAGATTGATCAGGCCGGCATAAGCCGGATCGGATTCCCTCTGGATCACAAAATCACGAAAACCATGGGCACAGAGCTTGGGTCTGATGCCGCTCATGTCGGGGGTCAGATCCTCGGGTTCAAGCCAGGGCAAGAACTCCCTGGCCCCGGTGTAGAAAGACTCCGCGCGTCCTGGATCAACCCTGTAGTCAAGGCTTCCATCCAACCCACAGCCGGTGACGTGGGTGCGCGGATCCTCGGGCAGGATTTCAAAATCGGGACCCAGGCGCATGCGCCCGCCCAGATCCAGGCAGACATGGACGCCCAGGGTCGAGCCATCGGACGGGGGCACGGGGTAGATCAGATGATTGACCTTCCCCGTGTGGCGTGCATCAACGGTGAAATAGTTTCCCCGCGACAGGTGAAGGTTCCAGTCGCGGGCCGCGGTGTCGATCCCCGCCATGACCGCCACCCGGTCGGACCACAGGCCCGCAGCATTGATCACACACCGGCTCCGGTGCTCCCAGCCTTCACGGGCCCCCGCACCCGCCTCCACCCTCACGGTCCAGCCCGCGGTTTCACGGCGCAGGCCGCAGACCCTTGACCCGATCATGATCCGAGCGCCGTCCGCTTCCGCCTGCCGGGCAAAGGCCTTGGCCACTCCTTCGGCATCCATGATGCCCGTACGGGGGGAGAACAGGCCCGCCACCGCCCGGATTCCCGGTTCCCGCCGTTTCAACTGCCCGCCGTCCAGCAATTCCAGATCCTCGGTGCCGTTGGCCAGGCCCAAGGCATGCAGCTCCTGGACCATCGGGATCTGGTCATCGGTCGTCGCCACGATCAGCTTCCCGCATTCGAGGTATCCCACCTTCCGGTCCAGGCAAAAATCCTTCAGCAGCCGTCGGCCGGCGACGCAGTACCGGGCCTTGAGGGTGCCGGTGGGGTAGTACATCCCACCATGGCAGACCTGGCTGTTGCGGGAAGTGGTGGCACGACCGAGACCGGCCTCCTGCTCCAGCAATACAACCGTCCCGCCCTGCCGTGCGCAGGCCGCGGCGATGGCGCACCCCACAACGCCGCCCCCGATGATGGTGACATCGACCTCGAACATGAATCGCCTCTCTGGGACTGGCTCACTCCTACCGGCAATGACATCGCCCTCAATATTCCGGGTTGAGCCAGGGCCAGTCAACGGGAGGTTTGCTGCATATTTCCAGGGCCTCGCCCGTCACCGGATGAGCAAAGACCACACTCAAGGCGTGCAGGGCAATCCTGCGTTCGGGCAATCCTGCGACCGAGCCGTACTTCACATCCCCGAGCAGAGGCCAGCCGGCCAAAGCCAGTTGAGCCCTGATCTGGTGCCGGCGGCCGGTCACCGGATGAACTTCCAGCAACGACTGCTGCGGCCGCCGCTGCCGCACGGCAAACTGGAGTACCGCCTCCTTTGACCCCGGAAACGGACTGTTTTCCGCGCGCGTAACCCCTGCGGCATCACCTTTGGCGGCCAGATAGGACCGCAACTCATGCCGCCCATCCGGGGGATTGCCCGTGACCACCGCCAGGTAGGTTTTTTTCACCGTGCCGGCGCGAAACTGGGCGGAGAGACGACCGGCGGCCTTGCTGGTCCTGGCCAGGATCACCACACCCGAAACGTTGCGGTCAAGGCGATGCACAAGGCCCAGATACACCTTGCCGGGCTTGGCGTACTTGACGCGCAGGTACTCCCGGGCCTGATCCAGCAACGACGGGTCGCCGCTGCGATCACCCTGAACCAGCAACCCGGCCGGTTTGGCCACCACCAGCAGATGGTTGTCCTCATGCAAGATATGCATGGACTGATCTTTCTCTTGCCCGTTCCGATGACCGGGATGAAAAGCTGACATTTTCCGGTTCAGGGTGTATCCTGCTGACCGCAAAACCACCGGCGCCGAAAACCCTTCCGGCACTCAATGGGCCGTCGACCGGACCATTCCAAGGAGTATGGCATGTCCCAAAGAAAAATCCCAGCCAGGGTCTTGTCCCTGACCCTATCCATCTGTGTTTTGGGGATCCTATCGCTCACCGGCTGCAACAACCCGCAACCGGCCCCCAAAGCCCAAGCCCCCAGCTTCACGAGGAATCCTGTGCAAATGACCCCCTTGACCTACCCCAAGACGCGTACCGGCGACCAGGTGGATGATTACCACGGCACCAAGGTCGCCGACCCCTACCGCTGGCTGGAGGACGTCGATTCCCCTGAAACCCATGCCTGGGTCGAGGCCCAGAACAAGGTGACCTTCGATTTTCTGCGGTCCATTCCTTCGCGCGACGCGTTCCGCGACCGATTGACCGAGATATGGGACTACGCGCGTTACAGCGCCCCGTTCAAGGAAGGCCATCGCATCTTCTTCTTCAAGAACGACGGCCTGCAGAACCAGGCGGTGCTTTACGTGCAGGATGATCCCCAGGCGGAACCTCGTGTCCTGCTGGACCCCAACACCTTGAGTGAGGACGGCACGATCGCCCTGGGCGGCATGTCCATCAGCCGCGACGGGCGCTATATGGCCTGGTCCACCAGCGTCAGCGGTTCGGATTGGCGCACCTGGTATGTGCGGGATATCGACACCGGAAAAGATCTCAAGGACAAGATCATGTGGAGCAAGTTCAGCGACGCCGCCTGGGATCTGGACGCCCACGGCTTCTACTACAGCCGCTACGAGGCCCCGGCCGAGGGAGAGACCTTCGAGGGCACCAATTATTTTCAGAAGCTATACTATCATCAGGTGGGCACGCCCCAGGACCAGGATGTCGTGGCCTACGAACGCCCCGACCACAAGGATTGGGGCTTCGGCGGCAGCGTCAGCGAGGACGGCCGCTACCTGATCCTCTCTGTCTGGCAGGGCACCAGCCGCAACAACCGTCTCTATTACAAGGATCTGGCCGACAAGAGCAAGCATGTCAACCTCCTGCTGGATGACTTTGACGCCAGTTACACCTTCCTGGGCAACGATGGACCCGTTTTCTTCATCCGGACCAATCTGGACGCCCCCCGGGAAAAAATCATCGCCATCGACATCACCAAACCCGACCGGAAGAACTGGGTCACCCTGATTCCCGAAAGCGAAGACCCCATAGACGGGGCGACCATCCTGAACAACCAGTTCGTGATCACCATCATGCACGACGTGGTCAATCAGGTGAAGGTTTACGACCTGGACGGCACCTTCTCCCATGACATTCCCCTGCCGGGGCTGGGCAGCGTGGGCGGGTTCTCCGGGCATCCGGGTGATACCGACACCTATTACGTCTTCAACAGCTTCCTGAATCCCAGCGAGATCTACCACTACGATTTCCGCACCCGCAAGAGCACCCTGACCCGCAAGCCGGAGATCGCCTTCGACTTTGCCGACTACGAGACAGACCAGGTGTTCTACCCGAGCAAGGACGGCACCCGCATTCCCATGTTCCTGGTCCATCGCAAGGGCCTGGTCCTGGACGGATCCAACCCCACCCTGTTGTACGGTTATGGCGGGTTCAACATCAGCATGAATCCCCGCTTCTCCCCCGCCCTTTTGCCCTGGATCGAAAAAGGCGGGGTCTATGCCGTCGCCAACCTGCGCGGCGGCGGGGAGTACGGAGAGGATTGGCACAAGGCGGGCATGCTGGCCCTGAAGCAGAATGTCTTTGACGACTTCATTGCGGCCGCCGAATACCTGATCAGCGAACGCTACACCAACCCCAACAAACTGGCGATCTACGGCGGCAGCAACGGCGGCCTGCTCATCGGGGCCGTGGTCAACCAGCGGCCTGAATTGTTCGCCGCGGCGATCCCCGCCGTCGGTGTCATGGACATGCTCCGCTTCCAGAAATTCACCATCGGTTGGGCCTGGGTCAGCGATTACGGCAGCAGCGACGACCCGGCCATGTTCCCGGTGCTGTACAAGTACAGCCCCTACCACAATCTCAAACCGGGGACGAATTATCCCGCGGTCATGGCCATGACCGCCGACCACGACGACCGCGTGGTGCCCGGGCACAGCTTCAAGTACATGGCCCGGTTGCAGGCCTGCCAGGCGGATAATCTGCCCACTTTGATCAGGATTCAGACCAAGGCCGGACACGGTTCAGGCATGCCGACGGCCATGGTCATCCAGGAAGTGGCCGACCGCTACGCCTTTTTGGACAAGATCCTGAATCTGCCCCTGAAATAGCGGGGAAAAGGAATCTTCAGGCGAAAAGGGGCCGCGGGAATTTACCTGCGGCCCCTTTGGCGCGCACCGGCAAGCCAGAGCCCGAGCACCAGCAGCGCCATGCCCGCCAAGGCCCGCACGTAAGGCGCGGTCTCGCGGAACACAAGCCAGGAAACCAGCACGGCCAGCGGTATCTTCAGGTTGTTCGCTACGGCCAGGCGCCCGTGCGAAACGATCACCGCGCCCTTGTTCCAGAAATAGAAGCCGACGGCCGTGGGCACCAGGCCCAGGTAAAGCAGCACAACGGCGGACTGCGAATTCCAGCCCGTTGTGGCCGGATGAACCAGCAAGACAGCCAGGACGACTACCATTACGGCACCCTGATACATCCAGGCCATCAGGCCCACATCCTGGCCGCCGATCCGTCTCTTCAAATCCGGATAATACACCTGCCCGAAGGCGAAACAGATGTTGGCCCCCTGGATCAGGACGACGCCCCGCCAATCGGCCCCCGCCGGCAGGCCCCGGACCAGAACGACCCCCGCCCCGGCCACGGCCACCAAGGCCGCCAGCAGATGCCGTCCATGAAAAACACCCGCCCGCACATCGCCGAGCATCACCACGTACAGGGGAGTGAAAATCGTCAGCAGGGCAACCAGCCAGGCGGGCAGCCAGCGGTAGGACATGATGTACAACACGTACATCACCCCGAACTGCACCGCGCCCAGCCCCAGGACCAGGGGAATGTTCACTCCCCGAACCTGAACCCGGCCCATGAAAGGGGTGAAAACAGCCGCGGCCAGCAACAAGCGGCCACCGGCAACCAGCAGGGGATCGGCCCCCACCAGGAAAACCTTGATCAGCCCGAATGAAAAAGCCCATACCAGCGAAGAGGCCAGCAAATAGATCATGGTCCGCCTACCGCACCAGAGACAGGGCGCGCACCCTGGTGACGGACCCGGCGGTCATGCGGGCGAAATAAGTTCCTGAAGCCGCCGCGCGGCCCGTCTCGTCCTTGCCGCTCCAGGTCACGGCATGTTCCCCGGCCGCAAGATACCCCGGCGCCAGATCCTTGATCTTCCGTCCGGCAAGGTCGTAGATCACCAGCTGCACCGAACTCGCAACCGGTATGCTGAAACGGATGGAAGTCAGGGGATTGAAGGGATTGGGGACAGCCCCCTCCAGCCGGGGGGCCGGGGGCAGGGCTGCGGCCACGCCGCTGATCGCCCCATCGACCTTTTCACACAGGACCCAGTCATCAGGATCGATAACGACCAGGGAGGGATAATCAGCCACCGTGAAGTGGTACCACTGGACGGCTTTGTCATTCTGGATGACGAAATTTTCCGCGCCCGCAGTGGTCGTCACGCGCACATCCAGGGGCATGGTGAATATCCCGGCATCGAGCTGGGTCTGGGCAATCCGCAGATCCACCCGCCAGCCGCCAACGACGGCTGTCCGGGTCCAGGATACCGCGTACTGTGGATAATATTGTCCGTAGATCCACTGACTGAAAAACGGGGTAAGATCCAGACCGGAAACGGATTCGCACACCGCCTGGAATTGTTCCGTGGTCGCCGAGGAAAACGCATAGGCCTGGCGGTAGGCAGCCAGCGAAGCGAAGAAATCCGCATCTCCCAGCACATGGCGCAGCATGTGCACCACCCAGGACGCCTTGGCGTAGGTTGTCCAGTAGTCGAAAATAACGTTGAAATCGGTGGCATCGTAAACGAACACCGACCTGTCCCCGAAGTACTTGCGTTGGTTCATCATGGTGTGGTAGGCGGCCTCGCCCTGGCTCTGCTCGATCCAATAGGCCTCGGACCAGGTGGCGAAGCCCTCGTTGAGCCAGACGTGATGAAAATCGGCGCAGGTGATCATGTCGCCGAACCACTGGTGGGAAAGTTCGTGAGCGACAAAGGTCTCCCCGAAATAATTGTAGGCCATGCTTGAACAGGTCTGATGCTCCATGCCTCCGCCCCAGAGGAAATGGGCATGACCGTACTTCTCGTTGATGAAGGGGTACTCACCGTAGGCCAGGGCGAAGGTGTGGATCATGTCGTCGGTGTGCTGATAACCGAGCAAGGCCGCGGGCGCCTTGTCCGGAAATACATAATTCGTGATGGGCATGATCTGGTCTTGCAATCCCACATAGGTCTGGTCGATCCGGATATAGTGGTAAGCGGTGACGGAAACGAGGTAGGTGCAGATGGGATAACGTTCCCGCCAGTGAAAGGTCGTCTTGCCGGCCTCGGGCGCGCTCGTGCTTTCCAGCAGACCGTTGCTGGCGACGATCAGGGAATCGGGCACCGTGACATTGATGTCCACCGAGTCGGCCTTGTCGGTGTTCACGTCCTTGCAGGGCCACCAGACCCTGGCCCCGTAGGGCTCGCTCAGGGACCAGATCAGGGGTTCGGCCTCGTAGATGTCCCAGCCGAAATAATCCCCGGCCGGATTGCCGCTGTAGTCCACCGTCACGGTGAATGTTTCTCCCTGCAGGTAGGAACGATCCAGGGTGACATCCAGCAGGCCGCTGAGGTGGGTGAACGCGACGGATCCTCCCGCGACCCGGACATCGGTAACGTTCATGTTGTTCATCAGGTTGAATTCCGCCGCGGACAGCGACGCCGCCACCACCTGGGCCGAGATGGACACGGTGCCCGTCAGGATCCTGGCGAATGGATCCAGATCCAGGTTCAGATCATAAAAAGTCACATCATAATCGTCCATGGCCGCAGTCTGGACCGGCGCTTCCATGGCCGCAGCCTGATAACCGCGGATCTTGCCCAGCGCTTCGTAGACATCCAGTTGACGGTCCTGATAGGCCTGGGACCAGACCGGCTGATCCGGCAACGGCGCCAGGGGAATCGTGCTCACCCTACGGGCCATGGCCGGAACAGAAACCAGCAGCAGCACACCAATCATGGACCGGAACAAAAATAGGGGCGAACGACCGGTCGTTAAAGTGACGAACATGGGACCCTCCGGTGCCGATGACGGGCTTGGATGACGGCTCATTATTATACACCATGGCCGACACGAACTGCAAATGGGCCGGATCAGGACCCCGGGCGGGCGCAGAAGGTGGAAACCTGCGGCCTGACAGACCATATTGGAGCGGTAAAAGAGGATTGCGATCTGAAAAAGGAGAACTCATGCCGACCTACGAATACAAATGCTCTGGCTGCGGCCTGGTCTTCGAGGAAAACCAGCCGATCACCGCCCCCGCTCGCCAACGCTGTCCCAAGTGCCGTCACAAGGTCGTCCGTTTGATTTCCGGCGGCTTCGGCATCGTATTCAAAGGCTCGGGCTTTTATGTCAACGATTCCCGTGGAAAAATCAAAGGTGGAAATCCTGCTCCTGCAGAGGCAACCTCAGGTTCTGACTCATCCGGGGTGACCGACACCAAGGTAATCGATTCGAAATCCGACTGATTGATTGGAAAGGGCGAGCATGAAGCAGGGAAACAACACGGTCGAGATCGATGGCAAGGACGTTTTTCCCAAAGCCGGCGCCACCATCCTGCAGTTTCTCCAGGATGAGCAACCTGATCAACTTTCCGGCGAAAATCCCGTGGCCATCGCTTCGGTCAACGGACGCCGGGTTGGTCTGCACGAGCCCATCACACCCGGTGACCGGATTCGCCTGATCCCACTCGCCAGTCCCCAGTGCCAGACGACCATCCAGCGCACCGTGCTGTTCCTGCTTGTCGTCGCAGCCGATGATCTTTTCCCCGACCATCGCCTGTGTGTCGAGTTCAGCTACGGCGGCGGAATCTACTGCGAACTGAACCGCGAACAACCGTTGACCAAAAAGGAAATTGTCCGGTTGGAACAGCGGATGAAGGTGTTGGTCAAGGAAAACCGGCGCTTGACCCCCCAGACTTTCGGCCTGCGGGCCCTGCTGAAGATCTACCGCCGCCAGCAGGACGAACGCAGTTTCCGCACAGCCCGTTACCTGCGCAGGGACGCCCTGACCCTTTTCCGCATGGAAGGCAGCCCCAGGCTGTATTTCGGGCGGCAGCTGCCGTCCACCGGTTACGTGAAAACCTTCGCCCTGGTTCCGGACAAACCGGGGTTCGTCCTGCTGACCAGCATCAAGGGCCATATCCATACCATGGCCCCCCACCAGTCTCAGCCCAAATTCCTGGCCACGTTGAGGGAATACACACACTGGGCCGAGAAAATCGGGCTGCAGGACACCGGCTGCCTCAACGAGTTCATTGTCAACGGCCGTACCGACGACCTGATCCAGATCTCGGAGGCTCGCCATTCCCAGTTCTTCGTGGACGCGGCCCGCAGGGTCGCCGCATTACCGGCTGACGGTCGGCTCGTGCTTCTGGCCGGGCCGTCGAGTTCCGGCAAGACCACCAGCGCCAAACGCATCATGGTGCACTTGAGGGTCCTGGGTTTTCAGCCCTTTGCGCTGTCGCTGGACAACTATTTCGTGAACCGGAAGGACACCCCCCTCAGCGAGGATGGCGACTACGACTACGAAGCCCTCAAGGCTGTGCGCATCGACAAGTTCAACCAGGACCTGCGGGACTTGATGAGCGGCCGTGAAGTTTTCCTGCCGCGCTATGATTTTGTCAGCGGGACCTCACGTCCGGCGCCCGAGCCCACTCGCCTGCAACACGGCCAGCCCCTGATCGTCGAGGGCATCCACGCCCTGAACGAGGCCCTGACGCCGTCAATCCCCCGCGAGGAAAAACTCCTGATCTACGTTTCGGCTCTCAACCATCTGAACATCGACCGCTACAGCTACATCAAGACATCCCACAGCCGCCTGTTCAGGCGTATCGTCCGCGACGCCCAGTTCCGCGGCTACACGGCCTCACAAACCCTGGCCCGCTGGCCCAAGGTCCGCAGTGGCGAGGAAAAGCACATTTTCCCTTTCCAGAACAATGCCGACCTCTTCTTCAACTCAGGCCTGATCTACGAGCTGCCGGTGTTGAAGCTCTGGGCTGAGCCGCGGCTGGCCGCCGTAGAGTCGGACGACCCCTTCTACGGACTGGCCCGCACCCTCATCGACCTGTTGTCCCTGTTGTTGCCCATGAACGCGAGCGTCGTACCGCCCACCTCGCTCCTGCGAGAGTTCATCGGCGGCTCGGGGTTCGACTACTGACGAGGATCCCGGGGTCAGGGGGCGAGGAAATACTCATGCAACTTGGCGATGGCCGTTGCGGCCTGCTCCTCGTCGGTCAGGAATGATACCGTCGAGAACGAAGTGCTGATCATGTGGACCGGCACCCGGGCTTCCGCCGTCGCCTGGAAAATCGTGCCGGCGATAGCAGGACTCTCGCTGAAATGGGGACCATAAATGGAGATCGCACTGCACCCGCGCTCATAATCGATATCCTGGGCCTGGATCTCTTCCTGGATGGACTGCAAAAGTCCCAGGGTCTGATCCAGATCCTGGCTTCTGACGGCAAAGCAGATGTTGTTCAAACCTTCAACGCCGACGAAAGACGTGACGCAAATGATATTGATCCCGGCCATCCCCAGACTGGACAGGGATTTCCCTGCCAATCCGTGGCCTGATCGGGCGCCCAGGATACGGATCAGGACCAGATCGTCCTTCCTCGTGATGCCCCCGACGGCAATCTTCTCCTTCATCGTACGACGCGCTCCCGGCGAAGCCCGGCCGCTGGCGGGCCGAACAAATGGAATGCTGGTGATGTCGCCTGAAAGCTAGTCTCCCCGGACCCGGAAAACAAATTTTCCAGTGGTCCGGCTGCACCACCCGCTTGACACTGCATTCCCCAGGGAGTAAAAGCATTGGTCTGACGATCCTGCCCGGAATCGGCCCCTGGAAAACGGAGGAACCCCATGCATAAAGTCGCCGTGATCCTGAGCGGCTGCGGAGTTTTCGACGGTTCGGAAATCCACGAAGCGTGTGCCGCCCTGCTGGCCCTCGACAGAGCCGGCGCCGAGGCTGTCATGTGCGCCCCGGTCGGCCCCCAGATGCATGTCGTGGACCACCTGGCCGGAGAACCGGCCGCTGGCGAATCCAGGGATATCCTGGTCGAGTCGGCGCGCCTAGCGCGGGGAAAGATCACTCCCCTGCAGGACATGGATCCCTCCACGGTGGATGCCGTTCTTCTGCCGGGAGGTTTCGGCGCCGCCAAAAACCTCTGCACCTTCGCCACCACAGGCGCAGACTGCACCGTCAACCCTGCCCTCGTGGAATTTCTGCTCCGCGCCCATGGCCAGGGCAAACCCATCGGCGCCATGTGCATCGCGCCGGTCATTCTCGCCAGGATTTTCGGTCCGGTCAACTCGCCCAGCCTGACCATCGGCAACGACCCGACAACCGCCGGGCTGATCAACCAAATGGGCGCAATCCACATCGACTGCCCCGTTGCCGAGACCGTGGTGGACGAAGTCAACCGTATGGTTACCACGCCCGCCTACATGCTTGCCGGCTCCATCAAGGAAGTGTTCCTGGGCGCCGAAGGATTCGTGTCCAGATTACTGGCCCTTTGCCCCTGATCCGGCCACGCTGATGCACTCCGTGCCCGCCGCGGCCGGAAGGGCATCAGCTACATAAGATTCCGGGGTTGCCTTGAATCTCCGTGGACCTTAATTTCTTGAGGTTCGTTCCCTGGTCCAGGGGGTGGCCTTTTGAACGAACCCGATCCACTGCACAGGCAGGGATCCCTTATCACGAATACAGCCTGACAGGAGAGACACCATGGATGACACCCGGTCAAACGATTCATTTCCGCCTTCGGCAAAAGACAACCTCCATCCCGGGTCTCCCCGGACCCGCACACCATGGAACACCCATGGCGGGCGGGTCATCAGCTTCGTCAGCCGCAAAGGCGGGGTTGGCAAGACCACATCCGCAGTCAACATTGGCGCTGCGCTGGCCCTCTCCGGTCATACTGTGCTGATTGTGGGCACTGATCCCCAGTGCGGCGTGTGCCGCACCCTGGGTCGTGACCAGAAGAACCTGGATACCAGCCTCGATGATATTTTCTCGGATCACACCCCGTTGACCGGGTTGGCCCAGAGCTCTCCTCTGGAAAATCTGCTCTTCGTCTCGCCTCGCATTGACTCCCTGACCGCAGAGGAATCATTTCTGACCAACATGGAGCGGAAGGCCGATGATTTTGCGCGGGAAATCGACCGGGCGCGCAACCTCTACGATACGATCCTGATCGACTGCCCGCCCAGCCTCGGACCCCCGACGCGGGCATCCCTGTTGGCCTCCGACAGTTTTCTGGTTCCAGTTCAGGCCGAAGAACTTTGCCGCAATTCCCTGGCGCCTCTCATGGATTTCGTGGCGGACTTCAGACTCCGCCATTTTCCGGACGCCGATACCTCCGCCCCCCAACTCGAGGGCCTTTTCCTGACCATGGTCAACAACCGGACGCGTATGTCCAATCATGTCTCCGCACAGGTCAGCGAGAAATTCGGATCGCTGCTCCTGGAATCCAGCGTCCCGCGCACGACCCGCTTGAGCGAAATGGCCCTCAAGGGCAAGCCCGCCGTGATCTACGCACGCAAATCCCCCGGCAGCAGAGCCTACTTCAATCTCGCGGATGAATTGATTCGGCGCTTCACCACCCAGGCCGACCAGGCCGAGCAGAACCAGCCTGTGGTTGCGAAATCTCCGGCGGCATCACGGGGACTGGATCGCTTTCTTGCCGAACTGGGCCGCACCGATGACATTGAGGCCATACAGGCCTTTCCGCCTGAAGCTGCTCGGCCCG
>CAZJGK010000023.1:11589-40332 GCA_964545545.1 uncultured Fibrobacteraceae bacterium | reverse complement strand
CGGGATCCTCTCGAGCGCCTTGGCCTGTTGATCTTCGTCAAGAGCGTCGAACGCTTCCAGGGTGGCCTTGATGGTATCGGCGAGGGGCCGGAAGGTCAGGCCCGCGGTGATCGCGCGCGCATTGCTGAAGGTGTGGAAGCCCAGGTACTCGCCCTTGTGGGGGGTCCAGATGGGGAAATTGGCGTCGGGGTGATCGTCCTGGAAACTTGTGCCCAGCCAGACGAAGGACGCATCGCTTGCGGTGACCGATTTGGCGGTGGTGACGATGTCGCCCATGGTCAGGACATGGTCGGGCCCGCACCCGTTGTAAGTGCCGGTGGTGTTGGTTTCGGCGAGATGGATGATCCACTCGGTGAGGTCGCGCACATCGATGATCTGGATCGGGTCATCAGGGGCGCCCGGGACGGCCATGACGCCGCCCTGCCGTACCCGCAACGGCCAGTAGGAAAACCGGAAAGACGTGTCGCCGGGCCCCACGATGAAACCGGGCCGCACGATGGTGGCGCGCCCCGGCATGGCTTTTTCGGCGGCCTGCTCGCACAGGGCCTTCAAGGGGCCGTAATGCTGGTATTCGGGGCCCATGTCCTCGACCGTCGGGTCTTCCATGGTGGCCAGGGGAGCGGTTTCGTCCTGGCCTTCGACGTCGGTTTTGGCATAGGCGGAAATCGACGAGACATAGATGTACTGCCGGACATGAGGACCCAGCAAAGTGGCCGAGGCCGACACATGCCGCGGATAATAACCGCTGTTGTCGATCACCACATCGAAGCTGCGGCCTTCTAGCGCCTTCAGACCGTCGCCCTTGTCAGGGTCACGATCGCCGTGCAGGTGTTCCAGGTCGGGAAATAGGTCGGGACGGGTCTTGCCGCGGTTGAACAGGGTGACTTCGTGCCCATGGGCCACGGCCGTCTTCACCTCCCAGGGGCCGATGAATCCGGTGCCGCCCAGAATCAGGATCTTCAATTTCGGAGTGGCTTTTACCGGGGCTTTGCCGGCGCCGTTGCAACCGGTGATCAGCAGCAGGGCCAAGGCCATGCCCGAAAGGATTCTTTGCAGGTAAGGATGGCGTGCCATTGGTCCGTCTTTCCGCTGGGGTGGTGGGCAAATTCCTGATCAGGGGCAATATCCCACATCCGTGATCCCCGTGCAATCCGCGCTTTGCCTGTTCCCACAACTCGCAGCTCAGGATGATGGCGCCTTGAACTGCTTCATGAACGGCGAGAGCAGGTCGATGGGGACCGGGAACAGGGTCGTGCTGTTGTTCTCGGCGGCGATCTCGGTCAGGGCCTGAAGGTACCGCAACTGCAGGGCCACCGGATGCAACTCGATGATGCCCGCCGCATCGCTCAGCCGCTGACTGGCCTGGAACTCTCCTTCGGCGTGGATCACCTTGGCGCGCCGCTCGCGCTCGGCCTCGGCCTGCTTGGCCATGGCCCGCTTCATCTCCAGGGGCAGGTCCACGTCCTTCATCTCAACGGTCATGACCTTGATGCCCCACAGCTCGGTCGACTCGTCTAGGATCTTCTCCACCCGGGCGTTGAGGGCGTCCCGCTCCGACAGCAGATCATCCAGTTCCGCCTGGCCCAGCACGCTGCGCAAAGTCGTCTGCGCCAGCTGGCTGGTGGCGAACAGGTAGTCCTCGACCTCGATGATGGAACGCTCGGGATCCACGACCTGGAAGTACAGCACCGCGTTGACGCGGACCGACACGTTGTCCTTGGTGATCACGTCCTGGGGCGGCACGTCCATGGCTACGGTGCGCAGGCTGACGCGGACCATCTTTTCGAAAAAGGGCACGAGGATGATCAGGCCCGGACCACGCACCCCCACGAAACGTCCCAGTCGGAAAACGACACCGCGCTCGTACTCGCGCAGGATGCGCAGGGAATTGGACAGGAGAATGAGAAGCAGGAACAGAATCGTGCCGGGTAAAATGAAGGACATGGCTCAACTCCTTGTTGGGATCCAGGGGGTTATGCAGGAGTTTAATCGGATTCGGGTCGGTCGGCCACGTGCCCCCTGACTCATCGCATAGAATGACCTTGCCAAGTCATTTGTCTCCTGTCCATACCATTTCATCCCCAGATACGCCAATGACCGGTCCCAGCCTTCCTGGTCCAAGTTGACGCGCAGCAATCCGCGGGAGTACAGTGGTCAATTCGTGACGCCAAAAGCCCGGCAGGGGAATTGGGCGGATCCGTCTCCATTCGGCAGGGGGTCTAGGTTGCATACCAGTCTGCAGGAACTGATTCCCGTCTTGAAGGTGGCCGTGGGGCCGGTGATCCTGATTTCGGGTGTGGGTCTGCTGTTGCTGACGATGACCAATCGCCTGGGCCGGTTGATCGACCGCTCACGGACCCTGCTGGATGATGAACTCCATACCACAGGATCTGAGCGCGACGGGCTGGACCGGCAGATCACCATCCTTGGCCGCCGCGCCGTGCTCGTGCGGCGCGCCATCTTTTTGGCCTCGCTCAGCGTGCTGCTGGTGGCCCTGCTCATCATCCTGTTGTTTGCTGCGGCCTTGCTCGAACTGCATATCGTGCCCCTGCTGGTGTTGATCTTCTCGGCCAGCATGGGTTTGCTCATCGTCGCGATGGTGGCCTTTTTGCAGGATGTCCTGCTCAACCTGCAGGCGATCCAGCTCCAGATGCGGCGCGCACAAAACGGAGAGGACAGGGAGGAACCATGACGATCATTCCCATCGGACAGCCACGGAAAAGGGATTTTTGGTGCAAAACGGCGGGGGTCATTGCGCTCCTGCTGGTCTTGTTGTTCACGAGCGTCGCCACCGGCGGCGAGGACGCGGACCGCGCCGCCTTGACGCGCTTTCTGACCGCGACACAGGTGGAGGCCGACTGGTTCGCGCCCAGCTTCCTGCAGGCGGTGCCGCTGGTGCAACTGGTGCCCATTCGCGACCAGGTAACCGCAGGTCTGGGCGCCTTCGTTTCCGTGCGCAAAACCGCGGATCGGTGGGAAGCCCTTTACGAGCAGGGTCGGGTTCCCGTCCTTATCTCCCTGGATGCCCAGGGCCGCATCGAGGGGTTGCGTTTGCTGCCGCCGGTGGCGAGCCTCAAGGACTTGACCGAAGCCCGCACCCAGCTGGAGGCTTTGCCGGGGCAGGTGTCGGTGCTGGTGCTGGAGGACGGGGTCGACAAGCTGGCCCTGAACCCGGACGATCCCCTGGCCGTGGGTTCGGCCTTCAAGCTGGCGATTCTGCTTGCTCTCAAGCAGGAGATCCAGCAGGGCCGGCGGTCGTGGACCGACCTGGCCGGGCTGAAGGATGCCGACAAGAGCCTGCCCTCGGGCATCCTCCAGGACTGGCCGGTCGGATCCCCCTTCAGCCTTCACACCCTGGCTACCCTCATGATTTCCCGCAGCGACAACACGGCCACCGACCTGCTGTTGCACACCCTGGGACGCGAACGCGTCGAGCAGGTCCTGCCCGCGAGTTATCCGTTTCCTTTGCTCAGTACCAGGGAGGCGTTCGTGCTGAAGCTGAACGCACCGGATTCCTTGAGGACCCGCTTTGTCGAGGGCGACGAGGCGGCCCGCCGCGCCGTGCTCACCGGGATTGCCGCCTTGCCGTTGCCTGAGGCTGCCGCGATGGGTCCGGATCCCACCCACCTCGAAATCGAATGGCCCCTGAGCGTCCGCCAGCTCTGCGACCTGCTGGGCCAGGTGGCCGACCTGGATGTGTTCACGGTCAATGCGGGCGTCACCGACCGCAACCTCTGGAAGTCGGTGGCTTTCAAGGGCGGGTCCGAGCCGGGGGTCCTGAACTTGACCACCCAGGTCACCGACGCTGCGGGCCATCGTATCAGCGTTTGCGCCACCTGGAACCGGAAAGACGAGGTGGTCGACGAAACCCGCTTCGTCGGCATCGTGGCGGGAATCCTGGACACTTTTCGCGCTGGGGCTGCCGACTGAGACTGACCGGCAAACGATTCAGGTACGAACGCAGTTGCGACCGCACTGCTTGGCGCGGTAGAGGGCGGCGTCGGCCCGGGCGAACAGGCTCTCGGCGGTTTCGCCCATGACCAGGGCGGCCACCCCGATGCTGATGGTCGGTTCCAGCTTGACGCCCTCCCGGGTGTAATCGTGGGCGAGGATCTCGGACCGGATGGTCTCGGCCACTACCAGGGCTTGGGACAGGGGTGTGGCGGTCAAGAAGGCCATGAATTCGTCCCCGCCGAAGCGGCTGGCCACGCCGCGCTCGCCGATGATCCTGCCGATGATCCTGCCGGTCTCGCTGATGGAGAAGGCCCCGAACTGGTGGCCGTGGGTGTCGTTGATGCGCTTCAGGCCGTCCATGTCCATCATGAGCAGGGTCAGGGGAATGGCCGAGGCGTGGGCCACCGCAACGCTGCGGGCCAGCTCCTCGTCGAAGCGCCGCTTGGCCGGCAGGTCGGTCAACTCGTCCACGTTGATCAGCTTGTCCATGGTCCCGTGGAATTGGAGATCAAGGACATCACCCAGGGAGTATTTCATGATGGTCTGGCCCATGATGATCTTATCTTGTGGGGCCAGCACAGCGTCCGTGATCTTCTTGTCGTTCAGGTAGGTGCCGTTGGAACTGTCGAGATCGGACAGGCGGTAGCCCTCGGTTTCGGCACAATAATCCACCGTGCAGTGGAGGCGGGACATGGCCTGGTCCTGGACCATGATGTCCGCATCGAGTGAACGGCCGAAACTCACCTTGTCCCGGGCCAGCAGGATGACCCGGCCCAGCTGGGGTCCGTTCATGATCGTTAGTATG
The DNA here is from genome assembly GCA_964545545.1 of uncultured Fibrobacteraceae bacterium. Lineage (GTDB taxonomy): Bacteria > Krumholzibacteriota > Krumholzibacteriia > LZORAL124-64-63 > LZORAL124-64-63 > JAHJTW01. Next base: position 35,573 of record CAZJGK010000023.1, on the reverse strand, counting down.
GGCTGCCGCCTCTGGAGGCGGTCCTCCCGGTTGAAATCGGAATCGAACAGTTCGGTGTTGGTATTGTCGCCCATAGGGTTGTCGTCGCTCCAGATTCCCCCGCCCCCCTCATACTGCCGGACCAATCTATTCTAACTGGATTTTTCCTGGAGGGGAACCCCAAGAAATTTGCCAATCCCGAAACAGACATGAATCCATGTCCTTTGCGGAAATTCGGGGTGAAATGGTGAACCTCCGCCGTTCAGCCTGTATATTGGACCCCATTGGTGAGTCCGACCGGGTGGCAGATCCAACTCCACTTTGGTCATGATCATTCCGCTGCGTGTGCTAAGGGAGTACCACTTGTTGACGAATCATCCCAGGCTTCTGTTGACGCTGGCCATGATGGCGCTATGGCTGGGTGGATCGGGCAGCGGCCGGGCTGCAACGGCGCCCGTGGTGCCGGCAACCGGTCGTGACTCGTGTGTCTCCATAGGTCTCGCACCCGGTTCGTTCCTGTCGTTGCGGTCTCTGGTGACCCTCGGCCTCGCCGGTGTGGCCACCGTCTGGACGCGGGAGGCGGTCGACCCCCACCAGGGCGCCCTGCGCAGCAGCCTCGAACGTTCCTCGTTCCGCGGGCTGATGGACTTCGGCAACACCTACGGCAACGGCCTGATCATCGGCGGTTCAGCGGTGGCGGCCGCCGCAGTCGGCCGGATCACGGACCACGACCGCATGTACCGCTGCGGACTCGACCTGGGCCGGTCCTTCGTCTATTCGGCGGCGATAACGGAAATCATCAAGGTTTCCGTCAACCGGAAACGGCCATCGGGCGGCCCCTATTCTTTTCCCTCCGGCCACACGACCGCGGCTTTCTCGGCGGTGCCGGTGATATGGTACCACGCCGGCTGGGTGGCCGGAACGGGCGCCGGCGCCATGGGCGTGCTGACCGGGATGGGCCGCATAGAGAAAAACAAGCACTACCTGTCCGACGTCATCTTCGGCGCCGCGATCGGCGTGGTGACGGGCTGGGCGGTGATCGATCAGAGGCGAGAAAACGCGTGGTCGGATCATGTCGTGGCCACCGGCGACCGCATCGCCCTGCGGTGGCGTTTCTGAGCGGTCAACGAGTGGCGGGGGTTTTTGCATGCACCCAACGCCAGGCGCTCAATTCCTGGTCCTGGACCTCTTGCTCAAAGTCGTTGAACCGGAACAGGAAGGTCTTTTTCAGCTTTCCGTGCGCCGGGTCGCCGGCGGCCTGCGCCAAGGCGGCTATCCGGGCGGACAAATCCTTTTCCACCCGCGAGGAAACATACCCGGTTTTTCCCGCGGTGAGGGTTTGCCACAGGGATTTGGCGGCGAAGTCCATGGTCGTGTCTTGCGCAGCCCAGGCGGGGTTGGCGTAGGCGAACACGCCGGCGCTGCGGATCTCCGGGAAATTGTAATCCACGCTCTGCCACAACCGGTCCGCCGGCATGACCAGCAAATCACCCGGTTGGTAGATTTCCAGCAGGCCTAGCGCAAGCTTGCTTTCAAGATCCTTGGCCCGGTGTTTGTGCAGAATGCCGCCCCCCAGGTTGCCGACCACCAGGACCAGGCAGAGCAGGCCCAGAACCGTTTTCCCCATCCGCCGGGAGAGGATGATTCTTGGACCCAGGCGCGGCATGCCCATCAACCCGGCGCCCATCAGAATGATCAGGCCGGGTTCCACGGGCGCCCAGAATTTGCGGTTGCCCGGCTCCCAGTAGATGGCGGCCGCCAGAAAGACTCCGGTGAAAACAGCCACCGCCAGCAGGCCCCTACGCAGGGGAGGTTCGAAACGACGCAGGCTGAAGATCACCGCCAACAGGCCGGCGCCCACAGATCCCAGGACGAAGATGAAAACGGAGACGGCCAGCAGGAATCCGGCGTCGAAAGGCTTGTGCTGCAGCAGATAGGGCTTCAGGGCGGTGCCACCCAGAAAGGCGGATGCCAGGCCTGACAGGATGGGTCGGGGGTGCAGGTTCCTGGCCAAACCGTAGGTGCCGGAAAATTCATCGAGATAACCGGTGGACCAGGCGACCAGGGTCCGCGGGTCATGGCTGTTGGTGACGGCGAAGCCCAGGCCGATGTAGGGCACGGCGATCAAGATCAAGGCAGGCAGCAGGAACTTTCCCAGAAGCGATATTCGCGCGGACGGTTGGCCCCGGTGGAGCAAGGCGGCGACGCTGAGCGGGACGGCGAAAACCAGGGACTGGTGGAAGAGGGTGCCCAGACCGACCGCCAGCCCCAATTTCCAGGCCAAACCGGAGGCCGGCTCCGGCTCGAAATACCAGCGCACAAGCAAATAGAGGATCCAAAGGGAGAAGAACTGAAAAAAGATGACCGGTTCACCCTCGGTGGAATAATGCCAGGGCAGGTAGCTGGTCCCCAGGGCCAGAAGCAGACAGGAAGCGGCTACGCCCCGGGGAAAGAGTACGGATAGGGTCCGGGCGAAAAGGATCAGAACGCCCAGCGCCCCGAACAGGCTCATCTGCTTCAACGGCAACAGGGCGGTGCCATGGTAACCGAAGATGCGCCACAGCATGAACCATCCCTTGCCGACCAGGAGGTAGGCCAGATGATGCGGGTGGCAAAGCGATGCCAGCGAACCTGAATCAATGTTGCCGAAGTAATAGTAGGCGTCCACCGAACTGACGCCGGAAAATGTCGCGGTATAAAGAATGAGCAACAATCCCGTCAACAAAAGGACGTGGTGCCGCCTGATGTTATCCCACAAGATTCCCGCCATTTCCCCTTCCTCGGTTAAAAGCTAAGATTATAGCACCTACGGGCGCTGAAGGTTGAATTCGATCTGCAGTGCCGGGGTTCGCGGTGGCGGTTCGGCCCCGGTGGTACTTTCATGTTTGCTGGAGAACGTTGAATATTGCCGGAAAACCCGTCTGAAGGAGCCTGCCATGATCCGCGCCTACGCCGCCACCGAGTCCGGTGGGAATCTCAAGTCCTTCGAGTTTGACCCCGGCTCGTTGCAGGCCGACGAGGTGGAAATCGCCGTGGAGACCTGCGGCCTCTGCCACTCCGACCTGTCCATGCTGGACAACGAGTGGGGGATGACCACCTATCCGTTCGTGCCGGGCCATGAGGTCATCGGCAAGGTGGCCGCCGTTGGGACGGCGGTTACCCGCGTCAAGGTGGGCGACAGTGTGGGCCTTGGCTGGTACGCCGGCAGCTGCATGACCTGTCCCCAGTGCATGGCCGGCAACCACCATCTTTGCACCAGCGGCGAGCAGACCATTGTCGGGCGCCACGGCGGTTTTGCCGACAAGGTGCGTTGCCGCGAAGCCTGGGCCATTCCTCTGCCTGCGGGGCTCGACGCCGCCAAGGCCGGTCCGTTGTTCTGCGGCGGGATTACCGTTTTCAATCCCATCATGGAATTCGGCGTCAAGCCCACCGACAGGGTGGGGGTGATCGGCATCGGCGGCCTGGGCCATTTCGCGCTGCAGTTTTTGAACAAGTGGGGCTGCGAGGTGACGGCCTTCACCAGCACCGCGGCCAAGGCCGACGCAGCCCGCAGCATGGGAGCTCACCATGTGGTGAACTCGCGGGATGAGGCACAGCTCGACGGTATCGCCGGGACCCTGGATTTCATCATCTCGACGGTGAACGTGAGCTTGGCTTGGGATAAATATCTGGCCGCCTTGGCGCCCAAGGGGCGGCTGCATGTGGTCGGAGTGGTTCTGGAGCCGCTGCCCGTTTCCGCTTTCGGCTTGATCGGGGGACAGAAGAGCCTCTCCGGGTCTCCCCTGGGTTCGCCCGAAACGACCCGGAAGATGTTGGAATTCTGCGCCCGCCACGGTATCGGTGCGATCACCACGTCCTTTCCCCTGAGCAAGGTGAACGAGGCGCTGGACCACCTGCGGGCCGGTAAGGCCAGGTATCGCATCGTGCTGGAGAATGATCTGGGCTGACCCGGGGGATTCGAGCATACAAGGGAACCGGCGCCTGAAGAATCGAGGGGGCTAGCTCGATTTGTGCCCGTATTCCGTGTAGGACTTCTCCTCGATGAGCCTGCTGCCGGCCAGGCTGTTGATCTCACGCTTGATCACCGAGCGCTCGTCGTTGCGATGATAGACCGCCCTGGCCAAGCCCACAAATACCTCGCCGAAGGACTGGTCAGCTTCCAGGCGGCGGAGACCGTCCTCGATATCCCACAGCGCCTCGTTGACCGCTTTGAGCCGGGCCATTTGGTCACCCAGATCAAGATTGCTCAGGGGTGACGCGGCCCAGGTGGCCCGCAGGGTTTCCAGCTCGGTGTTGATGTTGACGAGCTTGGCGGGGTCGGTCACGCGTTCGGACTTGATTTCCAGAATGGTAATTTTGTCCAGCAGTTCGCCGACGGAGATTTCCACCTTCAATTCCATGGTGATCCTTCGGAAAGGCTTGCGTCCAGGGGCCGCTTTGCGGATGATTGCACCCGGCTAATATACACCTCCTGGAGCTCTGTCCAACAGGGAAGGATCGTTCGGTGACCCGCAAGCGGAAAATCCTGGTGGTGCGCGTGGGCCGGGCTGGTGACCTGGTCATGATCACGCCCGCCCTCAATGCCCTGCTGGCGGCCCTGCCTGACGCCGAGTTCCATCTGCTGACCAGCGCCGAGGGCGCGCGCGTGATGCGCGGTTTCAACCTTCGGGTGACCAGGACGTGGGTCTATTCCCGGCGTTTTCCGCGCTCCATGCTGATGAAAGGGGCCCTGACCAGGGCCTTTGCGCGCGAAGGCTACGACCGGATCTATGTGTTCGAGACCAAGACCACCTATGCCAAGTGGCTGCGACAGGTCGGCGGGGAGATGTTCGCCCTGCCCCAGGATCGGCCTCAGGGGCATTACTGTGACCGTTGCCTGGCGGTGGTGGATGATTCCCTGCCTGAGGAAACCTCGCACGGGTGGGTCTATCTGCCGGTCATCGCCTCCGGCCGCGCCCAGGCCAGACAACTGTTGGCCGATCATGGCGTCGATCCCGAGGCCTTGGTTGTGGGACTGCACCCGACGTTCAGCGGCAGCCGGTTGCCCCTTTTCCGCAAAGGCAGGGATCATGGCCACCGCAACTGGCCCCCCGAGCACTTTGGGCGCCTGGGCAGGCTGCTGCAGGAACAGGCCGCTGTCCGGGGCCGGAAGCTGGCGGTCGTCATCGACGCACTGCCGGAGGATAAGTCCATCGTGGAGCCCATCATCGAGGCTGCCGGCGGCGCCGTCACGCTGCTGAGCGCACCGCCGGATTTCCAGCGCTACAAGGGGCTGCTCGAGGCCATGGATGTCCTGGTGGCGCCCAACACGGGGCCGATGCACATGGCCGCGGCGGTGGGCACCTCGGTGGTCGCGCTTTTTTCCCGCTGGTCGGTGGAGGACTGCGGTCCCTACATGGATCCCGCCAGGTATCTGGTCTTGCAGGCCAAGGACACCCTTCATCCCGCTGCCGGACTGGCCGCCATCACGCCCGAGCAGGTAGCCGAGGCGGTTTGGCGGTTGTTGTAGCGGCCGCTAGTATCCCGCAGCCTGGCCGTCTTTCCGCGATTCCGACGCTCCGTAATACACGCCGTTTACCTCATCGTACATGATGGCCTGGTAACCCCCGTACGATCCCACATCGAGCTGGATGCGGTGGCCTCGTTTGGCCAATTCCCGCCGCACTTCGTACGCGAAGCCCGTCTCGAGGTGGGCAATGCCGCCGTCGGTCATCATTTCACCCGTGGGTTCGCTCGATCCGGTATGAAGGATGCGCGGGGCATCGCCGGCTTCCTGCAGGTTCATGCCGAAGTCCACGATGTTCATGATGATCTGGGCCTGGGCCTGGGGCTGGGTGCCGCCGCCCATGACGCCGAAGCTGATCCAGGGTTTGCCGCCGCGGGTTACAAAGGCGGGAATGATGGTGTGGAAGGGGCGTTTGCCGGGGGCGTACGTGTTGGCCTGTCCCGGCCGCAGATCGAACAGTTCACCGCGATCCTGCAGACCAAAACCCAGTCCCTGGGGGCATATCCCGCAGCCCATGCCGCGGTAGTTGCTCTGGATCAGCGAGACCATGTTGCCCTCGCTGTCGGCGGTGGTCAGGTAGACGGTGTCCCCCTCGTACAGGGCGGGGTTGCCGGCGTCGACGCGACGCGCAGCCCGGTCGGTGATCAGTTTGCGCCGCTCCGCTGCGTACTGCTTGGATATCAGGCCCTGGACGGGAACTTTGGCGAAATCCATGTCGGCGTAGAAACGGGCGCGGTCCGCGAAGGCCAGTTTCTTGGCTTCGAGAAAGTTGTGGATGTGTTCGACGCTGCCGAAACCCCATTGGGCCAGGGGGAACCCTTCGAGGATGTTGAGGATCTGCAGGACGGCGATGCCTTGGCCGTTGGGGGGCAGTTCCCAAACGTCCACACCCCGGTAATTGGTCGAGACCGGATCCACCCATTCGCTGTGGTGGGCGGCCAGGTCCTCGTAACTGAGAAAGCCGTCGGCTTCCTGAACGGTGCGGGCGATGGTGCGGGCGATGTCCCCCTTGTAGAAGGCGTCACGGCCCTCGTTGGCGACGGTGGTCAAGGTGCGGGCCAACGGTTCGTTGCGCCAGATCTCGCCTTTTTGGGGCGCATGACCATCCCGGGTGAAGGTCTCCAGGAAATGGAGCTGGTCCCGGCGGGAATCCACCGACAAACCCCAGTAGTAGGCGATGAGCTCGCTGACGGGAAACCCTTCCTCGGCGTAGCCGATGGCCGGCGCCAGAACATCCGTCATAGGCAGCTTGCCGAACTTGCCGTGCAACGCGAACCACCCATCCACGCAACCGGGTACGGTCACGGGCAGGGGGCCATAAGCGGGAACATGCGTGAGTCCCCGCCGCTGGAATTCAGCGAGGGTCAGGCCGGCAGGAGAACGTCCGCTGGCGTTGAGGCCGTAGAGTCGCCGGGTTTTGGCGTCCCACACGATGGCGAACAGATCGCCACCCATGCCGCTGCCCGTGGGTTCCATCAGGCCCAGGGCGGCGTCGGCGGCGATGGCCGCGTCCACGGCGCTGCCGCCTTTTTTCAGGATGTCCAGGGCGATCTGGGTCACCAGGGGCTGACTGGTGGCGGCCATGCCGTGGCGAGCGATCACCTCGCTGCGTGTGGCGAAGGTGTGACCGGTGATGCGGTCGGCGGCGTTGACTCCGGTGGCGGTCAACAAGGTTGCCGCAACTAGCAGCAGCATGAATCGCAGGGCTCGCGACATGGTATCCTCCCGGCTTGGGTCAAGATGCGGAATTTTACACGGCCAGGGGTTGGAAACCAATGGATTTCCCTTGGGGGACAGCACTGGTGAGGTTTTTCCGTTGCAGACATGACTATCTTTATGATATCATTTGGTTTGCAGATGATTTGTCAGTAATTTCATGAAAACCGCAGTTTTACCTCTATTTGGGTAGAAACTGGGGTTTGGTGTGTTGAAATCCGGGAGTGCCGATGAACCGCTATTTCGCCCTCCAAGCTGTTCTATGCCTGATGGCCATATTTCTGGTCGCCAACGGAGCTGTGGGCGCCGATAACCTGACCTCGGTCGCCGTTCTCAAGGTCGATGGTGTCGGTGTGGTGCCGGGTTTGTCGCCGGCGGCCGACCTGTTGTCGGTGGAACTCCTCAATGATCCCCAAACCGGGCAGGATGTGCTTCGCCTGAGCTTTCTCAGCTTGGGTCATCAGGCTCCGCCCAACCTGGCGCACCTGCTCAAGGCCGGCGGCCTGGTAGCCGTGACGGTTGATGATATCACGAACCCGGCAGCTCGCACGACCCTGGCCCAGGGCAACTTGCAAAAGGCCGGTGAGCAATATCAGTTGCAGGCCGCCGCCGGCAAAACCAATGCGGGCGGTCTGTGGGCCCTCGCGGATGATCCGGACGCGGTGTATTTGACCCTGCCTCGCGGCCTGGTCGGCGGCAGAACAATGAAAAATCCCCTGCGACTGGCGGTCAGCGCCCGGTCTGCCGACGATGGTTCCGCCGATGTCCTGACCGCTGCTTATCCGCCGGATAAGGCCAACGAAGCCAATTGTGCCTTTGTTTTGCACGGCAACCAGGGTATCGGCTACAGCGACGTTTTCCATGGCCGCAGCGATGACCTCGATGGCAGCGGTTTCGACGAGGCCTTGCAGGCCCACGAGGCCAACGCGGTGCCGGGGAATTTTCATATCAGCGGCACCCTGCAAACAGCGGCCGAGTGGGCCGCCCGCAACGGTGACCCCACGGATTTCAACGCCTGGCTGGCCAGCGGCGTGACTGCGGGTTGGGCGGGCATGGTGACCTCGGCCTACGGCCAGCACATCATGCCCTTCGTCAATAACGCCATGAACGATTGGGCCGTGGAAATCCAGGCCCAGATGACCCAGACCCGTTACGGCTACACACCCACCGTGGGCTGGGTACCCGAGCGGGTGTGGCTGAACACGACGGGTTACCCCAGCAGCGGGGTCAACGATTGGATCGGCGACAACTGGACGAATCACGGCGTGGGTGCGGTCATCCTCGATGACGATGTGCACCTGGCGGGCCACGACAACCATCAGATCCACACCCTGTCGGGCAGTACTCTGCGCCTGGTGCCGCGGGACCGCACCTTCACCGGCAACATCATCGGCGGAAACGGCCAGGCTTCCCTGGATATCCTGACGTCGCTGGCCGGCAGCGGGGTCGGTACCTTCCGCATCGTCACCTTCGCCGAAGACTGGGAAGCTGTGGCCGAGATGGGCGGTTGGGCGACCACCACGCCCAATGCCAAGGAGACCTACGACTGGTTCATCGGCAAGTGCAGCACCGAAAGCTCGTGGCTACACACCTGGAAGTTGGCCGACGCGGTGGCCAACCCGAATTTCAACGGCAGCATCATCACCATTACGCCCGGGACCTACGACGAGATCGGCGGCACCGACGGCTACGGCGGCGGCGACAACGGCTGGTACACCCACTGGGCGGGGTTCGTGCCCTACGCCAACGGCGGGGACGGCAACGGCAACTGCGCCGGCGCCGGCGGCAACTGCAAGAACTACGGCACCCTGTGGAACGACGCCTACAACGCCCTGATGGCCGCTCCGGACAACAATCTGAGCCAGGCCGGCTGGTATGTGTTGATGACCAACCTGCACGAAACCGCCTGGCACGATTATATGGGCGGTCCCATTTCCGGCTGGGAAAACAATTACAGCGCCCACATCAAGAACGCCATGATTTACGCCGAGGCCGCCCACTGGGCCGCGGGTGAATACGCCACCACCACGGATGCCTACACCAGCGACATCGACAACGACGGCTACGACGAGGTGGTCCTGCACAACGATCGCCTGTTCTGCGTGTTCGAAGGCAACGGCGGCCGCATGACCAACATGTTCGTCAAGGGGCCCGGCTACGATGACAGCGCCATCGGGGTGGACAACGCCTACTGGTCGGGCACCGACGCCGATTTCAACGACGCCAACCATGTCGGCGCCTTCAGCGAGGTCTCGCCCAATTATCAGAACGACGGCTACGGCTGGGCCATCGGGCCGGTCGATCCTGCAGGGCCCGCCGTTTCGTTGACCTTGACCCGCAACGAGGTTACCAAGCAGATCACCCTCACCGAAGGTGATCCCTATCTGGATGTCGTCTACCGGGTGGGGCCCGCCACCCACTGGATCCAGGCGGGTTTTTCGCCCTCGCTGGTGGACCTGGTGTGGAATGCGACCATGGACCGCGTCTGGCCCACCGACGCAGCCTACATGGGCCAGCGCAACCCCAACACAGGGGTCGCGGCGGCCTGGGTCATCGGCACCGGCGGAGCCGCGCACCAGAAGGAGTTCTCGGGCACCCTGATGAAGGGTGACGAAATCATGGGCAGCGGAGTCTTCCAGTTGCGGTTGTTCGGGGGGGTGACCAGTGCTCCGGACGGCGCCGGCGACATCCCCGAGCTGCGCGCCCTGGTGCCTGCGGTCCGCGACACCATCGGGCCCGCGGTTACCTCCGCGGTGTATTATCCAGCCACCAAGCGCCTGCAACTGACGTTTGATCAGGTGGTCACCGATTGTGATCCTGCCGGGGTGACGGTGGTCGAGGGTCTGGGATACACCAGCTCGTTAACCTTGCCCGCGGGTACACCCGTCAGCGAGACCGGCCCTGCGGTGACGCGGACTTTCGAGCTGGACGCGGCGACCGCCCAGGCGATCGAGGCCTTGAGCGGTGACCTGTATCTCGAAATGGCGGCCGGGGCGGCCCTGGACCTCAGCGCGGTGGGGAGTCCTGCGGTGACAGTCGGGGACGGGTTGCTTATCGAGGTGGCCACCACGGCGGTGGCCATCGACGGCCATATCGAGGCCGGCGAATGGAACGGAGGCTCCGACCTGCCCGACAGCAACGATTCGACCTGGACTGCCAGCAACGAAATCGACCGGCTGTTGGTTAAATGGGACCAGGACTACCTCTACCTGGCCATCGACGGCCAGGTCACGGACAACAGCTGGTTGCTGTATCTGGATGTGGACCCCGGCTCGGCCAACGGACAGACCGACCTGACGGCCATTGATGCCTGGGAGCGGGGCGCCACGTTCTCAGCCGTCGGCTTCGCACCCGATTTTCAGTACGGTTGCTACCAGCACCAGTCCGCTTATGACGGGGACGGGTTCTGGCAGCTGCTTTCGCCCACCACCACCCAGGACCGCAGCGGCGAGATCCAGTCGGCGTTTGATTCCTACCATACCTTCGGGGCTGCTTCGGGCAGCGAGCTTGCCATCCCCTGGAATACCCTGTACGGGCTGGGCCAGGGTGTGGTGCCCGCCGGGGCCCAGGTTTCCCTGGTGGCTGCGATTTGTTACGATCCTGAGCCGAACGGCGAGTTGGGAGGGGATGTGGCGCCCAACAACATCGCCGCCGCCTTGCCCCAGGTCGATAATGCCTGGACCCTCACCGTCGATGCGGACGGCGACGGAATCCCCGACGGCGGCGTGTCCGCCACGCCCCCTGCCGCGGCGGCCGCCGTGCGCCTGCTGGGCAACGTGCCCAATCCCTTCAATCCTATGACGACCCTCAGGTTCATGGTCGGCGGTGATGAACCCGCCGCGGTGGATCTTGGGATCTACGATGTGCGTGGTCGACTGGTGACCACCCTGTTGCGTGAGGTCATGAATCCCGGTGAACACAAGGTCGTTTGGGATGGCCGCGCCGCCGGCGGTGCGCCCGTCTCGGCGGGAACCTATTACAGTCGTTTGCAGAGCCGCGGTCTGGTGCTGACCCGTCCGCTTTCCCTGGTCAAATAAGGAGGACAACCATGAAACTGTTGAACGGAACTTTCGGAAGGGTCTTGCCCCTGTTGGGTGTCATGGTCCTGTGCGCAGGCCTGGCTATTGCCCAGACACCCCAGACCATCGTCCTGGACGGGGTGAACGATTTTCTGCCCGGCAACCTGCTGGATGCAGACGGCGGGGATACCCAGTTTCCCAACATCGATCTGGGCGATATTTTCCTGACCAACGACGCGGTCAACCTCTACCTGGGTGAATCCATCGACCAGGGGGGATGGGCCCAGGTCCAGCTGGGAGTGGCCATCGATGTGAACACCGCCACCGGCGGGGATGTAGATCCCTGGGGCCGGGCCCTGGAATGGAGCGGGGCGCCCTTGAAGCCCGACTTCATTTTCTACGTGAACCTGGACAACAATTGGCAGGCCAGCTACCAGTGGGACGGCGCGGCCTGGGTGACCATGGCGGAGGGCCCCGGCAGCCTGAACTGGCAGACGGGCACGTCATTCCGCGAGCTGGCCATCATGCTCGGCACCTTGGGCGTTGGCGCCGGTGACGTGATCAACGTCGAAGCCTGGGTGACCCAGGAAGGTTCCACCAAGGGACCGCTGGATGCCATGGCCGGCGACGGCGTGCAACTTTCCACGCCGACGTTTACCCTCTGGGATACCCCGGCTCCCATACCCATGTCCGCCATGCTGCCGTATACGGTGCTGGCTGCGGCTGACCCCAATCCTCCGGTGGTGGCCCAGGTCAAGCCGACGTCCTTTCCCGTCGATTCGTTCTTTGACGTTTACTTCAACGAACCGGTGGACCAGACAACCGCTGAACTAGCTACCAACTATGCTTTTACAGGCGCGACCGTGACCTCGGCCGTGCGCGATGCCGGCGACCCCAGCGTTGTCCACCTGACCCTCAATGCGCCGCAGGCCGAGTCGGCTTCCCTGTACACGGTGACCGTTACGGGTGTCCAGGATCTGGCCGGCAATACCATCGTTGCCGACGGCGTGGGAAACGCCAGTTGTTTCATGCTCAAGAAGGTCTATTTCCGCGGTCTGTTCGGACCTTTCCTGGCCAACCAGGGCGCCGGGCCGCACGCCTTCTCCGTTGAAGGCGACACGCCGCCGCTGACCTTCGGCACCCTGTGCGACACCGGCATCATGGCCGATACGGGTACCGACGACATCTGGGAATATTCCACGATCTTCCTGGTGCCCGGGGATTGTGCGGGCGGAACCGCCACCAAGACCCTGGAATGGAAGTTTGTGTACAACTGCAGCACTTATGAGCCGCTGGCCAGCAACCGGCAGGCCACGCTGGATCTGGCCACGGGCGCCGTCGATACCCTCGAGGCGTACTGGAACAACCAGGATCCGTCCGCGTTCACGGCCCACGACATCGACGTGGAATTCTTCGTGGACATGAACGGTTCGGCTTATTTGCCGGGTGATGTCGTGACGATGAACGGCTCGGTCCTGCCGCTGACCTATGATGTGCCTTCGCTGACCACCCTGGTCGATGACGGTACGGGCAATGACGCGGTGGCTGCGGACGGGATCTTCTCCACCGTGGTGACGTTCCCCGCCGGGGCGATCAAGGATGTCAACTACAAGTTCCTGCTCAACGACGAGTACGAATGCACCAACCAGGGCGACCGCTCCCTGTTCCTGAACGACGAGCTGTTCGATACGGTCGGCGGCACGCTGGGTCCCCTGACCCTGCCCGTGGTTCACTATGATTTCTGCAACACGATCTGGCACCCGGTTGAAGTGGTCTTCAGCGTGGACTTCAACAACACCGCCTGGTCGACCCTGGGACCCTCCGATGTGGTCTCGGTCAATGGCACCCCGAACCATGCCACACCACCGACCTTCGACTGGACGGTGCCGTCGCTGACGGTGATGGCTGACGACGGGGTGGCCCCGGATCTGGTGGCCGGCGACAAGATCTATACCGCCGCGGTGGTGTTTCCCGATACCAGCGCCCAGAATATCGAGTACAAGTACCTGTTCAACGACGTGTACGAATGTGCGAGGCAGTCGAATCGCACTGCGTCCCTGGACCCGGATAACTTCGATGCGGCGGGCAACCCCCAGATCCTGCCCACCGACAGATTCCAGCTCTGCAACGTCTCGCCGGTGCCCAGCGCGCGCGCCGCGGGGATCGAGTTGCGGCAGAACGCCCCCAACCCCTTCAACCCCAACACGGAAATCCGCTTTTCCGTGGCCAGGGCGGGCAAGGGATCGTTGCAGATCTACAACATGCGCGGTGAACTGGTGCGTACCCTGCTGAACGGAACCATCGCCGCGGGCGAGGGTTCGGCGCTGTGGAACGGTCTAGCGGATACCGGGCGCAAGGTCTCCAGCGGTGTGTATTTCTACCGCTTGGTGGTTGGTGATGAGGCTATCAGCAGGCGGATGGTCATGTTGAAATAGTCTGCGTTGTTTTTCGAGGTTCTCGCATCCGGTCGCCAAGCCCAGGGAGGTTTGGCGACCGGTCTATTTGGGCCCTTCTGAAACGTTGCCTGGCTTGGGATGGGAGTTGAACTGCAGGGCGGGATGGTCTTGTCCGGTCTCGGTGTTGCGGGCCGTCAACGGATCCGGGCAGCTATGGCATCGAGATGAGCGGCAAGCCGTTCAATATCGGGATTACTGTTCGCGGCCCGGATGCGGTCGGCGTTGCGGCGAATCTCTTCCGGCGAGAGCTTCCCGTCCAAGGCCAGGACCCGCGTCAGCCAGTAGAGGCTGAGCGGATCGCCGGGTCGCTGTTGCTGCAGCGTCTGGAAGAGCATCAAACTGTCGTCCTTGTAGCCGGCTTCCCGCAGGGAGATCCCGAGTTGTACCGCGGTCATCGTCGGCAACTCCCTCAGCGGGAATTGGCCCAGGGCATCGATAGCCTGTTGGTGATCCCCATTGTGGTAGGCGGCCACACCGAGGTGCTGGACGGCTTGCGCGCTCAGGGGCGTGTCGCCACCCATCTCGTTGACGGCCAGTTTGTACTCGTGCTGGGCCAGCGGCAATTGCTTCTCTTTCTCAAGGATGAGTCCGCTGTAGTAGTGGGCCGCAGGACTCCTGCCCGTCAACTCGCGCGCGATGAAATCGCGGCTGGTCGTATGTTGCACGCTGTGGGCGGACAGCTGGTGGCCGCCGATGAATCCCGCGGCAAGTATTACGACGGCAAGGCCGAGGCGACGGTCAAAGACGCGCGGCGGTGCTCCCTCCGCCTCCTTGGTTGGGCGCCGCAGGCGCGCTGCCAGCGGCCCGTAGCGATGCGTCAAAGCCCAGACGGTGATCGCCAGCGTGGCCCCCACCAGGGAGTCGAAGAGGTAGTGCTCGCCCGAATAGATGAGTGCGAAGACGGCGACCAGGGTGTAGATCAGCAGCGGAATCGCGCGGCGGCCGAAGAGGCTGAAGGCGACACAGCAGCAGTATACCGGGAAGGCCGTGTGCAGCGAGGGCATGGCCGCGATGGGATTCGTGTCGAAGGCCGCGAAGAGTTTCGGCAGCGTGGTGTTGTAGACCAGCTCCGTGAAATGGAAGATGGGACCGATGGCCAGGTACTGGTTGGCCGCCATCCACGGCGGAACCGTCGGCACCAGGAAGTAACCCAGCAGGCCCACGTACATGACCAGGAGCATGCCGACCTGGAAGCGCAGAAAATCGGCCCGGCGCAGGTACCACACCAACAACGCGAAGAAGAGGAAAAAGAGGAAATGCGATCCGTGCACGACGACGAGGAACTTTTCCAGGAAGCGGATATTCCGCCCATCACTGATCGCACTCTGCAGGATGTGGGTCGGCAGATGGCCGAAACCAAGCAGTCGATCCACATCGAAGGCGTAGTGCATGTAGACCGGCCGGTCGAAGACCATGGTCACATGGAAGATCAGGCCACGCAGCGTGTCGAAGAGTGCGATCAAGGCGAGGAAGAGCGCCCAGTCGTGGACGAAGAGCCGCAGCCGCCGCGTCGCCGCGGCAATGAGGAAGAGCGACGGCACCACGAGTATCTTGAAAACGAAAGTGAAGTGTCCGAGCAGGGCCAGGACGATGATCGAGGCCAGATAAACCCCGATCACCCCGGAGAGTATGATGAGGGACCGCCTGTCGTTTGCCGCCTTGCTGTCTACCATCTACGCTGTCCTCTTAACTGGCGTCCCATGCTCCGCAATTCGATTTAAATCTAATCCAGTCGGCCTCAACAATCAATGAGCGCCCGGCGGTTCCGTTTCAGGGTGAAGAGAGTGGCTGGGGCCTGCGGACCAGGATCCGGGCGTCACCAAGAACGAATATGGTACGGTATCTCCGGAAAATCTCATGCGACAATTTTTCGATGTCTTCCTGTTTAAAAGTGGAATTCACTTCATTCATCCAGGCCCCCTTGATCACGATCCGGGGTGTGGCCGTGGTTATGGTTTCCCGGAGGGCTTCTTCGCCCGCAATGTGGAAGTGGATTTTTTCGGCCTGGCTCAACTTTTCGGAAACCCCCGGTGCGAAGTGGTTTTCCATGCCGGGCACATATCGGCGTCCGGATTCGAATACGTAACCGGACCAGAAAGCCAGCACCGTGTCCTGCGGTTGGGTGATCATTTCGATGGCGGTGCTCATCCTGTGCAGATTGTCGAAGGTCCAGACCTGGGCCTGGTTCATGCCGGTTTTGAGGACCTGGAGGTCAATCACGGTCAACAACAGAGCCAGTGCGAGGACACCTCGTGAAATCCACGCGGCCAGGCGAAGTCCCCTGTTTCGCACCAAAACCTCGAGTTCAATGATGCCGGCGACGACCAGGGGAGCCAGCAGCGGCGCCAGAGGACTGGTGAAATACTGGGGGTAGACCGGATCTGGTATGAGGCAGACGAAGGTGTGCACGATAGAGCCCACGGCTGCGAACACCACCAGGGGGCCCAGCACGCCATTTCCCCGGCGCAGACAACTCCGGCAGCCAAACCCGGCCAGCAACAGTTGCAGCAGAAGATGGGGGCTGGTGATCACGGTCATGAACAGGGTTTTCAGGGCAATGAACGCATGGATGAGTTCCGAATCACTGGCCAAGGGGCTGAAACGCAAGCGGTGATACTGCAGATTGTTGAACCAGAAAGCCGCGGGGTCCCGGCTGGCCAGAAACAGCACCGGGGCGGCGACCAGCAACATACCCAGGGCGAAAAAACCTGTCCTGCGCCGGGCAGCGCCACCACCGGGTTTTTGTTGCCCGCCGTGGATCGTCGGGAACATCAACAGGATGGCCAGAGCGACTGACCAGGGCAGATACAGCAACCTGGCTGCCGTCGTCAAACCGGCCCCCAGACCCGCAGCCAAAAACCAGCGGGCCCGGGGCCTGGTCAGGCCCCGATCCAGAGCCCACATCACGAAGAACACGCCGGTGTTGGCCAGGGCGTACGTCTTGACGGTCAGGCTCCAGGACAAGTAGTAGGGGTTGGTCCCCACGAGCACCAGACCCACCAGAAACATCCAGGGGCGGTCCCGGAGATGGCGCAACAGGAACAGGCCCCAGAACAAAAGGCCGAGGGCCATCAGGAGAATCGAGAAGAGCCGCATCCCCTCCAGGGACGAACCCACGACCATGTACGCAGGCGCATAGAGGTAGGGCAGCAGGGGCATCTGGGGATAGAAAAAATCCAGATAGGGAACGCGGCCCTCACTGACAAGACGGGCCGCCGTGCAGTAGTAGCCTTCGTCACCGTCGATGGGCCGGTGCGGAGAATAGAGGATGGCCCCGGTCAAGAAAATTCCCAGAGCGACGGCGAGAATGATCTTTTGGCGCTTTTGTGGCATTCCCCAAATCCTCACTTCAGGCGGAATCACCATCAGGAACCATGGCCTTCAGCAGTTCTTCGTTCGTGGGATGCTTGGCCAATAGTTTCAACATCCCCGCCATGGCCTGCAAGGGTTCAGCCGCCACGGCTCCTCTGCGCAGCAGATTCAGGGCAGCGTATTCATCCTCGTTGTAGAGCAGCTCGTCGCGGCGGGTGCCGCTGCCGCGCATGTCCAGAGCCGGGAAGATCCGCTGCTCGGCCAGCCGGCGGTCCAGCACCAGCTCCATGTTCCCCGTGCCCTTGAATTCCTCGAAGATCAGATCGTCCATGCGCGAGCCGGTGTCCACCAGGGCGGTGGCGATGATGGTGACCGAGCCCCCGTTTTCCACCTTGCGTGCCAGGCCGAAGAAGCGGCGGGGGATCTCCAGGGCCCGTGAGTCCAGGCCCCCCGAAAGGGTGCGGCCGGAGCCGGCCCCGTGCTGGTTGAAGGCGCGGCCCATGCGGGTCAAACTGTCCACCAGGATGACCACATCGTGGCCGCATTCCAATTCACAGCGGGCCTGAGCCAGGCAAAGCTCGGTCAGGCGCACCTGGGTGGCCGTGTCCTGGTCGCTGCTGCTGGCCAACACCTCGCCGGGGACGCGGCGCTTGAAGTGGGTGATTTCCTCGGGGCGCTCGTCCACCAACAGGGCAACCAGACGGGCAGCAGGGGCGTCGGCGGCGATGGCCACCGCGAAATCCTCGAGCAGTTGGGTTTTGCCGGTCTTGGGCGCGGCCACGATGAGCCCCCGCGTACCGCGGGCCACGGGCGCCAGCAGGTCCACCAAGCGCATGGAGATGTTGCCGCCGTTGCCCAAGCGGAAGCGGTTCTCTGGGTTGACCACTACGAGATCGGCGAAGGGGGTGCGGGCCTTGAAGGCTGACGGATCCAGTCCGCAGACGGCGGTCACGCCGATCAGTTGCGGCCCTTTGCGGCCACCGGCAACCTTTCCCGTCACCGTGGCCCCGGTCACAAGACCGTGCTGATTGATGAGTGCCCCGGGAACGCCGACATCGTCGGGGGCGGGGGCCAGGGAGCGCCCGGGGTCGCGCAGGAAACCTCTGCCGTGGGGCATGATTTCCAGAATGCCGGTAACAGAATCTATCATGGATCATCCACCAAGGTTAAAGTCAAACTCAGGGAAATGGCGGTTGGGGAAAATCCCTGCCGACGTGGGCTCTCTTTCAGTCGGAGTGGAAGCTCAGCCCCTTCTTTTCAATGCGGCCCAGATCGAATTCCGCCATGTCGGGGCAGTAGTTCCGGGCCAGTTGTTCCCCAAAAGGCGCGAAGATCTGAGAAAGGCCGTCCGGCAATTCCCCGGCGGGAAATGGCGCCCCTTCGGTTGCCCGCTCCAGGCGAGCAGCTTCATCACGCCACAGGGCTGCAGAATCCGGAGAACCAGCCTCATCCAGGGCGCCGGCGTGGTTTTCCATCAGGCTGGTTATGAGGTCCAGCATATGGCCGCGATAACCATGACCTTTGTTGCCGTCTATCCCCGTGTTGGGCGCCATGCCGAGATAGGAGTTGTAGGCCAGGATATAGATCCAGGTGTATTCGCCCAGCCCCATCCCCTGTTCCTGCAAGACCGTGTTGCGAATGCGGGCGACCTCGCCCATCGAGCCGGCCATGCCGAAAGCCGCCCCCATGACCCCTTTGACATTTTTGAGGATATCGCCAACCGGAGGGGGGTTTCCCCCGTTATCCAGCTCGTTCATGGCCTGGAACTTGCCCGTGATGTCCTGGAATTTTTCGCAGGAACCCATGACCTGCTTACGCACGGCCAGGAAGACCTTGATGCGCTGGGGATCAAGACGGGCCGGTGGAGTGTAGGCCTGGGCTACGCCGAACTGGGCCGTCAGTTCGCGCTGGGCCTGGACGGCGCGATTCAGGGGCCGGATCATGAAAAAGGCGCCCCCGACGGTAACCAGGATGGACAGCAATATCATGGCCGCGCATCCAGCACCGCACCCAATTAACCATTTCTTGCCGTTACCCGCCACCATGCCCCTCTTTGTTGCGGACCTTATCGAGTAATCCGGGTTAAGCGATCAGGGCCGTGAATTCCTTCACCTGGTATCCCGCTGTTTGTGCGGTCTGGTATAACAGTGAGCGCGCATCCAGCAGGGCGACCAGATCCGTTTCCTTGTCGGCGGTCAAGGCGGCCACTCCCACGATCAAGAGCCAATCCTCAAGACGCTCGGCGTTGAAAAAAGTTGTGCCCTGGTGTTCGTTGATGCCCAGGAAGTCCACGGCTTCGGGGGCCTGGACGACCTCAACCATCCAATGGGTTTGGCCCAGGGCCATGGCGGCCGGAGCCAGCGGAAATGCCGCGAGGAGTCGCACGGCAGCGGCCGCCGACCAGGCGGCATGTTCGTGGCCCAGCCATTCCAGGAGCACCGCTGCCATGTCTTCGGCGATGAGGTCCTGGGCTTCCGGGGGCTGTGTCCTCTTGACCTCGCGCAGCAGGTTGGCCAGATAAACCACCTGCAGGGCCCTGCTGCCGGGCATGGCCGCGCGCAAGGCCGCCAACTCCTTCCTCGTGCCCTTGCCGAGGGAGGCGGGAATTTTCATCTGATGCACGGCGCACAGACGAGCGGCCAAGTCACTCAGATAATCAGGTAGGTCCGTCAAGCAAGAATCAGCAGATTCTGCCTCTCCGGGCTCGCCGCCGTATTCCAGCCACCCCAGGATCTCCGGCCGCATCAACATCCGGAGGGGGGCCAGTTGCGGTTCCAGGATGCGCCGCAGGCGAGCCCGGCGCAAATCCGGTGCCCCGCCGCCCTGCAGGGCCGCAGCCAGTTCCGCCCACTCGGCATCGCCGCCCTCGAGGCGGGCGATGTCAATGAACGCCCGGTACTGGTAACCGTGCAGGGTGGTATGCAGGCCATGTTCACAAAGCTCACGGCCATGGCGCAGGTATTGCATTCCATCGGCGTGGTCACGCAGGGAGTACCAGGCGCCCTGGTCGGCGGAGATGCCCAGGGTCTGGTCCAAGGTCACCTGGTGCAGGTCCGCATGGTCCGCCGTACCGCGGTTGATGGCGGACGAAAGCCGGACACGACCTGAGGTCGAGTCATAGGCGTTGTTGTAGATGACCAGCACGCGTTGAGCGTCCTTGCCGTTGACATAGGCGAATACGTTTTCGTCCACCCAGCCGTTGTCATGGACGAAGTCGAACAGGGCGAAGTTCTCGGCGCCGCTGAACAGGTGGCGCAGGCGCATCAGGGGAAAGACCTCGCGCTCGTGGCGGGCCACCATGTCCTGGTCGACCTGCTCGTCCCAGTAGGCCTTGCGGTATTCCATGCCGTATTTCTCCGTGAATCCTTCGATCTGGCCGTGGCCGAGCATGGGCAACCCCGGCAGGGTCACCAGCAACACCATGCAACCAAAGTACTTGTCGCCGCGCCCGAACTGTTCGACGGCGGTGCGCTCGTCGGGGTTGTTCATGAAGTTCACGAAGCGCTGCAGGATGCCCGGGCTGAACTCCAGCACGTTCTTGAGCGTCTGTCGGTACTTCTGGTTGTCCTCCATCTTGAGCATGTTCATGAAGGCCGAGTTGTAGACCCGGTGCATGCCCAGGGTGCGCACGAAGTAGCCTTCCATGAGCCAGAACGCCTCGGCCAGCAACAGCGTGTCGGGCGCCTCGACCGCCACGCGGTCAACCACTTCCCGCCAGAACTCCATGGGGAAGACGCGGTCGAACTCCGCGCGGGTCATGCCGTGCTCGGCGCGGGAGGGGATGGCTCCGGCATCGCCGGGAGCGGGGAACCACAACCGCTGGTAGTGCTTCTTGGCCAGGGTCATGGCTGCGTCGAAGCGGATGATGGGGAAGCGGCGGGCCACATCGAGGATCACACGGATGACCGCTTCGCGGACTTCGGGCAACAGGAAGTTCAGCTGGGCGGTGTCGTTCCAGGGCATGCTGGTGCCGTCGTTGCCGTGGTAGATATAACGGGTCCGGCCGCTGTGTTCGTCAACGCGTTGGAAGACAACCGCCGCGTCGCGCTTTTCCCAGTAGCCGTCCTCGATTCGCACGCCGACCCCGGGGGTCGGGCACAGGTTGCCGCAACCGAATTGGTAGGCCGGGTAGGGGGGGTGATCCAGTTGCAGGAAGTATTCGGGATGTTCAACCACCCAACGGCTGTCGATGCCCATGTGGTTGGGCACCATGTCGCTGGCCAGACGGATGCCGCGTCGGCCCGCCCGTTCGCTCAGGTTCCGCCAGGCCTCTTCGCCCCCCAGGTCGTCCGCTATCCGGTAGTCGTAAAGGGAGTAGGCGCTGGCCGCTGCCTCGGGGTTGCCCAGCCACTGCTTGATGGTGCGCGAGGCGGTTGATCGTTCCCATAACCCGATGAGCCACAGTCCGTTGACTCCCCAGCGGGCCAGCTTGTCCAGTTCCTGATCGGGGATGTCGGCCAGGGTATGCAGGGGCCGTTGGTATGTTCGCGACAGCTGGTCCAGCCACACGTAAACGCTCTTGGCCATCAGGACCACGTTGGCCATCCAGTCGGCGTCGCGGCTGAATGCTTCGGGCTCCTCATAGGCGCTCCGATCTGAAAATTCCAGGACCGGGGGTGGGCCGGGCTCGCCGCCGCGCACAACATCGATCTCCTTCAGGATATCCAGGGCGAACTGCAGGCGGGCCAGGAGTTCCGGGGGCAGCAAATGCGCCCAGTGTTCGCGGATCCAGGCCAGCTGCCCGGCCAGGGAGTTCGGGCTGGCGAGCAAAGGCTCGCGCAGCAGATGGGGCAGGGAGGTGCCCTGGCTACCTGCGGGTTCGAACTGCGTCAGGTAATCCTCGAGCCCGGTCACGAACGGCAGGAACGAGGCCCTGCGACGCAGGTCGCCATCGTCGAAAAGATGTTCGGCTTCCTGTGCGGCCGGGTTGGTGACGTTCAAAAACAGCAGGAACATTTCCAGGGCGGAAAGGTCGTGTCCGTTCAGGGGGCCATGGGCGGTGGTCAGGAAATTTTCGACAACCAGGGTTCCGCGCTGGATGTCCAACGGCGGAAACAGGGCCACGAAGGTGCGGAAAAGGTTTTCCACATTTTCGGACCCCAGTTTCTCGGCGGCCCATTGCCGACTCCGTGCCAGGCCCCCGGGGTTCTCGTCCAGGAAGTAGCGCAGGGCAACCCAGCGCAAGGCCTGGTTGAGGGTGCGCAGGGCCAGGAGGGTCTCGGCATGGGTCGGGGTCGCCCCGCGGGAGAGGCGCTCCGGGTGGCCGTTCACCGCAGCGGCCAGTTTGCGGATCTCGTAGGCCAGGTCGTTGCCGGCGGTAACCTCCGCCGGCAGCAGGGCATCAATCCGATACTGGTCCCAGGCCTTGGCGGCCAGGGGAAAGGCGAACACGAAATACTGCTCCGGTATCAGGTTTTCCTTGGCCATGTGGAGAGATATCCTTCCGACTTGCATCCTTCTTCGTTACGCATCCATTATCGTTGGGATTCGCAGGATGGCAAGTTCACACTGGGAGGCGAGGGCGTTTGGTCAACACCTGGGCCGATTCCGCCGAGAAAGGCTGCGAACGACTGCTCATCGGGCATGCACACGGCGCAGGTCCCTCAGGAAGTAGATCCAGAGACCCACGACGGCGAAGAACTTCAACGAAACCAGGAGATTCAGAATTCCCTGGTTCTCGATATTGAACAGGAACTTCAAGGGCCAGCCGATGATCATCACCGATGCGATGGCAAGAACGGCTGGAAGTGCGGGGCCGCGTCCGGATGCGAGGTGTCCGATTACGAGCAGACACGCCGGCAGGATGAAGACCAGATGGTGCTCCCAGGAAAGCGGCGCGATCAGAAAAATTGAAAGCAGGGTGAGCCCGAATTCCTCGGGGAGGAATGTTCCTGCAGGGGTTCGGGTCGGTTTCCAGATCACCCAAACCAGGGCGGCGACCACCACCAAAGCCGTGGCATATGCCAGGATGCGGGCGAAATTGGGAGCGACGAAGACGGCGTAGCCAGGGTGGAGAAACAACCGACTGCAGAATCCGTTGATGCCCTGGTTCCAGGGCATGGCCGGGGAAAAAAGTTTGTAGGGGGTGTTGGTATAACCTCCGGTGGGCAGAACCAGGGTGAACCAGTCACGCCAGGTTTGCAGAGGCAACAGGGCAAAGCTCAACCCCACGGCACCGGCGAGGATACCTGAGGTCCAGGATGCTATCGCAAAGCGGCGGCGGATGAGCAACAGGGGAATAAAAAGTGCAGGATAGGTTTTCAGCAGGATTGCCCCCGCCAGAGGCAGGGCAATGAAGGCGGGGCGCCAATTATTTTGAAGACCAAGCCAGAAAAGGCAGATGAAGGCCAGCGCTATCAAGTTGATTTGTCCGTGGTCGATGGTCAATGCGACCGGATGAAATTGGAGGGAATACACGACCCACAACGGCAATACCAGCGGGGCAAAGGAATCAGACAGGTTCTTGTCATCCGGGGGGACAAGGTATCCGGCAAGGATCTTGCCCCACAATAGATACAGAACAAGTAGAAAACAGAGGTGGTTGACCGACAGTTGCAGGGTCAGCGCCTCACCATAGGGGAACCAGGACAAGGGCCAAAACATCAGCAGGCTGGGCGGGGGATACAGGAAGGGAAATATCTTCTGATTTAGCTGTCTCTCGGTGGATTGCAACGCGCCCTCTGCATATGGAGAGCGATGCTCATCGTATACTGTGTGGGCAGCGTACCAGAACGAGGGAAAATCAACCTGGGTCCTATGCGTTGCCTGAAAACCGTTTTGGATGACAAAGGGCAGGTAAAGCAACAGGAAGATAAGGAACACGCCCGACCTTGATTTGGTAGTGGACATGGGCTTGCCTTCCTGAGGACGGTGTCGGGCTGAGCAAATCCTGTTGGCCCTGGTGCCGTAGTGGATCTATCATGGTCGCAATATGTTAGGTTTCTGGATTCGATAGTCAATGGTAATTTTATGGTCGTGACAGGGACCAATTAACCC
>CAZJGK010000023.1:0-11489 GCA_964545545.1 uncultured Fibrobacteraceae bacterium | reverse complement strand
CTACTTGATTATTGTGTATCATCGGGGTATAAGTTGTCGAAATCCTATCTCCGGGCTCGCTCACCTTGGTTAGGATATTCACCAATTGTTGCTCATACTTCCTTGGAGGTTCATCATGAAGCGTCTCGCTATCGTCTTTGCCCTTTTGCTGGTGACTATGGGTGTCCAGTCCGTTCTGGCCGCCACCGGCCCCAATATTTTCGACATTCAGAATGGGGTCTACACCCAGGGTGAAACCCTGACCATCTCAGGTGTGACCGTGACCGCCGTTAGCTACAACGGCATCTGGGTTGCCGAGGCTCCTTTCGGCGCTTACAACGGTATCTGGGTTTACATGGGTTCGACCGCCAACGTGCCCGGCGACATCGTCGATGTCACCGGCGTTTACAGCGAGTATTTCGGCCTGAGTGAAATGGACGCCTCCGGCGGTGCGGTCACGGTGGTCGGTTCCGGCCCCGTACCCGCGCCCACGGTGATGACGGCCGCCGCCATGATAGCCGACCCCGAGCCCTGGGAGAGCTGCGCGATCACCATTGCCGACGGCATGAGTGTCATCGAGACCAGCGACGTGCTGGGCCATGGTTACTGGACCTGCCAGGCCCTGGACGGCAATATCCTGAATTTCGACGATAAAACTTTATACGATGACACCACGGTTCTGTTGGGACAATGCTATAACAGCGCCACCGGTATTTTGGATTATACCTATGATCTCTTCCGGATGAATCCCCTTGTTGATGGGTATCCGCTGGTGGATTGCACCGTGGACGCCCAGGAAACGAGCTTCGGCAACGTCAAGTCGCTGTTCCGCTAGTAATCCTGATTGTCTTGCCAAGAGCCCGGCCTTTGTGTCGGGCTCTTTTTTGGGTCAATAAGTTCCTTCCCCGCCGGGTAGAATTCCTGTTGAGGTCCCGGGGCTCTGCGCAGACAATCCCTGTTGGGTACTCAACGGGAAAGGGATTGTATGCCCCCGAGCATTATTTTTACCATTCTGGCCGCCATAGCCGTGTTTGGAGTCTTTGCCTGGCGCCAGGACCAAAAGCGCCGGGAGGCCCTGGTGACCTGGGCCACCGGCCGCGGTTGGCGATACAATCGTTCCGGCCTGAAGACCCTGCGGAGCCGGTATCCAGGCCTGAAGATCCTGGACCGCGGCCATTCCCGCAGCAACGGCAACGTCATCAGCGGCCAACTCGACGGTCACGATGTCCTCTGCCTGGATTTCAAATATGTCACGGGTTCGGGCAAGAATCGTTCGACCCACCGGATAGGGCTGGTGATCATCGCCTGCGGGTTTCCCACGATTCCCCTGCAGATCCGCCGGGAGCATGCCATTGACCGCATCGGGGAATTTCTGGGCGCCGATGATATCGATTTCGAATCGGCTGAGTTCAGCCGCAAGTTTTACGTCAAGTCTGCGGACCGCAAATGGGCCTACGACATCATTCACAGCCGGACCATGGACTACCTCATGCAGGCCCCTAGCTTGAACATCGAATTCGGCATGGGCGAAATCGCGGTTTACAGGTCCGGCTACAACAACCCGACCCGGCACGAGGAAGCCCTCGAAATGGCCCGGGAAATGTTGGCGTTGATTCCCGACTACGTCATCGAGCAGATGAAAGGCGGTCCGCGTTCATGATCCAGATTGCCGTGATTATCGTTTTGATTGTGTTGGTTTGGGGGGCGTTGAACTACAATCAACTGGTGCGGATTCGCCAGCAGGTCAGCGAGTCGTGGTCGAACATCGACACCGAGCTGAAGCGCCGGTATGATCTGATCCCCAACCTGGTGGAAGCGGTCAAGGGCTATGCCGCCCATGAGCGGGAGACCCTGGCGGCGGTCGTCGAAGCCCGCGAACGGGCCCGCAATTCCCACGGCACGCCGGCCCACCAGGCGGAAGATGAAAAGCAGCTCGTGGGCAGTGTGCAAAAGCTGCTCGCGGTGGCCGAAGGCTATCCCGACCTGAAGGCCAACGAGAATTTCCTGGCTCTGCAAAAGGAGCTGGCAGGCACGGAGGATCGCATCCAGGCCGCCCGGCGCTTTTACAACGCCAACGTGCGGGACCTGAATACGCGCATCGAGGTTTTTCCCTCGAATATCATCGCTTCCCTGTTTAACTTCAGGCCCGCGGAGTTCTTCGAGGTCGAAAGCGCCGTGATCCGCAAAGTCGTGGATGTCTCTTTCAATCCGGAGTTGGGTTCATGAGCAGGCAACGGCCTTTTTTTACTCCCTTTGCGCGGAAATCCGAAGAATTCGCCATCGATGCGGATCTGGTGAAAGAGGCCGGCCTGGACACCTGGGCCACGGCGTTCAAGCTGGGCACGGCGGGTTACCGTGACCTGCTGGATCCGGATGACCTGTTCAACCTCGAGGTGCCTTTTAACGCCCTGACCGTGGCCCTGATGCTGACGGCCAGGGCTGAACTCGCCGGTGAATACGGCCTGGTCTCACTTCACGTGGGGGGCGAGGTAAGGCCCCACACCCAGGAGTTCATCGACCTGGCGGCGCGGATCTATGCGGCCCGGGGCATCCGGGTTCATCTGCGTCCGGCCTCGGAAAGGACCACGCCGATCTGGCTCTCGTCCTTCGGGGTTTTTTACGAGGAGCTGGACGGAGGCGAGAACTTCACCGCCAGCCACAGCCAGAGCTACAAGGGCGGCTGGAAGCCCATGGACAGCAGTGGCGGCCAGTTGCTGGAGATGGCCGGGCTGATTGCGGACCGGGTGCGCGAACTGGTCTCACGGGCTGCGGCACATGGGCTACGGATCGCCCTGGCCGCTGCGGACGACCCCCTCATCAGACGTGATTTCGACCCCCTGGACGCTTATGGCGACTACCTCAAACTGGTGGTGCCCCCGCCTTTGCTGCAGGAACTGGTCCCGGCTTTTGCGGAAGGTTTCCGCGCCGGTTTTTGCACCGAAGGCGGATCCATGGGGCCGGCGGCGCGGCGCATTTTCGCGGCCCTGGATATCCCCGTGGGCGACGGTCAACCGGTGTTCTTGACCCACGAGCAGGAAAACACCGAATACCACGGCATCGGGGTGCTGAACGGCGTCAACTACGGGGTGGATCCGGGCAAGTGGCAAGTCTACAAGCATGTCGGAGCCCAGGAGCTGCTGGCCGCGGATCGTTGCCAGGTCTTCTTCATCTGGGATCCCGACGGCGACCGCTTCAACATGGTGACCACCGCTCCGGCCGCGCTGGCTGCACGAGCTACCGAGGCCGGCCTGGAGGTCGATCCCCTGGATGCCGACCGCTGCCTGGTCTTCTTCAAACCAAACCAAATCTACTTCATGCTGACGGCGCTGAAGATCTCATCCCTGCGCAAGGCGGGGGAGTTGGACCGCTTCGACTGGATCGTGGCCACCACCTATCCCACGAGTTTGAGCATCGGGGAAGTTGCCGAGACGGTGGGCGGGCTCAAAACCTTCCGCGTGCCGGTGGGGTTCAAGCACTTCGCGGCCCTGGTGCGCGATCTGGAGCGGCAGATTGCCGCCGGCACCGATCCCTGCCGCGCCACCGATGTCACCGGTGTCGGGACCGTTTTCGGCCCCCAACCCCGCCTGCTGATCATGGCCGAGGAAAGCGGCGGGGCGGCCATGGGCCCGGCCGAGCCCATCACCAGCCGCGGCGGTACGCGGAAGAGTCTGGCCCCCAAGGAGAAGGACGGCATGCAGATCGGGGTGATGGCCCTGTGCCTGGCCGCGCGGTTGCATCAAAGCGGCGGCAGTTTCGCCGGCTACTATCTGGATTTGCTGGAAGAATCCGAGACCCGCTATCGCTTCTACGAGCGACGGGATGTCACGTTGTTCGACGAGTCGCTGCAGGGCAAGGCCAGGGAACAGGCCCGGGCTGCGGGCAACCGGCGCAAGGAGGCCACGGTGGCCTGGTTCGCGGCCCTGGAAAAATTGTCCCCCCAGGACGCATCAGCCAGACTGCGGAAGGTCTTGCCGCAGGGCGTGACCCTGCCCCATGTCCAGCGGATATTCCGCGCGGGCGACGGCACGTACATCGAATTCACGGGTCAATGGTTCGAGCTGCGGGCCTCGGGCACCGATGCGGTGCTGCGTTACTACATGGAAGGACGCGACAGCGCCCAGATCGCCGGCCTGAACGAAGCGTTCACCCAGCTCGATATCCAGGCCTGATCAGTAGCGGAAGGTGCCGAACCTCTCGATGTCGGCGGAGGCCGGTTTGCAAGGGAAGACAAGGGCCGCTACCGCAGGCGTGATGTCGGTGCGCGGATGAGATGCCGGCAGCGGCCCCTTGATTCCTGTTACAGCGTATAACCGTCCGCTTCGATCACACGCGCGGCGATGGCGTCGTGCAACCGGGAGCGGTTGACCGGATCGTGCTTGGCCAGACGGCGCAGGCCGGCGGCGTACGTCCGCAGCTCGTCTCCTTCGACGGTGGCCGCCAGGACATTGCGCGCCCAAACAGCCACGCTGTCCATGGCGTCGTGGGTGAACAGCGTCAGCATGTCAGCCATGGCCGCCGCGCTGTCCTGACCATCGGCCGCCGCTTTCTTCAGCGCCCGCAGCCAGCCGCTTTCACAGGCGTAGGTCTGCATGATGATGTCGGCGCAGTCCGCAAGCACTTCCTGCTGATCCTTCAGATCCTTGCCGAACTTCTGGGCCGCCAGGCCGAGCACGGCCAGCACGACCTTCTTCATGTTGGCGATGAGCTTGCCCTCGGTTTCCAGGAACTCCGGTTCGCTGGGTTCGGTGAAGACGGGCAGTCCCGTCAGTTCCTCGGCCACCGCCTGGGCCGCCTGCAGGAAGGGCAGCTCGCCCTTGAGGGCCTTTTTCATGACCATGCCGGGAATGATCATGCGGTTGATCTCGTTGGTGCCCTCGAAGATGCGGTTGACGCGTTCGTCGCGGTAGAACCTCTCGAGGGGATATTCCTGACAGTAGCCGTATCCGCCGAGCATCTGGACACCTTCCTCGGCGGCCAGGGCCATGGCCTCGGTGGCGAACACCTTGATCATGGAACACTCGATGGAGAATTCCTCGACCTTCTTGATGCTCTGGTAATCGAAGTCCGGGGCGTTCTTGTCCAGGGTCGCGATGGCCCGGTCGAACAGTCCCGCGGTGCGGTAGACCATGGATTCGGCCACGTAGGCGTGGCTGGCCACGTCGGCGATCTTGCTTCGGATCAGGCCGAAGTTGCACAGCGGCTGGCCGAACTGATGGCGCTGCTTGGTGTAGGGCACAGCGTGCTTGAGGGTCAGTTTGCAACCGCCGACGGTGCTGGCGCCCAACTTGAAGCGGCCCACGTTCAGGATGTTGAAGGCGATGTGGTGACCCTTGCCGATCTCTCCCAGCAGGTTTTCCACCGGAACCTTCACGTCCTCGAGGGAGATCGCGCAGGTGGAGGAGCCCTTGAAGCCCATCTTCTTCTCTTCGGGCCCGATGGTCACGCCCTCGCTGCCGAGGTCCACGATGAAGCCGGTGAATTTGTCGCCGTCGATCTTGGCGAACAGGATGATCATATCGGCGTACCCGGCGTTGGAGATGTACTGCTTGCTGCCGTTGAGGGTGTAGTACTTGCCGTCGGCGCTCAATACGGCCGTGGTTGCCGCGGCCAAGGCGTCGCTGCCGCTGCCCGGCTCGGTCAACCCGTAGCAGGTCAGCAATTCGGCCGAGGCCAGCTTGGGCAGGAACCGCTTCTTTTGCTCCTCGGTGCCGAAGTAGACGATGGGCAGGGTGCCGATGCCCGAGTGGGCGCCGTGGGTCACGGCAAAGCTGCCGCCGGCCGACATCTTCTCGCTGATCAGCATGATGGTGGCCTTGTCCGATCCCATGCCGCCGTAGGCTTCAGGGATATCGACCATGAGCAGTCCGGTCTCCGCCGCCTTCTTGAGCAGCTCCTTGCCGAGCATGGTGTTGCCCTCGTATTCGAGTTCCTCCTGGATCGGAACGATGTTCCGTTCGATGAAGTCCTCGCAGGTCTTGGCGAACATGCGCTGGTTCTCGTTGAAGTCCTCGGGAGTGAACACATCCTGGGGATCGGTTTCGCTCAGGAGGAATTCCCCCCCGGTGGGATACTTCTTGTCTGCCATGGTCATCTCCTTGCGTATATGCGCGGGCCGGGGCCCGGCGGAAATCAGATCGCCTCGAAAATTCCGGCCGCGCCCATGCCCGTGCCGATGCACATGGTAACCAGGGCGTATTTGCCTCCGCGTCGTTTCAATTCGTGGAGGGCGCTCGTGGTCAGTTTGGCGCCGGTGCAGCCCAGGGGGTGGCCCAGGGCTATGGCGCCGCCGTTGGGATTCAATCGCCCGTCACCGGGATCCAGGCCCAACCGCTTGCAGACGGCCAGGCTCTGGGCGGCGAAGGCCTCGTTCAATTCGATCACATCCATCTGGTCAAGGGTCAGCCCCGTGGCGGCCATGACCTTGGGCACGGCGGCCACGGGCCCGATGCCCATGATCTCGGGTTCGACGCCCGCCACCGCGTAGGCGACGAAGCGGGCCAGGGGAGTGGCGCCGATTTCGGCGGCCAGTTCCGCCGTGGTGAGCAGCACGGCCGCGGCTCCGTCGCTCATCTGGCTGCTGTTGCCGGCCGTCACGGTTCCGCCCTGCTTGAAGGCGGGGCGCAAGCGGGCCAGGGCTTCGATGGTGGTTTCGGCGCGGGGGCCCTCATCCACCTTGAACGCCACTTCTTCGGTGATGGGCCGGTCCTGCTGGTCGAAGCCGGGCAGCGGGGCCATGACCGGAGTGATTTCCCCGGTGAAACGCCCGTCACTGATGGCCGCGACGGCCTTCATGTTGCTCTGGAAGGAAAATTCATCCTGGGCCTCGCGGGTGATCTCGTCGCTGACGGCGAGGTTCTCGGCCGTGATGCCCATGTTGGTCAGGTACTGGGGAAATTCCCGGGCCAAGGTGGGATTGGGCAGATAGCGTAGGCCGCCGATGGGCACCATGGACATGGATTCGCTTCCGCCGGCGATGACGAAATCCGACTGGCCGCTGCGGATCTCCCCGACGCCGATGTTGATCGATTCGAGGCCCGAACTGCAGAACCGGTTGACGGTCATGCCGGGCACGGAGACGGGCAGGCCCGCCAGCAGTCCGATGTTGCGGCCCACGTTCATGCCCTGCTCGCCTTCGGGCATGGCACAGCCCATGATCACGTCCCCGATGCGCGCGGGGTCCAGGTCGGGGAAAAGGGTCAACAGGTCCTTGACCACGGCGGCGCCCAGGTCGTCGGGCCGCATGTGGCGCAGCGTGCCCTTGATGGCTCGGCCCACGGCGGTGCGGCGGGCGGCGATGACAACGACTTCTTTCATCTTGCTCTCCTTCTGCCCGCTAGTTCCGCAGGGGCTTGCCGGTTTTCAGGATGTACTGCATGCGCTCCAGGGTCTTGCGTTCTCCCAGCAGCCGCATGAAGGCTTCGCGCTCCAGATCGAGCATGTGCTGTTCGGTGACGGTGCTGCCCGGCGGGACGTCGCCGCCGCTCAGCACGTGGGCCAGATGCATGCCGATCTTGCGGTCGTGTTCACTGATGAAAAGACCCTGTTGCATGTTGTAGAGGACGGACTCGGCCAGGCCTTTGCCGGCGGTGCCCATGACGGGGATCGCCTTGTCCGCCACGGGAGAGACATGGTTGGTCTGCGCCATGGCCAGCGCCAGGTCCTTGGCGTCGGCGGTCAGGTGGTCGCGGTTCATGGACCAGGTGTCGCCCGGCCGCAGGAAGCCCAGTTCGCGGGCCTCCTGACAACTGGTGGCGACCTTGGCCGTGCCGATGGTTTCGAAGGCGCGGCGGAAGGCGGGCTGCAGATCCTTCTTGTCGGTCAACAGGGCCACCTGGCGCTGGTAAAGGCGCAGGCAACCGCCGCCGGCGGGGATCACACCCGCGCCGAATTCCACCAATCCGATGTAGGATTCGGCGGCGCAGCGCACGGCGTTGGCGGCCATGGTCATCTCGCAGCCGCCGCCCAGGGCCATGCCCGACGGAGCGCTCACCACGGGCACGCCGCAGTGCTCCAGGCGCCCGGTGGCCGCCTGGAAGGCATGGATGATCAGATTGATGTCGTCCCAGTTGCCCTCGGTGGCCTCCATCATGAGCATCATCAGGTTGGCGCCGACCGAGAAGTTGTCCGCATCGTTGGCCACCACCAGGGCCCGCCAGTTCTTTTCGGCTTCGCTGCAGGCGGTCATGACCATGTTGAGGGTGTCCTGGCCGATGGCGTTCATCTTGGCGTGGAACTCCAGGCCCAGGACGCCGTCGCCCAGGTCCATCAGGCTGGATCCGGGATTGCGGCGGACCTCGCGGCCGCCGCGGCGCAGGATGTCAAAAGGCAGAGCGCGTGCGTCCGTCGGCACCGGGGCGAACACCCCGGGTGCGGCGGTGGGGCTTTCCGGCACGCCGTCCGTGGTGCGGTAGATGGTTTCTGCGCCGCTGTCGTACAGGGCGTCCACCCACGCGGGCAACGGAAGGCCTTCGGCGCGCATGCGCTCGGTGACCTTGCGGAAGCCCAGGGTATCCCACGTCTCGAACGGACCCTGTTTCCAGTTGAAACCCCAGCGGACGGCCTGGTCGATCTGCACGGCCTGGTCGCAGATTTCCCCCAGGCGCATGGCGCTGTAGGAGAAAGTCGCCGCCAGCATTTTCCAGATGGCCTGGCCGGCCTTGCCCTTGCCGAAGGCCAACATGCCCAGGGCTTCGGCCTTGTTCTCCATGCTCTTGGCCGCGGCCAATTCCCCGAACTTGGGCTTCTGCGATTCACGGTAATCAAGGGTCTGCAGATCCAGAGTGGAGAAGACCTTCTGGCCGCCCTTCTTTTCCATCTTGTAGAAACCGGAGCCGGATTTTCGCCCCAGCAGGCCCTTGTCGATCATGGCGCGCAGATAGTCGGGCACCTGGAATATGTCGCGGGCCTCATCGTCGGGGATCAAAGGCAGGATGTTGTCGGCCACGTGCACGAAGGTATCGAGGCCCACCAGGTCGGCCAGCTGGAAGGTGGCGGTCTTGGGGCGGCCGATGGCTGGCCCCGTGAGCGCGTCGATCTCCTCGATGGTCAGACCCATCCCGTCCATGATCTTGACCGTGGCCATCATGGCGTGCACACCGATGCGGTTGGCCACGAAGTTGGGGGTGTCCTTGCCCATCACGATGCCCTTGCCCAGGCGGGTCCGGGCGAAATCGGCCACGAAAGCGACGATTTCGGGCTCGGTGTCGGCGGTGGGGATCAGTTCGAAGAGTTTCATGTACCGCGGCGGATTAAAAAAATGCGTGCCGAGAAAGCGGGGCCGCATCTCTGCGGGCAGGACCGCCGCCATCTCGGTCAGGGAAAGGCCGCTGGTGTTGCTGCTGAAGATGGCGTCACTCCCGATGTGGGGGGCGGCGTTCTTCAGGACGATCTTCTTGATGGCCATGTCCTCCTTGACCACCTCGATGATCCAGTCCGCCTCTTTCAGGCGCGGCATGTCGTCCTCGAAGTTGCCGGTCTCGATCAGGGCCAAGCAATCGGAGGAGAAAATGGGGGAGGGCCTGGTCTTGGCGAGGGCGGCCACGGCTTTGGCGGCAATGGCGTTGCGCGCCTTGGGGTCGTCTCCGGCGTCCTTGGGAACGATGTCCAGGACCAGGGAAGGGATGCCGGCATTGGCGAAGTGGGCGGCAACGGCGCTGCCCATCACCCCGGAACCGAGCACGGCGATTTTCCTGATCTGCCTGTGCATACAATCCACCTTTCATCACTGGGCCCGTCCGGAGATGGCAGGGCCTGGAGTTTGGTGCGCTGAGAACTGAATAAATGAATGACTATTCATTATTCTACTCATGATCGACACGGATGTCAACCGTTTTAGGGGAATTGATGAAATTGTCTTGTTTTGTTAAATAAATGGTATTATGATCAGATAAGAGTTTTCTCTGAAGAGGATCAGCCTCACTGTTCCGGTAACATTTGGTAATGAATGGATATTCAACCATGGCGCGACGAAGCAGCGACGACAAGAAGCAGCGCATCCTGGATGCCGCTACGGTGGAAATCGCACGCCGCGGTTACCATCAGACCACCGTGGCCATGATTGCCCGCAGGGCCGGCGTTGCCGACGGCACCATCTACCTGTATTTCAAGAACAAGGAAGAGATCCTGATTTCGCTTTTTGACCGGGCGCTCGGCCGGTTTATCGCCGAAGGGCAGGAACGATTGGCGGAATTGAGCACGGCTGTCGAGAAGTTGCGTGCCATAATCGATCTGCATCTTTCGCTGGTGGGCGCCGATCGCGACCTGGCCATCATCACCCAGGTCGAGCTGCGTCACAGCCTGCATTTTCTGGAAGAGTTGTCGCGGGCCAAGGTGGGCGATTACCTGGGGATCATCGCCCAGGTCATCGCCGAAGGCATGGACGAGGGCGCCTTCCGCAAGAATCTGGACCCCGTGCTGGCGGCCAAGGCGGTCTTCGGCATCCTGGACGAGATGGCCACCGACTGGGTGCTCTCGCGCCGCAACACGCGCCTGGAGACCAAGGTCCCCGAAGTTGTGGATCTGGTGCTGGGGGCGGTTGTCGCCCCAATTTGAGCCGAGCGCATCAGGCCGGCGTTGTTCAAGGTTGGCGCCCAGGCCTAATGATCGATCTGGGCCAGAACCATGCCGGTGTCCACGCTTTGGCTCCAGGCCTCCACCACGGACGGGGGGCCGGTCATCTGGATGGTGATGTACCGGACGGTCGTTTTTTGCGGGGCGTCGGGGTCATCGTCGCTTTCCAGTTCCACCTTGGCCAGGGTCTCGGTCTCCTTCAGCTTGACCGGATCGAAATAGATCATGACCTGCATTTCCTCGCCCTGGTTCTGCAGGGATTTCAGGGCGATGACTCCGGGCTTTTCGAAGACCACGGCATCGGGATCGATGGTGGCATAGGCTCCGTCATTGAAGGAAATATACACCCGCACGGGCTCCTTTTTGGCGTCGACGGCCGCCATCTGGGCACCCATGGCTTCCTGCATCATTTCCTGGGAGATTTTCTGCATGGCCGCGTAATCACCTTTGGCCTGGGCTTCCATGATCTTCTTCTTGTAGGTGGCTTCGATATCATCTTGCGACTTCTTGGCCATCTTGTCGCTGCCGCCGTCGAAGGTGAAATCGGCCGAGGCGTTGACCAGCTGGAAACCGCCCTTGTCACCTTCATTGACGGAGGTCGGAAGGTCGAAATCCTCCTCGCTCTTGAGGTAGCCCTCCGGCAGGGGATTGAGAGCTTGCTCGACCGCGACCAGCTTCTTCTTGATGATGGTCACGTCTTTGCGGTTCAGCTGAATTTCCTTGGCCTGGCTTGCGGGCGCCAGGAAAATCAAGATGCTCAGCAACAACGCAACATTGCGGATGATTCGCGACATGGATTTCCTCCAATATTCCGGCGAAACAAACTACGGCATGAGTGGGCGAAAGGGCGGTCCCTCACCAGCGGAGGTGCGGGGCAGGCAATCCCAACGACCTACTGGGTTTTCACTTGAGGTGATAACCCAGGGAGCGTTGGGTGTCAA
>CAZJGK010000022.1:14846-40626 GCA_964545545.1 uncultured Fibrobacteraceae bacterium | reverse complement strand
CCGGAGGTCAAGCCGGAAGAAGTGGTTCAGAAACCAGAGGAGCCGGAAGAAAAATGGACGTCGAATTCGCGCTGTTTCAAGTTGCTGCTGATTCCAACGTAGACAGCCGATCCGGATTTGGCAGCGAACCACCCGATCTGCTCCTGGTCCCTTAGAAATATGGCGTAGATGCCCGGTCGTTCCGGCGGATTGAGACTAGATGGCCTACAGCGCGACGAGAGGAGCAACTTCACAACATCGGTTGTCGAAAATACTGCCACAGCTTCCCTCTGTTTCTAAGTTCACCTAACGTAAATTGGAAAGTTCTTGATAGGCATGAAGACGTGCCTATTGCTGAGAATGCAATATTCCCCGAAACTTCCCAATAACCCCCGTTCCTGCCCGAAATATGAATTATTTTCCTGGGATTGTAGCACGCTATAGGGAGTTCTTGATAGTACATTCTTGATAACCACCCCGATGAAATCATATCCCGTCAACGGTCATTTCCTTTCTCCTTCCGGGTGTCTCCGGACTGGTTCAGCGTTACCACGCTCAAATCAACCGCATATCGAATTTATTGCGCCTGGGAATTGCTCCCGCAGCGAAAAGCTGTCCGGATCCTGATCTCGGCAGCCATGACCTCCTTTCCCATGGCGTCATGAAGGTCCGGGAGCCATGGATGGCGGACGGGCCGGAATGCCGAGGTTGCCGGAGCCAGGAGGGCGCAGGCAACCGTCCAAGGGAAAGGAGGCCATGGCTGCCGAGACCAGGATCGGGAGATGCTCTTACGATACGGGGGGCTATTCCCTGGGCACGATTCAAACCTTATCCAGGGGGCTCCGCACCCCGCGTCCCCCGCGGTTCAAGACGTGGGTGTAGATCATGGTCGTGGCCACATTCTTGTGGCCCAGCAATTCCTGGATGGTCCGGATGTCGTAACCGTCTTCCAGCAGATGGGTCGCGAAGGAGTGGCGAAAGGTGTGGCAACTGGCCCGCTTGAGGATGCCGGCCCGTCGCACGGCCTCGCGCACATGGCGCTGGACCACCGATTCGTGCAGGTGGTGGCGGCGGCGGTGTCCGCTAGCGGGGTCTGTATATTGACGTGTGGCGGGAAACACCCACTGCCAGCCCGGCTCCCAGGCCGCCCGCGGATACTTTTGCCCCAGAGAGAAGGGCATCGCCACGCTGCCTGTTCCATTGGCCAGATCGGCCCGGTGCTGCTGCAGCACCTGGGCGATATGCCGTTGCAGGGCGGGAATGATCCGGTCGGGCAACATGGTGACCCGGTCCTTTTGCCCCTTGCCGCTGCGCACCTTGATTTCGCGGTTGTCGAAATCGATATCCTTGATGCGCAGGGTGAGGGTTTCCATCAGGCGCAACCCTCCGCCGTACAGCAGACCGGCCACCAGGCGGCTGGGACCGCTCAGATACTGGAAAACCCGGGTGACCTCGGTCCGGCTCATCACCACCGGGATCCGCACGGGGCGCTTGGCCCGCACCACCTCGTCCAGCCACGACAATTCCACGCCCATGACGTCCCGGTACAGGAACAGCAAAGCCGCCAGGGCCTGGTTCTGGGTCGAGGCGGCCACCTTGCACCGCACGGCCAGATCCGAGAGAAAGGCCGTGACCTCCTTCTGTCCAAGATCACGCGGGTTGCGGCGGTGATGAAAATGAATGAACCGCAGGATCCATCCGACGTAGCAGTTCTCGGTGCGGCGGCTGAAATGTTTTAACCGGATGACTTCGCCGACGCATCCCACCAGCAGTTCTTCGACTTGCGGGGTGATCAGGGGGTGCATGAGGGGCTCGATTCCGGGAGGGGACCGGCACTCTCCACGCAATCATCATGCCCGCTGCCGGCAGGTTGTTCCCCGGAAAAAGCCCGCACCACCGAGCGGTGATGCGGGCTTCACGATCCGGACCGCAAGCGGGGCTACTTCTTGTCAACCGCCGCGGTGGAATCCGCAGCCGCCGCGGTTGCAGCCTCATGTTTCGCCAGTTGTTCCTGGTTCCACTGCTTCGCCAGATCCAGCAGCTCCGGCAGGGTGTGGGCCTTCTTGAACAGGTCAAGGGCGTGGTGAAGCTGCACATCGTCCTCGATGGCGACCTTGTAGGCTGCCTGGGGACCGTGGGCGCGCCGGGCCACCTCGCGCCGGATGCCGCGGTCGATGTAACCCCGGTTCGCATCCAGCAGGGAATCACTCATGGTCAGTTTATAGTCCGCGAGGTAGGCATCGATGTTCTCGCGGGCTTTCAGGAACTTCTTGAAATCGCGGAAGGTCGCATCGTCGACCTTGAGGTTGGCAGGCACCGAATCCAGTTTGGCCACGTAATCCACCGCAAAACTGAACAAGGCCCCGTCGCGCACCAGGGCGACCTCGAAATCGCTCAGGAAATCCTGGTCGATCTCGATATCGGGCGTGATGCCGCCTCCCCCGTAAACGACCCGACCGCTGTCGGTGTAATACTTCTCTTTCTCGAAGCGCGCTTTTTCCTTATCGGCGGGCGACTTTTCCAGGGGGGCGGCAGCCTCGATCGACCCGTCGTTGTCCACCCGCGGGTGGCGCGGGCGGGTCTTGTGGATGGAGCGGCCGCTGGGCGTGTAGTAGCGCGCGGTGGTCAGCTTGACCGCCTCGTCCTCGTCCAGGCGGAACACCGTCTGCACCGAACCCTTGCCGAAGCTGGTCTGACCGACGACCAGGCCCGCGTCGTGATCCTGGATGGCGGCCGAGACGATCTCGCTCGCCGAGGCGGACGATCCGTTGATCAGCACCACCAGGGGCACATCGTCGTACACCTTGCTCCGTGCATCGCTGACCAGCGACAGGTCCTGGGAGGGCAGCCGGCCCTTGGTGGAGACGATGAGCTTGCCGCGATCCAGGAACAGTTCGCTGACGCCCTTGGCGGCGTCGAGCAAACCGCCCGGATTGAAACGCAGATCCAGGATAAGTCCCCGCATGCCCTTTTTGGTGAGCATCTCCAGCTTGTCACGGACTTCCTCAGGCGTCGTGCGGGCGAAGTTCTGGATCCGGATGTACCCGATGTCCCCCATCATGAAGGCGTAGGGCACGCTCTCGATCTTGATGATGTCGCGGGTGATGGTCAAGGGGAAGGGATCCTCGCGTCCGGGCCGCTTGATGGTGATGTTCACCTTGGTGCCCGGAGGCCCCCGCAACAGCTTGACCGCACCGGTGCTTGTCAGGTCCTTGCTGCTTTTACTCCCGATCTCGATGATCTGGTCGCCCCCCTGGATGCCCATGTAATAGGCGGGGGTCCCTTCGATGGGCGAGACCACCGTGGGGTAGTGGTCGCGCACCTGGATGGTGATGCCCAGGCCCCCGAACTCCCCTTCGGTGCTGGTCATCAGATCCTCGTAGTTTACCGGAGGCAGGTAATTGGAGTGCTCGTCCAGCTCGTCCAGCATGCCCTGGATGGCGCCCACCATCACCTCGTGGGGATCCAGAACGTCCACGTAGTTGTTGACGATGCGTTCGTACACATCCCCGAGCATCTTCAGATCATCATAGAAGGCCCGCCGGCGGGCGGCCGGGTCCTGGACCACGGCCTTGGCCGAATCAGGGGCCGCGGCCTGTTCCGCCGGCCCCGCCGCTTGGGCAGCGGTCAGGGGCAGCAGCAGAGCCAGCACCAGAAAAAATATCCCCATGGGGGCAAACCTTCCCACCTGGGGCGACAAACCTTTAAGTCCGGATTTCATGAGCATTCCTTCATTCCGAGCCGGAAAATGGGCCCTTCAACACGACACGGCCCCGTTAATAGGGGAATGCGGTCCCCTCGCCTGAATCGATGATCCCATTAAAGGTACTTGAGCAAGCCATGTTCCAGTTTTTTGAGGTGGCCGATGGCCTGGTCCAGCATCTGCTCCACCGCAGCCGCAGCATCAACCACTTTGAACCGCACCTCGCCGCTGTCGGCAAGGTGGCGGTAACCATCGTACACCCGCTGGTGAAACTCCAGGGCCTCGCGGTCGAGGCGATCGGTGTCCCGCTCGGTCAAGCGGGCCTGTCCCTCCGCCGGAGGCAGCATGCACAGCAGGGTCAAGTCGGGAACCACGCCGTCCAGGGCGAATCTGTTGAGTTCGTCCACGGCTTTCTCTCCCAGGCCGCGGCCAAAACCCTGGTAGGCGACGGAGGCGTCGGCAAACCGGTCGCACAGCACGATCATCCCCGCCTCCAGGGCCGGTTTGATCTTTTCCCGGATCAGCTGGGCCCGGCTGGCGACCATGAGCAGCAGCTCGGTCTCGGCAAACATCCCGTCGGAGGCCCGATCCAGGAGCACGTCCCGGATACGCTCGCCGATGGCGGTTCCTCCGGGTTCCCGCACCAGCAACGGCTCCCCGCCGGTGGCCACCAGCCGGCGCGCGATGCCCTCGATCAGGGTCGTCTTGCCGCTTCCTTCGGGCCCCTCGAAGGTGATCAGCAACCCTTGTTTCACAAAACTGTTCATGGGTCCTGGTCGGGAGCAACCGGGCCCCGGGGCTGGGGACCACGGGGTAGGGGGCCGGGCAGCTTGGTGGCGACATGAACCAGCCGCTGGACCGTCGTCGCCGTGGTGGCGACCGCCAGGAAGGCCAGGACCGGCGTCATGATCCAGCGCCCCAGCAGCATCGCGAGCGTCAACAGAATGACCCGTTCGGTGCGCTGCATAAAGCCCACGAAGCAGGTCTCGCCGACGCCCTCGGCCCTGGCCCGCACATAGCTCGTGGTCAGGCTGCCGGCCACGACCGCGGTGATCAACACCAGAGGCAGCGCCGCAGGTTTATCGCCAACAGTGGCGAAATACCAGGTCAAACCCGCCAGCAGAAACGCCTCGCCCAGCCGATCGAAACAGGAATCCAGGAATGCCCCGCGGGCCGAGACGGTACCCTGCAGGCGGGCCAGATCCCCGTCGAGCATGTCGAACGCCGAGCCCAGCAGAAAGACCACCCCACCCCAGAACAGATGCCCCGAGCCCACGATCAGGCCGCTGAAGGCGGTGATGACCAGACCGAGGATGGAAACTCCCAGCGGCGAGATCCCCACCCGGTCGAGAGTCAAAATCACGGGACGCAAACGGTCCCGCACCCGCCTCTTGAACGACTGCCTGTCCTCTGTCACCGTCTCTACTCCTTTTTTCCCGGCCCGCTCAGGACCAGAACCAGTTCCCCGCGCAAACGCTTTCCCGTCATCAGCGGGAGCAGATCGGAGGCTTTCCCGCGCAGGGTCTCCTCATGCAATTTGGTGATTTCCCGCGCCACCGCAACTTCCCGTTGCGGCTCCAGTTCACCGATCATCTCCAGGGTGGTGACGATCCGGTGGCAGGACTCCAGCAGGATGACGGTGGGCCCGAACGCCAGCATCTCCGCGAGGAATCGGCTGCGTTGCCCCTTCTTGCGGGGAGGATAACCCGCGAACAGGAATCTGTCCGGGGAAAATCCCGCCAGCACCAGGGCGGCCAGCACGCTCGAAGGCCCGGGGATGATGGTCCAGGGCAGATCCTCCCGCAGCAGGGCACGCACCAGGGAAAATCCGGGGTCGTTGACGCAGGGCATGCCCGCATCGCTGACCACGGCCACTTTGCGCTGAACCTTCAGATCCTCGATGATCCGCGGCACAACCTGCAGCTTGTTGTGATCATGGTAACTGACCAGCGGCGCCCGCAGGCCGTACCGTTTCATGAGTCCGGCCGTGTGGCGCGTATCCTCCGCGTATATCACCTCGGCCGCCGCCAAAACCCCGATGGCCCGCAGTGTGATGTCCTGGAGATTGCCGATGGGCGTGGCCACGAAATGACAGCAGCCGCCGGGCATCTCGACCTCGGGCACCTCGAGGGTGATCAATGAAAGCCCCCATCGGTGAAATTCGCCTCCGCGTCCGGATCCCGGCGGCCCGGCATGACCGCCACCGGTGCCGGTTGCCGCTTGAAGCGCATGGCCCGGACCCTGGCGGCCACTGCGGTCACCAGCTGGGCGTCAAACCCCAGGACTTCGAGTTCGTGCGGAAGGCGGCCGTTGTCGATCATCTCGTGCAGCAGGTGATCGGC
This sequence comes from uncultured Fibrobacteraceae bacterium, assembly GCA_964545545.1. Taxonomy (GTDB): domain Bacteria; phylum Krumholzibacteriota; class Krumholzibacteriia; order LZORAL124-64-63; family LZORAL124-64-63; genus JAHJTW01. The sequence continues at coordinate 34,602 of CAZJGK010000022.1, read as the reverse complement.
CTCGGCGTAGGTGAAGCCAAGCTCGTCCTCGTCGGCCTGACCCGTCCACAGATCGGCGCTCGGCGCCTTGTCCAGCACTGCGCGCGGCAGGCCCAGCCACTCCGCCAGCAAGCGGATCTCCGTCTTGTAGAGCTGGCCCACGGGGTTCAGGGCGCAGGCGTTGTCCCCGAACATGGTGGTGTACCCCAGCAACCCTTCGGTCCGGTTGCCCGTGCCGAGCACCAGGGCGTTGCGGGCCGCCGAGCGGTCGTACAGCACGATCATCCGGCAACGGGCCATTATGTTCCCGCGACGCACCTTATCCTGCGGCGGGATGGCGTCCAGGAAAGCGTCGGCCATGGGCGTGATCGGCACCGTCTCGGTCGCCATGCCCAGGACCGCGGCCACCGCCGCGGCGTCTTCCAGGGAAGCGGCCGAGCTCGTGGCGTACGGCAGCAGCACTCCGTGGACATTTTCCGCCCCGATGGCCCGCACGGCCAGACCCGCCGAGACCGCCGAATCGATCCCGCCGGACAGCCCGATCACCAGGCGTTGCCTGCCTGCGGCCTGAAGAACCCTGTGGATGAACTCCCCGCTGCGGCGATCAGCCTCTTCCGGGTCCACGGCCCAGTCCGGTCGATCCAAATCCAAGAAAGCGTCATTCATGTCCACCGCTCCCCGAGGCCGGGGCAGGAGGTCATCCCCTGCCGGCAAAATCGTTGAGGGCCGCGACCGCGCGTGCAACGGCCTCATCATCCGTATCCAGGTTGGGCACCAGGCGCACACGGCCCGGGCCGAAGCCCACGGCCAGGATGCCCCGGGTCTCCAGATGTCTCAGCAAGGCCTGGTCACCGTCCGGCCCGGCCACATCGATGATGACGATGTTGGTCTCCACCGGATGGTTCACGGCCAGGTCCGGGTTGTCCAGCGCGGCGACGATCCGGGCCGCCCGCTCATGATCCTGCGCCAGGCGCTCCAGATTGTGTTCCAGGGCGTACAAACAGGCCGCCGCCAGGATTCCCACCTGCCGCATTCCGCCCCCGAACATTTTCCGGAAGCGATGAGCCCGCGTGATGGTCTTTTGATCGGAGGCCAGCACGGATCCCACCGGGGCGCCCAGGCCCTTGGAAAAACAGACGCTGACCGAATCGACTGGTTCCGCCAACTCGGCCAGGGATATTCCGGTAGCCAGGTGGGCATGCCACAGGCGGGCGCCGTCCAGATGCACCCGCAGACCGCGCCCATGGGCCAGATCCGCAATTTCCTTCACATTATCCTGGGGCAGGATCCGCCCGCCGGCCCGGTTGTGGGTGTTCTCCAGACAGACCAGGGACGGGGGCGCACAATGCACATTATCGGGATTCAGGGCCGATTCCACCAGTTGGGCATTCAGGATGCCCTCGGGAGCCGGAATGCAGGTCACCAGCAGGCCGCTCAGCGCAGCCGGTCCCCCGCCCTCGTAACGATAGATATGGGCTCCGTCTTCCAGCAGAAGCTGGTCGCCGTGGCGCGTCTGGGCCCTCACGGCAAGCTGATTGCCCATGGTCCCGCTGGGCACGAACAGGGCCTTTTCCTTGCCCAGCAAGCCGGCGACAACATCCTGCAGACAATTGACCGTGGGATCATCACCGAAAACATCGTCGCCGACTTCGGCCTCGGCCATGGCCCGGCGCATGCCGGCATCGGGCCGGGTCACCGTATCGCTGCGCATATCCACGAGTTTCGTGTTCACCACTACCGGCTCCTCCAGGGGGGCGCACTGTCGGCCGCCAAAAACGGCAACCGTGCAATCACAAAAGGAACCGGCTCCCCCCCGGCAAGCAGCGGGAAACCGGATCACGGCCAAATCGCATACCAACGTGGTCACACGACACACTTGGTAAGCGCAAAATCAATGGGTACCGGCGACTTTGTCCTTGAGCATCTTGGAGACCTTGAACACCGGAACCTTGCGCTCGGGGACAGGCACGGCTTCCCCGGTGCGGGGATTGCGCGCCATGCGCTCCTTGCGCTCCTTCACCTTGAACGTGCCGAATCCACGGATTTCCAAATGCTTACCCTCGACCAGCAGGTCGCCTATCCGCGTCAAAAACAAATCGACCGTCTCGGCAACTTCCTTTTTGGTCAAACCTGTTTTTTGCGCAATGTTCTCAACGATATCCGCTTTGGTCATGACATGCCTCCCTTTTCCTGACCGCCCATGCCGTCGAACAGTTATGCCCGAATTATTCCAACATAACCTTCGTTCTGTCAAGGAGTAAAGCCACAGATGATTCAAGGAACCCAACCGGGCAAGCTGCAATGAGGCACCCCTGTCGGCAGGGCATCTCGAAAGGGCAGGCTGGGGTTCTTGTGGGCGCAGCGTTCCTCATCGTTTCTCAAGCAGGCGGATAAGTGTCTATCTTATGGTGTTTTGGGTTTTTTTTATTCTTTTTGTCATCCCGTGGTCCCCTCTTTGCACTTGGTCCGGCGTGTCGCGGTCGGAGGAGCAGCTTACGATCACCGTGCCACAGCAACCGATCTCCTCCGGCCGCACAACCCAAAAACTGAGCGATCTGGCGAATTGAAGGAGGAGACTCACATGGCGAACACCAAGAAAATCCTGGTAGGAATCATGCTGTGCAGCGTAGCCATTCTGGCCACCGGCTGCAGCGACAGCAACCCCGTGAACCTGGACACGGCCATCGACACGGCCCCCCCGGCGGCTCCGTTTGCCGTTCGTAGCTCCATGGACAATTCCACCGGCGGAGTGGTCATCTCCTGGGGCGTCAACACCGTGGACAGCGACCTTGCTGGGTACATCGTTACCCGGGCGAACGAAGGTCAGGTCACCCCGCTGGTGTCCACGCCCGTCATGGCGCAGAGCGTCGTGGATGCCAACCCTGCCTGGGGCATCAACCATTACAGCGTCTACGCCGTCGATCTGGCCGGTAACCAGAGCGCCGTCCGGAACATCAGCTACACCCTGGTCGGGATTCGTCCCGAGTTCCGGCTCTCCCGTTAGGACCTGCGAAAGTTTTTTCGCTATGTGCTCCATGAGCCTTCCGCCCCCAGGGGCGGGAGGCTTATTGCACCGGAGGGATGAAGCCGCGCGCCGGGTCAAACCCCGAACAGGTGGGCCACGCCCTCGGCGATGCTCTGGAAAGGCCCGATCGTCTTCATGATGCCCACACTCACACCGTTGCCCAACGCCGTGTACCTCATCAGCAACAGGAACCCGATCACCATCACGAATCCGTAGCGCCGTAATCCTTCGTACCGCACATGCAGATTCGGCGGCAGGAACCGGGTGAGCACCCAGCTGCCGTCCAGGGGCGGCAAAGGAATGAGGTTGAACAGACCCAGGATGACGTTGATCAGGATCCCGGCCTGGAATATTGACAGCAGGAACTTCAGCGGGGTCGGGCCGGCGGCAACGGCCTGATGCGCGGCCCCGGTAATTGTGGCCACGCCCGCCGTCACCCCCAGCAGCACCGAACAGATCAGCGCCAACAGGAAATTGCTGGCCGGGCCCGCGGCGGCGACCTTGGGATGATCATTCCAGGGATGGCGCAGGTTCCTCGGGTTCACGGGCACGGGTTTGGCCCAGGCGAACATGATGGATCCGGTGAAGGAAAGCAGCACCGGCACCACGATGCTGCCCACCGGGTCAATATGGGGCAGGGGGTTGAGGGTCAAGCGGCCCGCCCGCTTGGCCGTTTCGTCCCCCAGGCGCAAGGCCACGTAGCCATGGGCCACCTCGTGGAACACGACCGAGAAAACCACCACGAGAATGTTGACGATGATAGTATCCAGACTAGTTCCGCTCATGGGCTATTCATCAATCCTTTTTTTGCCGCAAAGGCAGGGTCGACCAGGCCTGCCAGACTTCGGCGATGCGGATGCTTTCCATCCAGCCGAATTCCGGTCCCCTGGTATCAGGTTGTTGTTGAGAACTGCGCAGCGCCCTGACCAGCGGCGAGGGCGGTTTCCACAGAGCTGGATCCGTGGGACCGAACAGGGCCAAAGTCGGCGTTCCCACGGCTCCCGCGACATGCATGACTCCGGTATCATTACACAAGAAACGCTCGGCCCGCTCCAGCAGAGCGGCGCCGACGCCGACGGCCACCTGTGGCGCCACCATGATTTGCTCCGCCTGTGACGGGCTCGAGACCTTGTCCAGCGCTTGGCGCAGCAGGTCAAGGCATGGTCCGTCGGCGGGTCCGTACAGGATCAACACCTGCCGGCCGGCCGCGGCGGCCCGGGCGGCCACGACCGCAAACCTTTCCGGCGGCCACACGTTCTGCCTCTTGCCGGCCCCCGGATGCAGGGCCCAGAAACCATCCCCCAGGCCCAGCCGGGACATGACCTCGCGCGCCTGTTCGCGCTCGCCGGGCGCGGGTTCCACCCTGGGTGCGTGATCCGCGGTGTCGATGCCGACAGCCTGCAACGGGGCCAGACCGTGCTCCACCGCGGGGCGGTCCATGACCGGCGATCCCGGCATTTCCAGGGCGAATATGTGGCGGCTGATGTCCCAGCCGTAGGGCAGACTGTCCGGCCCGACAATCCACCGCGCACCGCAGGCCAGGGCGATGGCCGCGCTGGTCACCGAAAACGAAACGCTGCACAGCACGAAGGCCAGTTCACACCGCGGGCGACGCAGAGCCCTGATGAACCGCATCAGGGCCCAGGGCCGGCGCCACATGCGTTGAGAGAAGGTGAGCACCGTATCCAGGTTCCTGTCGTGCCGCACCACCGCCCCGTTGACGGGCGAGGTGACCAGGATGAGGCGGGCGGTCGGGAATTTTTCCTTCAGGGCACGCAGAGCGGGTGTGGCGCACACCATGTCGCCCATCTGATTGTGCTGGCGCACGATGAGGATGCACGCGGGGGACAGCTCACCCAGCTGGGAAACCGTCAGCTTGGGACGGCGCAGAAAGCGGGCGACCCCGGCCGCCAAGCGGCGCTTGATGCGCCGCGTCATCGTCCCGGCCATGGTCCCACTCCTTTCCCTGCTTCTGGCACACGCTTTGCCTGTTGAGACCAAAGCCACGAAAGGCTTCACCATCGGGGGAGAGCGCCATGCGCCGCAGATTGCAGGAAACCGTCATTATCCTGGCCATCCTGGTCCTCACCGCCATGAGCGGCTATGAACTGACGGCAAAATCTCCCCGCCTGCTGGGGCAACCCTTGCCGGGATGGTCCCGGACCCTGCAAGTCGAACATCTGGTGCGCTGGCGCCAACCGTCCAGGATCTACCCCCTGGACAAGGCGCTGCACGAAGGGCGGGAAGCGTGGCTCTACTACGGCCTGATGGCGGGTATGATCACGCGTGATCCCTTCCCGCATTCGGCGCCAACCCTCAAGTCTTCCACCGCGGCTCATCCCTATGCCTCAACTCCAGGTCATGCACAAGGGCCAGATAAGCCTCGTACCGCCAAGCGGGGATGACTCCCGAAGCCACCAGGTTTTTTACGCCGCACCCCGGTTCCTTGTCGTGCATACAGGTCCGGAAACGGCAGTCGTCCGCACCTTGGTTGAATTCCGGAAAATAATCACGCACCTCCTGCGGATCAACATCCCAGGGGTCAAAACCCCGCAAGCCCGGGGAATCGGCGATGAAGCCACCCCGGGGCAAGGGGAAAAGGCGGGTGTCCGTGGTCGTGTGCCGCCCCAGGCCGGTTTTGCTCCCGACCTCGGCCACCTGCAGGGCCAACGTGGGATCGATGGTGTTCAGCAGGCTGCTTTTGCCCACACCCGAGGCCCCCATCAGGATGGATATCCGCCCCTCCAGGACCCGGCTCAACTCCTCCACCCCCTGGCCGCTTTCCGCTGAAGTCCGCAGCAGGCGGTAGCCGATGGTTTGAAAGTAGTCCCAGCGATCCCCGGCCTCCTGCTCCACTAAGTCCACCTTGTTCAGGACCAGGATGCCATCCACCTTGAACCGCTCGGCCGCCACCAGCAAGCGATCCACAAACCCCTTCTGGGGGGTGGGGGCCGTCAGGGACTGCACCACCACCACCTGATCCAGGTTGGCCATCAGGATCTGTTCAATGCGACCGCCGCTGCGGCGGGCCGCCAGCCGGGAAATGCGGTTGCGGCGGGGCAGGACATCCTCGATGACGCCCTCGGGGGGATCCAGTTCGGGTTGCAGCGGGGTGAACACGACCCGGTCCCCGGCCACGGCCACCATCTGGGTCACTCGCCGGCCCTGCTTGAGACGCCCCCGGAGCTGGCAAGTCCACACCCGCCGGCCGTCATCGACGAAACAGAGTCCCCCCGAATTGCGCTGGACGATACCTTCGCTGCGGGAAGTCGGACTTGAGTTTGCTTGATCCTCGATGGTGGTGACCCTTTCGCTCCCAGCGGCCGAAAACCCCGTCCAGGGTCCCGCAGCATCATTGTTGCTTGTCTGAACCATGAACTTGAATTAGTTTTGCAGGTAGTCCTAACACAATTCCTTCGCGATCTCAAGGTGGTGCAGTTCTTATGGACATTGCCGAGGTTCTCAAGCACACCTCCCCCGAGTTATTCCTCCCCGATCTGAAAGCCACCGACAAACCCGCCGCGCTCAATGAGCTCGTCGAGGGTTTGATTACCGGCACGCTGATCCAGAATCCCGAAACCATTCTGCAAATGCTGCAAAGTCGGGAGTCCCTGGGCAGCACGGCCGTGGGACCCGGCATTGCCTTTCCCCACGGGCGCACCCTGGCCGTGCAGCAGTTGACCATCCTCATGGCACGTTCGACCGCAGGTGTGGATTTCGATTCGGAAGATGGAAACCCCACCCACCTGTTCTTCGTGCTCATTGCCCCCCCCCAGGACACCGGACACCAGTACATCAAATCCCTGGCCACGCTCATCGACACCGTCCAGGATTCCGACCTGCGTGAAAAGCTCATGGCCACCCCGGACTACGAGACTTTCTGCGCAGCCCTGAAGGGGGAATAGTCATGCATCCGCAACTGCAACTGCTGGTGGCCATTCAGGACATGATGGGCATGATCCGGGAAATCGAGGAAAAGGGTCCGGAGCTGGAAGACATGGGATTCAAGACCGCCGGGCTGGATGACCTGAGGAACGCCCTGCGGGAACTCGAAGAGAAAGTCGATCCCCAGTTGAGCGGAACCTTCCGGCGCCTTACGGAGAAATTCGGCCGCGCCGTGGTACCGGTGGTCGGCAATTACTGCACCGGGTGTTTTGCCCAGATTCCCGCGTCGTTTGTGAGCAAGACCAACTCCGCCAAGCTGCAGAAGTGCGAAAGCTGCGGACGGATACTCTACTGGCCGTAGCCGGGAACCCAGAGGTCAATCGTCAGCCCCGGTCATGCAGCCTGCCGTGGCAACCACCTGGGTGATTTTCTCCATAAGTTCCTTCTTTTCACCACCATCATCCTTGACGCCGAGGTCCTCCTTGGACCACTGGTCCTGGGGAAACGGGCCCAGGCTCTCCAGTTCCTCCCAGCTGGTCACCCCGGTCTCCTTGCGGAAGACCAGCTCCCCATTTTTGCCATCCACATCCACAGTGATCAGATCGCCTTTGCGGATCTGGTCCGAACAGATGTAGTGGGAGATGGGCGTGACGATTTCCTTCTCCACCACCCGCTTGAGGGGCCGGGCCCCGTACTGGATGTCCTTGCCGGCCTCGACCAGGTGCGCCTTGGCCTCCTCGGTGATTTCCAGCAGAAACGGTTCCGCACACATCAGGGAGCGTTGATGAATCTGCCCGATGAGGATGTCCAGGATGTTGTAGAGGTCCTGCTCCTTCAGCGTATGGTAGGTGAGGATGTCATCGAAGCGGTTGATGAACTCGAAGGGGAAAACCTTGCGGGCGGCGCGCATGGCCGCTTCCTCCACATCATGGTCAAGCCGCGCGTCGTCGATTCCCGACGAGAAACCGATGTTGGTCTGGCCCAGGTGGGCGCCCATGGCATCGCTGCCGACGTTGGTGGTCAGGATGATGATGGACTGGCGAAAGTCCACTTCCTCGTTGTTGCCCAGGACCACGGTTCCGTCCTCGAGGATTCCCAGCAGCAAGTTCCACAGCTTGGGGTGCGCCTTTTCGATCTCGTCGAACAGCACGATGTTGAGGTACCGCTCGGAGTCCGGCGGAAACATGCGGTTGAGCTTGCTGCCGCCCTCGCTCACCAGACCCGACTGCACTTCCAGCGCCTTCTTGTGGTGGCGGTCGAGGTTTTCCTGGGCCAACAGGGGGCGGATTTCGCCCCCCACGTAGCCCGGAGGCGAACCCAGCAGCTTGGAGATGTTGTAGTGGGCGGAATATTCCTGGCAGTTGACCCGTGTATAGGCCCGCTTGTTGCCGAAGATGGTTTCGGCCAGGGCGCGGACGGTCTCGGTCTTGCCGACCCCCGTGGGGCCCATGAACATCATGGTCAGCAATGGCCGTTCGGGGTCGTGGACGCCCGCGATCAATCTGCTGAAACTGTCGCTGAGCCTGTCAATGGCCTGGGGCTGCCCGACGACAATCTTGTTCATGTGGGTGGCAAAGCGAGTGAGTTGTTCGTTACGGATTTCCTTACGCAGAGTCTTCACGTTGCTGACCGCCTTGTCATTTGCGCCCCTGCGACGCGGTACCGGGACTTCCTTGTCCGGAGGCGGAACTGTTGAAGCCCGCCCCTGACCCATAATCGGTCAGTCGGGGGCGGGCTTAAGAAAAATCCTTTTAAGTGGGTCTATAACATCATATTGCAAACAACATCACCATCATGGCAAGTAAGGCTTGGCCAGATAGGGTGCCTGGGGCTGGCCCTGCTTCTCTACCCAGCGGTCGTCGACCCGGGGCCGCACCGGTGAATGCTGCTGCAGATAGTGCTCAACGGCCTCCTGGGTCGTGATCTGGGTCGGGGTGATGTCCTTGGCCGGAATGCCGGTCAGGAAGTCCAGCCCGCTGTTGCCTTCCATGAGGAAGCTGGTGCAAACGACCTTGTAGATGTGATCCGGATCCCAGGGTTTGCCCCCGATCAGCAAGGAAACGCCGCGATCGTAATCGGGGCGGGTCGTATCAAAGGCCCACTGGACTCCCGAGACACAGATGCCCCCGCTCCGCCCGGCGACCTTGCTCTCCAGGATGCGCCGCAGGGTCCGGCCATCCATCTGGACCGTCACCAGTTCGTTGCCGAACGGCAGGACGCTGAAGATCTCCCGCGAAGTGAGATCCCCCGCAGGAATGTCCGCCCGCAAGCCGCCCATGTTCTGAAAGCTGAAGTCGGCGTTGAAATATTCCCGCATGGCGTCGGTGACCAGATTGCCCACCAGGTTCGAGCCCGGGCCTCCGCGACTCAGGGCGATGGCCGAGGTGCCGACCACGCGGCCCATCTCCGCCTCCGCCTCGTCACGGTAAGGCTTGAGCACCTTTTCCACCTGCTCGTCGGGCCAGATCTCGTCCTCGAAGAGGGTGATCAACGTGCCGCGGCTATCGGCGGTTTCGTAGCCGATCAGGGATTTCGTCTTGCGGTCGATCTTCAGGATCACGTGGCCGATGCTCGATCCGTTGCCGAAAGTCTCGAAGCACATGGTGTGATTCACAGGATCGATCCAGGGCTCGTAGTAACCGCGATGGGTATGGCCGCCCACGGCGATGTCGATCCCCGACACCGTGTTGACCAGCTGCATGAGATTCATCCCACCCTGGGAGTAGTTGCTGCCGAAGGTTCCCTGCTGCTCCTGGGCCGTCTCGGTCTGGGTGCCGCCTGCGATTTCTTCCCAGCCCTTCTTGGGGTCATAGGGCAAACCCTCGTGAATGGCCAGCAGGATCAGGTCGGCGCCCTGGGCCTTCAGCTGGTCGCGGTATTTTTCAATCACCGGCGGCATGGGCATGAATTCCAGGTTCTTGATGTTCTCGGGAAACGACATGACCGCCGTGCTGGGGGTCGTGATGCCCACCACGCCGATCTTGATCCCCTCGTAATCCAGCATCATGGTGGGAATGAGCCAGTCGGGAATCTTGCCGGTGGTCTTGTCGATGATGTTGGCGCTCACCCACGGCATATCGGACATACGGGCCAGGCGTTCGGTGTTGTCCCGGCCTTTGTCGAAGTCATGATTACCCGGCACTACCAGCTTGTAATTCATGAAGTTGAAATACTGGATCACCGCCTCGCCCTGGGTCTTGTTGCCGATGGGCGTGCCTTGAAAAATGTCGCCGACATCCATCAACAAGCACTCTTGACCGGCGGCGGCGGCCTGCCGGCGAACTTCCTTGATGTAAGTGGCCGCGGAATACCCGCCACCCAAAGGCGGCGGGAAATCCGGGTTCATGAACCGGGCGGGTTCGGGCACGATGTGCCCGTGGACATCATTGGTCCACATCAGGTGCAGGCGCATGATGCCGTCATCGCCCGCCTGGACAACGCCCGCCAGGGGCAGGCTCGCACCGACGACCAGCGCCAGAATCAACAGTATCGATTTGAAGCGCATGACTAGAACTCCACCTTGTAACCGGCGCCGATCCGGAAACGGGTATCCTCAACCCGCGCCATGGGATCAACGACGAAGTTATCGCCGAAGTAATTCGTCGGATACGGGAACTGGTGAGCTTGAATGCTGGTCAACTTGGCCAGTTCCAACGAGGCGGAGAACGTGCCCGCGCCGAAGGGGGCGCCCACGCCGGCGGAGAAAACGCTGGCGGTGGCTTCCTTGTCCAGATAGCTCTCGTAGTGACGGAAGCCGAAGCGGGCATCCATGCCGTTGTAGAAGGAATGCTGCAGCCCGATGCGGACATCCATGGTGTCCTCCAGGTGCTGGGGATTGTCGTCACCCGGCACCCGCCAGTCCTCCAGGTCGCTCCAGGTCTTGTACTCCATCTCCATGGTGAAGACGGTGCGCGGATCTGTCCGCGGCAGGAACGTCAGACCGGCCCTAAAGGACTGGGGATACTTGAAATAGCCGTCGGACATGGTTTCGCTGGTCGTGTCGGCGTCCGCATTGTAATCGGTCTGCGTCCAGTCGCCGGTGGCCGACAGCTTGGTTTCCCAGGCCACGCCAACCTGAATCCGCTCCGAAACGACACCCTGGGCGCCCAGGGTGAAGTTCACCCCGTTCATGTCGAAATCGCTGCGGTGGTTATAGCTGTTATCCGGCGTCACGAAATCCCGGGACCGCATGATTTCGGTCCGGGTGCCGAATGCGTAATGGGCCGCCGCGCCCACGGAAATGCGGTCATTGACCGTGTAACCCGCACCCACCGAAAGATCCCTCAGGGTGCCGCTCACTTCGCGGGCGCGCTCCTCGATGATCATGTCCCTGGCAGGATCGCCGGTGCCGGGGGGGTAGGGACTGGGATTGCGCAGCTCCTCCGTGAACGTGTATTCGAAAGGGTATCGATCGGTCAGGGACAGCCCTACGCCCAGGGGGGAATCGGGGCCGGCGGGACGGCCGGCGAGGCCGAAACCTGTCCCGAAATAGTGGTGGCGGTTGCTGGCGATGGCCGCATCGGTCACATAGCTGTCGAAGGAATCAAAGAGGGGCTGAAAGCGATCCTCGTGCTCCTGGTCCAGGACCAGGCCCCCATCCAATCGATATCCCTTGGCCTGGCTCAGCAGGGCCGGGTTGAAGACCGTGCTGAGGCCGCCGCGATACAGGGCCGCGCCGGTCCCGCCCATGGCGTTGACCTCGGCGCTGTACCACCCCAGTTGCCCGCCGTAGGGCGCCATGATCTGGGGCACCGCAAACGCGGCACCCGCAGTCAGCAGGGAAAGCCCCAACAAAACCAACACGGCAGGCAGCAGCCGGTTCATCGTCTGCAGGCCACCTTCGTTGTTCAGTCGATTCGTTTTCATGTCTCCAGTCTCCTCGATCTATCAGAAGGTGTAGTCCATCTGCAGACGGACAATGGTGTCATCTTTCGGGACATAATTGGCATCCGGTTCGTTCCCGCTCGGATCCCCGAAATACCTCACGTCCACATAGGTCTTGGGCAGGTTATGGTCCCGGGTCACCTTGAGCTGGAAGAGCATCCTCTCGGAGACCCGGCTCTGGACCTTGAACCAGTTGCGGAAGCCCCTGCCGTCGAGCAGCACGAATTCGTTGCCCTCGAAATTCCACAGGAAGCCGTCGTACACCGACGAGGCGAACATGAGCTTGATCCCCGGGGTGAGGTTGTGCTCGTAGCGGACTTCGAAGGCGTGGGCCGGGGAGCCGGCCGTACCGACGGACGGGTCGCCCACTCCCGCATCAGCCGTGCCACCCAGGCGGGGCCGCGGCGGGAACATGACGTTGCTGGTCATGTACATGAACTGCAGCCGGTTGTAGTTGCTCAGCATGGTGATCAACTGCCAACGCGTTTCCCAGTTGCGATAGGTCCGCACATCCTCGGGATTTTCCTCGGTCCGGCTGCTGTACCGTTGCCGGACCCGGAACCTGACGTTGAAGATCGGCTGGTACTCGGCCTTCAGGGTATAGCGTGTCAGGTCCGCGCCATCGGCCTTGCGCTTCCAGTGGTCAAAGGAAAGACCGCTGAGAGTCAGCGCCCGGCTGATGCGGTAACGGGTCTCAAGGTAAAGGCCCTTCTCGGCCTTGGGCTGAGGTGTTCCCGTTGCCAACCAGGTGTAGAGGTCGTCGTTCAGGCGGTAGGGAGAATCCAGCAGGGTCATCTCGTACCGGCTGTCGTTGCTGAAGGCGCGGCCGTAGGGATTGTCGAAGCCCACATCGTAATCGCGCCAGATGCCCAGCACGTGCAGGTTGTCCCACTGGGCGAACGTGTTGATGATGTAGGCATCCGGATTCTTCGACGAGAAGAAGGAGTTGCGCGGATCCTGCATGAATGCGTATTCGCCCTGGATCGTCGCGTTGCCCAGCACCGCCTGGCCCTCGGCGCCCATGACGCGCCGCCACTTGGCTACCTGGCGATTGCCGTCCTTATCGGTGTAAACGCTGGTGTAGCCGTTCCAGATCTCGTTGTCCCGGCCCTCGAGCAGACTGGAGTCGGAAACCAGCACATTCTCATCCGCAACCCAGCCGTGGTCATAGCGGGATTCGTAGCCGGTCACGCCCACGAACGTGCCCGGAGCGATGATGGCCTTCAGATTCCCGCCGACCATTTTTTCCTTGAAGGCGTTCCGGCGCAGATAGGTAGGCACTCCGTCCACCGTGCGGTTCTCCAGAAAATCCGCCTCGGGCCGGGGCCGCATGATCACGTAGCGGTTCAAGGTGTAGTTGCCGTTGCTGTCGGTGGGATTGATGATGCCGTCCTTGTCGTCACTGGAGACGAAGAAGGACGCGTTCAACCGCCCGTACGAACCCTCGGCGGCCACGCCGCGCAGATTGTACTCGTAGCTGCGGCTCAGGTCGCCGTGAACGCCCAACAGCCGCTTGTTGAAACCGAAGCCCGTCTTGCGGTAATGGATGTAGTCGGTGTTGTCCATGATCAGACCCAGTCCATAGGCCACCCGGAAGTCGCCCACGAAAAGGCTCTTCAGACGGAAAGCGCCGAACTTGCGGTCGGTGATGCCGACAAATCCCTTGGTGGTTTCGTCCCAGTTCTTTTCGCCGTATTCGCGGTCGGTCAACACCCCCCCCACCAGTCCGCCCTTGGCTTTGACGCGGATCTTGTTCAGCCATCCGGGCCGGTACAGGCTTTTCTGTTCGACCAGGTAACGGCCGCGGGGCGCCCCGCTGGCAAAGCTCCCGATTTCGTCGTCCGTATTGGAAAACGGGGTTTCGTAATAGCGGGTCTGGGCATAGCCCGCGACCTGGCGCTTGGACGTGGCTTCCATTTCCTCGGGACTATAGACCACGAAATCGCGCAGGTTGCGGTAGGCGTAGTAGCGCAGACCGTCGGTTCCCCGCAGCTGCCGCATGCTTTCGAAGTGCCCGAGGCGCTTGCGGGCCTTCAGGATGTTCGTGGCATCCACCGGCGAGACATTCTGATACGACATCAGATCGTAGAGATCCATGTCGTTGATGTTCTCGGGATTGCGCATCTTGTCCAGGTACTCGTCCGCGAGTCCTTCGCTGGATCCCTCCTGGCCGAGGTACTGCTGGACCTGCCGGTAACTTGCCGAAAGCCGCGCGATGCTCGCATCCTCCTCGGGCGGGGGAATGGTCTCCACCAGGGGCTTCAGACGATCCAGGATTTCCGGGGTCACCCCCCTGATTTCCATCAGTTCGAACACGTTGTCGAAAAACCGCAGATAGGTGCGGTAGTCGACGATCTGCTTGGCCAGTTCCGCCGAGATGGGCAGAGCCATGATCTCTTCGAGGCTGGCGCTGTTCAGGTCCACCTTGGACGATGTGGCAGCAACGGCAGACCAGGGCGCCAGGACGGCGATCAGGGCTAGGCTCAAAACCCAGCGGATCACCCCCGGCGACCACGGAATCCGTGTCCTGCGCTTGGTCATGAGGTTTCTCACTGCGCCTCACCGCCCCAGGCAAAGTTCACGCCGAACTGGTGCGTGTCATCCAGGATCCCCCCCCCGGTGCTGAATCCGTAATCCAGGGAGAAGCCCTGCACGTCGTATCCAAAACCGGCGGTCAGTTTGTTGGGGCCGGTCACGATGCCGCCCCGCAGGAAAAACCCATTTACCACCATCATTTCGATCCCGCCGTGGTACTGGACATCCTCGCCCAGCTCGTTGTCGATCTCGAAGGTGGTCATCACACCTTCGTAGGGCTCGTAAGTGACCCCGGCGATGAGCCGGCGGGCGAGTTCCTCCTGGTCCAGGCCGATCTGGGGGTTGTTCATGTTCTTGACCAGGAACCCCAGGGTGGTCCGCTTGTGCAGGTTCATGACCATACCGAAATCCACACCCAGTACGGTGTCGTCGCCGGGATTCAGACCGCTGACGGTCTCGGACTGTTCCACCCGGTAGACATTCACGCTGTAACCCATGTCCACCCGCGAGTGGAAGTCCTCGAAGAGCGTCAGGCCATGGGAAAACGTGACCTGGGTTTCCTTGAGCAGGTCCACGTCCTGATAGGACACCTTGTACTCGCTCAGGCCGAGGCCGATGGCGCCGTAACGCGGCTGCAACGGCAACACCGCGCCCATGCTGTAGAAATCATTGAACCCGAGCCGGTACGGCCGCACGTAGCTGAGCCCCGCCTCGCCTGAGGTCCGCACGGCAAGCAGACCTGGGTTGTAGAACGAGGCATAGGCCCCGCCGGGAACGGCCACGGCCGATTCGCCCATGGCCCTGGCCCTGGGGCTGACCACGGTGTTTTCAAAGAACGCCGCGGCGGGCCCGGCCGAAAGGCCGAGCGCCACCATCACAATGAGAATTGCAAGTTTCCGGGACATCGCTCACCCTCTCTAGTTGCTCAGCCGCGTGGCCACAACCACGGGCGCAGTCAGTGTATCCTCATCACCGGAACGACGGTCCACCACGGAGAGGTGGAGGATGTACATCCCGGCCTTGACTCGTTCGAAATCCTGATCCCGACCGTCCCACACCACGGTGGTGTAGGCGCCGGGAATCACCGACGGCGCGCCGTTGAAACGGCTGTCGAAGAGGGTGATGACCAACCGGCCCTGCTGATCAAAAATCCGCAGCCGGGTCTCACTCTGGGGCTTGGACACGAAGCGTACCGGGAAGGTCTCGCCCATGGTGGGAATGAAGGTCTTGGGCTCGACCAGCAACTCGGCGCTGGTGCCCGCTTCCCCCGCGGCTCCGCCCGGGCGGGAGGGATCGGCGGCCAGCTGGTCGGTAAACGTGGCGTTGAAATTCTCGCTGGTCTCGTCCCTGCCGTCGACCCCGTTGCCGCCGCTGGCGGTCTGGTTGCCCTCCGTTGCGTCGGTGCGCTGGTAGGACATCCCGAACTGGAGCTGAACAGGGAAGGGATGCTGACTCCCAACGGGCGTATCCGGCTTGTAGGTCGAACTGCCGACGGTCACGCCCGTCTTGTCGACCAGGAAGCTGGACGAGGTGTAGGTCGGATCCTTCCAGTCGAAAATGTCGATGTCCTTGACCAGATCACTCTGGCCGTCCCAGTAGAGCAGCACGACGATTTCCCCGCCATTGGTCAGCGTCGGATCGGATCCGCTGCCGCGAATGCTGCTGGCATCCCCGCTTCCCCACACCGGCACCATATCCGGAACGTTGTCCGCCACGGCGCCGTCCTCGTACAGTTCCAGATCGGGCAAGAAGCCGTAGCTGGCCGCGAAGGAATCGCTGCCGGGAATGGAAATCACGATCGTATCCTTCGACGCGATGGTGAAACCGTCCGGGAACCGGGCGAAGAAGTCGTTGAAAGCCCCGCCGCCCACGACATTCGAGGGGTCGCTTAGCTTCCAGTAGGGAGCGTCGGCATTGTGGACGGCGTCGGTCACATAGTAGTCCGACATGTCCACGTCATGGTTGTTGGGATTGTAGATCTCCACGAATTCCTGGGCCGTGCCCAGGGTGCAGATCTCGCTCAGCAGAAGTTTGTCCGGGTCCGTGCTCGGCAGGGGCACGGCGCCCACGGTCCATTCCTCGGGGCTGCTTTCGCCCGCGGCAGGATAGGTGGCTTCGCCCCCGGCAGCGTTGACGGCCACGGCGTACCAGGCCACATGAGTGCCCTCGGTCCGGCCGGCCAGCGTCGTGGTGAAGGTGCCGCTGCCGGCAGCGGTCCCGGTAACGGGGTTGAAGGGACCGCGGTCATAGGACACATAGAAGGTCACCCCGCTCAGGGTCCCGTAGGTCAACGCCGTCACCGAAAGGGTGACCTCCTGGCCATCGTAGGGGGCCGCGGGGGTGGCCCCGTGGGCGGTGACCAAAGGCAGGGTGGGGAAAAAGGTCACCGGCGGCAGGGGCGCTTCCTGGTCGGTCGTGTTCCAGGTGGACCCCAGGGGCTCGCTGGTTTCGTTGTGACCGGTGATGCCGTTGCCCCCGGTGGAGGTCTCGGCTCCCTCGTCCGCACTGATGCGCCGGTAGGCTTCACCGGAACTCAGGGTCGCCGCGGAAATGGTCTCCTGATTGGCGATGGGCGTGTCGGGCTGGTAAGTGCTCGACCCCACGGTCACGCCGGTCTTATCGAACTGGCTGGCCGTGCTCGATGAGCCCCAGAAGGCGAAATCCACGTCCTGGACCAGATCGCTGATTCCGTCCCAATGGTACAGGACCAGGGATTCGTAACCGTCGCTCAGAGACGGGGAATTGTTCCCCCCGGAAAGGCCGGCGTTGATGGAGCCGGGGAAGGCCTCCCGCAGCTCGGGCACCTGATCAGGAACCAGGCCGTCCTCGTAGACCTCCAGATCAGGCAGAACCCCGTAGGCCGCCTGGTATGAACTGCTGCCTCCGGCAACGGCGATCACGATGGTGTCCCCGGCCGCGATGCTGTAGCCGTCGGGGAACCGCGCATTGAAGTCCCCGAAGGATCCGCCGCCGGCGGTGCTGCCCGATGGCGTGCCCTCGGCGATGCGCCAATAATACTGCTGGCCCGAGGCGAAGATGGCGTCGGTGAGGTAGTAGTCACTGAGGTCAACGGCCGCAGCCGTCGGATTGACGATCTCAATGAACTCACTGGCCAGCGGCCGACGAGTATCGGTGCTGTTGAGGGTCTGGATCTCAGCCAGCAGCACATGATCGGCCGCAGCCCGAACGGCCGTCGCGGCCAGGGGCAAAGCACAGACCAGGGCTGTCAGCAGGACGACCAGACGCACACCCATGCGCGGCAGCGCACGTGGCAATTTCCAATCTGCGTGGGACATGGAATCACTTCCTTCAAGGGATCCTCAGTGAGGTAAAAACCAAGGGTAAGGCGGGAACATACCCCCGGGTTCTCCCCCGTTCAAGGGAGAACTTCACAAAATTCCGGCACGATCCGGAGTAAGAACATCCTGTGGATAATCATGGCTGTCAGTCGGCAGCATCCGCGAAAACCTCGAATAAATCCTTGGCTGTCGCGGATTGCCGGATTCGGTCCAGGAAAGAGCGGTCCTTGACCAGGCGAGCAAGCCTGGCGAGGATCCTGAGCATCTGGCGGGGATCGCGTTCAGGGCCGACCAGCAACATGACGACATCCACCGGAGTGCCATCGTCGGCTCCCAGGTCAAGGGCCGTGTCAAGGGTGGCCAAGGCGATGTGAACCTCATCCAACCCCTGATAGCGGGCGTGAGGAATGACCAGGCCGCCGCCCACCGCGGTGCTGCCTTCTTGCTCCCGGCGCATGACCTCGGCCACCAGTTCGGGACCCGAACCGATCACGCCGTTCTCCTGGAGCCGTGAAACCAGCATCTTGACGACATTTTCCAGACTGTCGCACTTCAGGTGCGGTAGAATGGAGCTTTCTCGTGTATAGTTCTGCAGATTCATGGGAACAATGGTAACGACCTGATGAGCCGGTGTCCAGAAATCTGCCCGGCAAAACCCCCGAAAGCCCAGTGATGACCGACAATCCCTTCACCCCCTTGATCGTCCGCCGCAACCGCAAGGCCCGCCTCCGCAGGTTCAGCGACAACCTGCTGCGACCGACGCGGCCTACCAGGATCAACCCCCGGCGCGCTGGGCCTCCCAATCTGATCCTGATCGGCGTGGACACCCTGCGGGCCGATCACCTGGGCGCGTGGGGATACGGACAGCCCACTTCCCCCAACCTCGACCGATTCGGCGGCCGGGGCACCATCTTCACCGATGTGAGCGCCGGCGCGCCCTGGACCCTGCCCTCCTTTGCCGGGGCGCTGACCGGCAACATGCCGGGATTGCACGGGGCCTACCTGCCCGGCGGGGTCCGCAACATGGACACCCAGCCGCCGCAGCGCCTTCACGAGGGCCAGGCCACCCTCGCCCGCCACCTGCAGGCCCAGGGTTACCGCACCGCGGCCTTCTACTCCAACCAGTTCTTCGCCTTCGGCTTGGCCGAGAGTTTCGGGCATCACCGTTATCTGAACGACGAGGCCAGTGAGGTGATGCGCGTGGCCCAGGACTGGATCCGCCGCCACGGCGAGCGCCCATTTTTCTGCTTCATCCTGCTGAACGATCCCCACGAACCCACCACGCCTGAGCCGGAGCATCTCGAGCCGTTCTTGCCGGCGGCGGTGGCCCGTGGGGCCGCGCCCACGCCGGCCCTGCTGCGCGGCCTGGCCCGCTGGGGGGAAAAACCGGCGCCGGCCGTGGGCACGGCCACCGAGCCCCTTTCCCGAGAGTTCGCGGCGGCGCTGGCCCTCAAAAGAGCCATCTACGATGCGACCATCCACCAGGTGGATCGGGCCATCGGCGCCTTCGCCGCCCAACTCGAAAGGTGGGGCCTGTCGGATACCACGCTGCAGGCGGTGTTCTCCGATCACGGCGAGGAATTCCTGGACCATGTGGGATGGGCGCGCCGCTGGAACCACGACCCGCGTTCCATCCGGGGCATCGGCCACGGCCACAGCCTGTTTCAGGAACTGCTGCATGTGCCCTGGCTGGCCTGGGGTGCGGGCGTGCCGGCGGGAGTGCGCCGAAGCGAGCCGGTCAGCCTGCTGGATCTTGCCCCCACGGTGCTGGACTGGCTGGGGCTGCCCGCGTTGCCGGCGCCCGACGGTGTGCCGGCCGACCTGGCCCCTGTGCTGACGGGCCGGAGCCTGGCCGGTCCCCATCATGATGCCGCCGACCAGCGCGTGATCCTGTCCGAAGCCATCGCCTACGGACCGGACCTGGTCAGCGTGCGGCGCGGCCGCTGGAAGCTGATCGCCCACCGCGACGGCCGACCCCTGGCGCTTTTCGATCTGGAACAAGATCCGGGCGAAATGCGGGATGCGCAGGCGGAAGAGCCGGACTTGCTCGCCCAGCTTTCGGCGATTGCGACCCGGTGGCGAAACTCGGGGCTGGGAGCGACCGGATCCGGCGGCGACAGCTCCTGGAGCGACATGGACGCCACCATCA
>CAZJGK010000022.1:0-14746 GCA_964545545.1 uncultured Fibrobacteraceae bacterium | reverse complement strand
ACCTTGTTGCCCTCGACATCGATCATGAGCTTGACCTTGTCGCTGACCATCAACCCGCCTGAATCGAGGGTCTGGTTCCAGGTCAGGCCCCAGTCCTTGCGGTTGATCGTGCCGGACAACGAAAAACCGACCTTCTGGTTGCCCCAGGGATCCTTCACCATGCCCATATAATCCAGGTCCAAGGTCACCGGCTTGGTCACCCCGTACATGGTCAGATCACCCGTGACCTTGCCCGTTGTGTCGTCCGTCATGGTCACGGCCGTGGACTTGAAGGTGATCTCCGCGAAGTTCTCCACATCGAAGAAATCGCTGGAACGCAGGTGATCGTCACGTTTCTGGTTGCCGGTGTCGATGGAGGCCGCCTGGATGGTGACATTGGCCATCCACGCCGAGGGATCGCCGGGTACGAAATGGAATTCGCCGTCGAAATCGTCGAACTTGCCGTTGACCTTGCTGATGGTCAGGTGTGTGACCTGAAACCCGATTTCCGTGTGCGCCTTGTCCAGGGTGTACTCGGCGGCTGCGGCGGTCAGGGAAGAAAAGGCCACCACGGCGGCCAAGGCCGCCATCAGGACGATCTGTTTGATTTTCATGGCCGCTCATTTCGTGAAAATGATCAATTGAGGTCGATAATTACCCTCATTTATTACGCACAAACGGCCGCGGCGGCAAGCTTCCCGGCCCGGAGCCCCGGGTGCTACCGCTCCACCGCCAGCTCATCCACCTTGCCCGCCAGCTTGCCGAAGGCCTCGCGGGCCGGGCTGCCGTCAACCTCGAAGGCGGGCTTGCCCGTGTCCCCGCCGGTGCGGATCGCCGCGTCGATGGGAATCTCCGCCAGCAGCGGCAGTTCGAATTGCTTGGCCACTTCAGCGCCGCCGCCGCGACCGAAGATGTCGTGCTCGCTGGAGCAATCGGGGCACACGAAGTAGCTCATGTTCTCCACGATGCCGAGGACCGGCACATCCACGTCACGGAACATCTTGACGCCGCGGCGCACATCGGACAAAGCCACTTCCTGGGGCGTGGTGACCATGACAACCCCGCTCAAAGGCACCTGCTGGACCAGGGTCAGCTGGGCATCGCCCGTTCCCGGCGGCATGTCGACCACCAGGTAATCCAGTTCGCTCCACTGCACTTCCTTGAGGAACTGCCTGATGGCCGAAAAGACCAGGGGCCCCCGCCACATCACCGGCTGGTCCGGCGCCATGAACAGGCCCATGCTGATGACCTGCAGGCCGTGGGACATCACCGGGTGGATCATGCGATCCTCGGTCACTTCGGGCATCTCCTGCAACCCGAGCATGGTCGGCACGCTGGGGCCGTAGACATCCGAATCCAGCAGGCCCACCTTCAGGCCGCGCGCCTTGAGGGCCAGGGCCAGGTTCACGGCCACCGACGACTTGCCCACCCCGCCCTTGGCGCTGGCCACGGCGATGATCCGGCGCACGCCAGGCAGCTTGGTGCGGTCCGCGAAGGGATCGGACGACTGGCCGTGAGGCCCGGTCGGGGCCTTCTTCTTGGGCGCCGAACGGTCGTCGACGGGCACGTCGATGGACAGGACGCCCGGCAGGGCGGACACCACCTTGGCGACGCCGGCGCGCACCCCGTCGATGGTCTCGTCCTTTTCCGAGGTCCGGACCACCGTCACGGTGACCGCGCCGCCGGAAACCTTTATTTCGCCGATGAGGTTGACGGCCAGGACATCGACCTTGGTCCCGGGGACCTTGACGTCCTTGAGGGCCTGACGGACCGTCTCCACGGTCAACGGGTTACTCACGATGATACTCTCCTTGATTCAGGACACGAAACCGGATTGCACAGGACAAAGGAACTACCGGTCGGACAGGGAGGCAAGGGCGGCGGTGAGAATATCCTCATGGTCGAAGGCCAGGGGGGGCAATTGGGAGACGGGAAACCAGGTTGCCTCGGCGGCATCATCGCCGCCCTGGACCTGGGGCCGGTTGCCGGCCAGGACCGCCGTATAGACCACGGAAACCGTGTGACCGCGCGGATCGCGTCCCGGGGCGCCGAAGACGCGGAACTGGCAGAATCTCAGCCCCGTCAGCCCCGTTTCCTCGGTGACTTCACGGCCCACGGCCTGGTTGGGGTCCTCCCCGTACTCCACGAACCCTCCGGGCAAGGCGTAGGACCCCGCGAAGGGGTCCCGGCCCCGCAGCACCAGCAGCACATCATCCCCGCGGGCCGAACGGTGAATCACGACCGCATCCACCACCAGGGCGGGATTGCGGTAAACAGGCTCCGGATCAGGGACCATGGCCTATTCCTGTCCGAAGGACGCCAAGGCCTCGTCACAATTGGTGAAGGTCTGGAACACGAGTTTCAACTGGGTGACGTTCAGGATATTGTCGATGCGGTCGCTGACCTGGCAGATCTTCAGGGTGCCGCCGTTTTTCTTCAGCGTATGGTAGGCCGAAACCAGGATTCCCAGTCCCGTGGAGTTCACCCAGCTGACCTTGCCCATATCCAGCAGAATGTCGACATAACCCTCGTGGATAAGGGTCTTGATCTCGGTCTGGAACTTCTCGTGATCGGGGCCGCCCATGATCTTGCCGCTGAGGTTCAGGACCATGATCTCACCCTTGAGGTTCTGCTTGATATTCAAAGTTACCCTCCCGCTTGCCGGAAAATGTGGTATGGTGGCGCAGCTTGATTTTTGTGCGCTCCGCCGGCGGAGGCACGTCTGTATGATAAAGGTACCGGTGTAGAAATCCAACCCGGATTATCTCCGGAGAGCCGACCGAAACATGACCCCTGTACGCAAATCCGTCCTGAGCGGCACCTGGTATCCAGCGGACCCCGTCACCCTGGCCACGGAAATCGACCGCTATCTGGCCGGGGCCGACCCTGCCAAGCGACCCGCCGGACGCGCCCTGATGGCCGTGGTGCCCCACGCCGGCTATACCTACAGCGGACCCACCGCGGGCCAGGCCTACGGGCTGCTGGCCGGGGAGCGTCCCGACCGTGTGATCATTCTTGCCCCCAACCACCGTGTTCCCCTGGTGCGATGCGCCCTGCCGAACTGCGACGCCTTCGCCACACCCCTGGGCACCGTCCCGCTCGATACGGCCGCCTGCGCGGAACTCCTGGCCCGGCCGGGATTCATCCGGGCCGAACCGGCCCACGCCGCCGAACACGCCGTGGAGATCCAATTGCCCTTCCTGCAGCGCCTGTGGCCGACCGCGCCACCGGCCATCGTGCCGATCCTCGTGCCCACCCTGGACTCCCTGGTGCGGGCTGAAGCCGCCAGGGGTTTGGCTGAGTTGTGGGACCACAGGACCCTGCTGGTCATCTCCTCGGATTTCACCCACTACGGCGCCGCTTACGGATATGTTCCGTTCCGCGAGGACATTCCCCTGGCCCTGGAACAGCTCGATTCCGGGGCCATCCTCAAGATTCTGGCGGGGGACGCCGAGGGCCTTCTCGCCTACCGGGATCAAACGGGCATCACCATGTGCGGCCTGGAAGCGGCGGCCTTGGCCCTGACCTGCGGCCTGCCCCGGGGCTACGAGGCGGCGCTGCTGGACTACCGGCGCAGCGCCGACGCCAACGACGATTTTTCCATGTCCGTGAGCTACGCCGCCATTCTGGTCTGCTCGGGTTCCGGAAAGGAAGACCATGCCTGACCCCTCCTCCCAAACCCTCAACCCATCGGAACGGACTTTCTTGCGCGCGCTGGCCGCGCAATGTGTGACCGCGGCCGCGGCCGGTCTGCCGGGTCCGGACCCTCTGCAGGTGGCCGCCGGGATGGGCCTTGAACCCGGCCCCAACCTGCTGGAAAACCGCGGGGCATTCGTGACCCTTACCCGGGACGGCGCCTTGCGGGGCTGCATCGGCTACATCCAGGGCATCAAGCCGTTGCTGCAGGCGGTGGCGGAAAACGCCGCCTCCGCGGCCGTGGGTGATCCGCGCTTTCGGCCGGTGACCCCTGCTGAGGCGCCCGTTCTGGAGTTGGAAATTTCGGCTCTCAGCCCCCTGCGCAGGGTCGCCGGCGCCGCGGACATCACCATCGGCACCCACGGCATCCTGCTGGACAAGAATGGCCGTCAAGCGGTGTTCCTGCCCCAGGTCGCCGTGGAACAGCACTGGGATCTGGAGACCACACTGACCCAGCTTTCGCTCAAGGCCGGGCTCCCCCGGGACGCCTGGCGTCAGGGCGCCGGGTTCCGTGTTTTCACGGCCGAGGTTTTCTAGTTGTCCCAAAGGGGGAAAACGGCTAGTTTCACTCGCTACGATACCTGCTGGCGGGGCGCCGGTCGCCTTCGCCAGTTTTCATGGCATGGAAGTGAGGCATGATGGCCCTTCTGGATAAAGTCCGCAAATTCACCGCCGCCAGGGAATTGATGGCCGCCGGCCTGTACAATTATTTCCGGGTCATCGAATCGGCCCAGGAAAACACCGTCAAGTACCAGGGCCGGGAAGTCATCATGCTGGGCAGCAACAACTACCTGGGATTGACCAACCACCCCCGGGTCAAGGAAGCCGCCCAGAAGGCCATCGCCAAGTACGGGACCGGATGCGCCGGATCCCGCTTCCTCAACGGCACCCTGGATATCCATGTCGAGTTGGAAGAAAAGCTCGCCAGCCTGGTGGGCAAGGAAAGGGCCCTGGTCTTTTCCACCGGATTCATGGTCAACCAGGGCGTGTTGAGCTCCCTGGCCGGCCGCAACGACACCATCGTGGTGGACCGCACCGACCACGCCTCCATCATCGACGGGGCGCGGCTCTCGTTCGCCAACGTGGTGAAGTACCGCCACAACGACATGGAGAGCCTGGAGCAGGTCCTGGTCAACACGACCGGGGACAACAAGCTGATCATCACCGACGGCGTGTTCTCCATGGAGGGGGATATCGCCAAGCTGCCGCAAATTCTCGACCTTGCCGACAAGCACTCCGCCCTGGTCATGGTGGACGACGCCCACGGCATCGGCGTCCTGGGCGATCATGGCCGCGGCACCAGCAACCACTTCGACGTGACCGAACGTGTCCATCTGATCATGGGCACCTTCAGCAAATCGTTGGCCTCGGTCGGCGGGTTCGTGGCCAGCGACGCCGACACCATCCACTTCATCAAGCACAACTCCAGGGCCCTGATGTTCTCGGCCAGCATGCCGCCCGCCTCGGTGGCCTCGGTTTCCGCCGCCGTTGATGTGATGCTCGAGGAAACCTGGCGTCACGAGGCCCTGTGGCACAACAACGACCTGATGCGCGAACGCCTGAGCGCCGCGGGCTTCAACACCGGGCCCAGCGAAACCCCCATCATTCCCGCGGTCGTTGGTGAAGACATGGCTGCCTTCAAGATGTGCAGCCAATTGGCCGACGAAGGTGTGTTCGTCAACCCGGTGGTCAGTCCAGCCGTTGAACCCGGCAACGCCCTCATCCGCCTGAGCCTGATGGCGACCCACACCGACGATGAGATCAACAAGGCCATGGACATCATGGTCTCGGTCGGCCGGAAGCTGGGTGTCATTCCGGCTTGATCCAGACCCTGCGTGTCCGGTCCCGCCGCAACCCGGGGTCAGCCCTGGGCCGTATGCCAAGGAGATCACTTCATGTCCCTGACCATCCATCCCGTCAACACCAAGGCCGACCTCGAGGCTTTCCTCAAGGTCCCCTACCGCATCTACCGCGACGACCCCCACTATGTGTTCCCTTTGCTGAGCGAAATGCGGCACTTCCTGGACAAGGACATAAACCCCTTTTATGCGCACGCCGAATCCGCCCTGTGGCTGGCCCGGCGCGAGGGCGAAGTGATCGGCAGGATCGGCGCCTGCGTGGATGAATACAACAACAAGCACTGGGACGAGAAAACCGGGTTCTACGGGTTCTACGAGGTGGACGACGATACCGAAGCCGCCGCCGCCCTGCTGGAAACGGCGCGCGCCTGGATCGCCTCGCGGGACATGGCCATCATGCGCGGACCGGGCTGTTTCACCTCCAACCACGACTGGTACGGTCTGCAGGTCGCCGGCGAGTTCAACCGGCCCGTGATCGGCATGCCCTACAACCCCCGCTACTACGAAAAGCAATTCGAGGATTTCGGGCTGGTCGGCGCCAAGGACCTGTTCGCCTGGGAGTTGAAAACCCAGGGAGTATTCCCGGCCAAAATGCAGCAGTTCATCGACCGCATCCTTGATCGGCCCGGGTTGACCATCAGGCCCTTCGACATGAAAAACTTCTTCGCCGAAGCCAGCATCGTGCGTGAACTCTACAACGCCTGCTGGAGCAAGAACTGGGGCTTCATCCCCCTGGACGACGCGGAATTCGCCTACCTGGCCAAGGATATGAAATCCATGGTCGACGCCGATTTTCTGCTGATCGCCGAATTGAACGGCCAGCCCATCGGCTTCAGTCTCACCATCCCGGACTTCAACCAGGCCATGCAGCCGTTGCGAGGCAAGCTGGCCCCCTTCGGGTGGCTGAAATTCTTGCTGGGTAAGCGGAAGATCCGCTATGCACGCACCCTGCTCATGGGCGTGCTTCCGGAACACCGCAAGCTGGGTGTGGATATGGCCATGGTCTACCGCACCATGCAGTCCGCATTCCCCAAAGGCATCACCAGCGGAGAATGCTCGTGGATCCTGGCCGACAACGAGCCCATGAATCGTATCCTGGAAGGGTACGGCGGCAATCGTTACAAGACCTACCGGATCTACGAGCGCACCGTGTGATGGCTGCCGAGTCCATACAGCCTCGCTCACCCGGACCGATCATCGCCCTGACCGGCGGCAGCGGTTTTCTGGGCAGCCACATTGCCCGCGTGCTGATCGGGCGCGGCTACCGCGTGCGGGCAGCGGTCCGCCCCACCAGCGACCTGCGTTGGCTCCGACACGAACACATCGAGACCGTCACCGCAGACCTCACGGTTCTGGACGACTGCGTACCCCTGGTGCGCGGAACCCGGGGCCTGATCCACTGCGCGGGTCTGGTCACCGCCGACGAGGATCAGGCGTATCAGCGTGCCAACGTGGCGACCACCCGCACCCTCCTGACGGCCTGCCGACAGGAATGGCACCCCCAGGGCGGGGCGCCGTTTGTGCTGATTTCAAGCCTCGCCGCCCACGGACCCGCGCCGCGGGAACGGCCCGCGCGCGAAGACGACCCCTGCCGGCCTATCACCGGCTACGGCCGCAGCAAGGCCGCGGCCGAACAACTCGCCCTGCACCCGGACCATCCCTTTCGCGTGGCGGTCCTGCGGCCCCCCGCCCTGTACGGCCCCCGCGACCGGGGCTTTTTGCCCCTGGTGAAAATGGCCCGCCGGGGTTGGACCGCACGTTTCAGCGGCCCCCTGCAGGCGCTGTCGTTGGTGCACGGCCACGATGCCGCCCGGGCCGCGGTCACCCTGCTGGAGCACACGGCGGCCACAGGGGTATTCTTCGTCGACGACGGTAAGTGCGGCTACACCTGGGACGAACTGGCGGCCGCCCTGGGCACGGCCTGCGGCCGCAAGGTGCGCTCGTTGAGCATTCCCTTGGGCTTGCTGAAATTCCTGGCGGCCATGTTGCGCCCCTTGCCGGGCGGCGGCATCTCGGTGTTGCGGCGTGACCGCATCCGTGATCTCGAAGCGCCCGGCTGGGTCTGTGACGGGGCCCGCCTGCGCGAGGTCACGGGATTCAAGGCCGAATTCGACGCCGCGACGGGTTTCGCCGACGCGCTGAAGTTCTACCGGGAGCGGCAATGGCTCTGAACCCCAAAGGCCTGCTGGTAAGACTCTCGCTGCAGCGCATGAACATCGACCGCTGGGCGGTGATCTACCTGCTCATCAGCGCCGGCTACCCCTTGTTGAAGCCCTCGGTTTTTCCGCATCCCTTGCTCAACGCCCTGGTGCATGGATCCCTGGCCCTGGCCATCTGGTTCATCCCCCCGTGGCTGCGCCTGCGCCACCATTTTGTGCCCCGCCTGCTGGGCGAAATCTACCTGCCCTTGATCTTCCCCCTGTTCTACGCGGAGCTGCGCTACCTGGGCCTGATCTTCTTCAATTTCAACGGCAGCCTCGACCCCGGCCTGATCCGCATGGAGCAATGGATCTTCGGTTTCCAACCGAGCCTGGAGTGGTCCCGGGTCTGGCCCTGGCCCTGGTTCCACGAGTTGATGGAATTCGCCTACTTCAGCTACTACTTCCTGGCCGTCCTTTTCCTGGTGCTGGTCTTCAAGGCCCGCGGGATTCAACACTCCCGGCGGTGGGAAGTGGTGCGGGCCTTCGTGCGCGACCTGAGCGCCGTCATGCTGATCTGCTACACCCTGTACACCATCTTCCCCGCCTGGGGACCCAAGTACTTCCGCGCCGGCTTCGTGAACGTCGGGGGCTGGATCTTCACCGACATCATGCACCGCATCCACGAGAACGGTGCCATTCTGGGCGCCGCGTTTCCCTCCTCCCACGTGGCCGCCTCGTTCGTTCCCTGGTGGTATACCTGGAAATGGTTTCCCCACCACCGCTGGTGGATGACCCTGAACTTCGTGCTGCTGTGCATGGCCACGGTCTACTGCCGCTACCACTACGTGGTCGATGTGATCGCAGGTATGCTGCTGGCCATCCTGGTTGTCTTCACCATGGACCGCCTGGGGGATTCGGCGCGGGACCGTGTGCGGAATTATTAGGTTGTGCCTGCCTGGAGTACCTGTGGGGGATCATTTTCACTTGGCGGCCACAATTTCCGAGGCACAATTTTCAAAATCAATCTTGATCAATCGTTTTCACGGGTGGACTATTGGTGCAGAAGTACTCATGGCAGCGTGGAATTGCCGCCAAACCCCGGCAGCAGATCACCTTCATGCCTGACTCAATCTTTTCAGCATCGGCAAAGGAGTGCCCCATGGATCGCGTTATTTCTTCACGCTCGTATATCATTGCTTTCGGGTTGGCCCTGCTGTTGGCCGTGGGCCTGGTTTGGGTCGGCTGCAGCAGCGATGACTCCGGGACAGCGCCGGACGTCACGCCACCGGGTGCCGTCACCCAGTTGCAGGCCACGGTTCAGGCCTCTGCGATCCAGTTGAACTGGAGCAATCCCAACGATCCGGATTTTGACGGCATACAGGTACGGCGTGCCGAAACCGTGGCGCCCACCGACTCCACGGGCACTCTGCTTTTCAACGGTATGGCCTCTGACTTTACCGACGACACCATCGTACCGGGCACCGACTACATCTACGCTGTTTTCGCCTTCGATGTCGCCGGGAATTTTTCCATCCCGACGGTCAAATCCGTGGCCACAATCGCGCCCACGACCGTCACGTTCAACGATCCTAATCTCGAGACCATCATCCGGGGCCTGCTCAGCAAACCCACCGTGGATATCCTGACAACCGATATGCTGACCCTGACGGAAGTGGACCTGTCCAACACGGATGTCAACGACCTGGAAGGGTTGCAGTACTGCCTGAACCTGGACAAGCTGGCCGCCAAAGGCGCTGACCTGACGGATGCCAGCCACCTGGGTACGGTCTTGTCGAACCTGACCAAGCTGAGGGAATTGGACCTGCGTAACAACGCGATCACGACCATTCCCGATCTGTCGGGCCTGACCCTGTTGCGCGACCTGTACCTCGAAGACACCGACATTTCCTCGCTGACTCCCCTGGCCGGCCTGTCCACCCTGCGGCAGGTGTCCTGCGGCGGCCCGAACCTTGTGCACCTGACCCCCTTGGGAACCCTCACCGAACTGACCAACGTTATCATCTCTGACTCTCCCCTGACGGACCTGGCTTCCTTATCCACCCTCACCAACCTCAGGAGCCTGAGTATTTATGGCTGCCCGGTGACCAACCTGGCACCCTTGTCTGGCCTGACGAGCCTGCTCGGTATCTCGATCCTTGATACGCCGGTCAGCAACCTGGCACCCTTGTCCGGCCTGACGAGCCTGACCTCCTTGACCCTGATCAACAACGAAATCGAGGATATCTCCGCCATAAGCGGCTTGACCAAGCTGGTGTATCTGAACCTGGCCTCCAACCACCTCCTTCATGATATCCAAGCCCTGGTGGACAATACCGGCCTGGGAACCAGTGATCAGATTATTTTGGGAGGCACGCCTCTGTTGCACGAGGCGGTCGCCGTCCAGGTGCCCGCCCTGCAGGCCCGGGGCGCCAACGTTATTTTGCTTCCCGGTTTGCCGGTGGACATGGTGGGAAAGTGGGAAATCGACAACCTCATGATCGACGGCGAACCGGCCGATCCTGCCGTGTTCTTCGACTGGGAAACGGGAGCCGTGACCAGCCGGCTTATCCTGTACTTCAACCATACCTACGAGACCGCTGATCTGGACCCTTCCGATACCGCGCTCTATGCGGAAACGGGCTCGGCGAACGTTGACGGCGATCAGCTTACGCTCACGGAATTGACCGCGAACGGCGTGGATATCATCGATGGACAAGTCGTTACCGGAACCTGGAGCATGGTGGACGACGATCTGGTCATCACCCTCGAGGATGAAGGAAGCACGGCGGTTTTGACCTGGACCCGGATACCCTGATCCCGCTAAGCTGATCCACAGCGGTTGATCTCTACCTGCGGGGGGCCGCCCAGCCCCCCGCGTTTTTTCGAAGGGCCATCCATGCTTTCGCTGGTCGCCATTGCCAAGAACGAGGCCGCCCAGATCCAGGAGTTCCTGCGGCATCACGCGGATCTGGCCGACGAGATGGTCGTGGTGGACACCGGGTCCGACGACGACACGCCCGCGCTGGCCGGCGAGGCCGGGGCCCGCGTCGTCGTTTTTCCCTGGCAGGACGACTTCGCGGCGGCGCGCAACGCCTCGTTGGATGCCGCCCGGGGGGATTGGGTCATCGGGCTGGACATCGATGAACGCATCGCCCCCCAGGATTTCGCGCGCGTCCGGGCGGCCACCCGCGGCGAGCGCTGTTGCTACCTCTTGCCCCAGTGGAACTACTACGACCAGCCCCAGCATCAGGAGTGGCAGCCGGTGACCGGACGCTACCCGGAATTGGAGCGCGGGCACGAGGGATTTTTTGTCGCCGACCAGTACCGATTCCTGCCCGTGGTGCCCGGATTGCGCTACGCAGGCTGCGTCCACGAGGACCTGGCGCCCGCCCTGGCCCGCCTGGGCATGACTCCGCACAAGCTGGATGTCCCCATTCATCACTACGGATATGTCCAAGGCGATGCCGCCAACCAGCGGCGCAACGAATTCTATGGCCGCCTGGTGCGCAAAAAGGCCGCCGCAGACCCCCACGACACCAAGGCATCCCTGGAACTGGCCTACATCCTGATCCAGGAAGGCCGGGCCCGCGAATCCCTTCCCCTCCTGGAAAAACTGGACGCCCGGCCCGGCAACGACCCCGTGAGCTGCCGCGCCGGAACCATCCTGGCCAAACTCTACGCCGAGGATGGCCGTACCGGTGACGCCCTGATCGTGTTGCAGCGGATAGTGAATCGATCTCCCTGGTGGCTCTTTGCCTGGACAGGCTACGTGCAGTTGCTGATCAAGCAGGGAAGCTGGGACGAGGCCCAGGCGGTGCTGGAGCGCGCGCACAAGCGCTTCCCGGAAAACATCCTGTTGATGCGGGAGCAGTTCAGACTGCTGATCGATACCGAGCAGCTCGTGGCGGCCATTCCCATCGGACGCCGAATCTCGGCCCTGGCTCCCCACCTGCCCCGGTACGCCGAGCTGGCCGACAAATGCGAGGACCTGGCGCGCAGGTCGGGGCTGCTTTGATCCGGGCAAAAAAAAAGCGCGGCCCCCGGCCGCGCTGAAATCAGGAACCTCAGGTGAATCCGCCTGGGCTGCATCCGCCAGAGGAGGAACCGCCCAGGGAACCGGCGGCGCCGGTGGCAAAGGTGGAAAATCCCCGCTCGACGTCCGTGCTGCCGCAGGCCGGACAGGCCACCTCGCCCGCTTCCACGGCCGCCAGGGTCACCAGATCCTCGAACTGATGGCCGCATTTCCTGCAGGAAAACTCGTACATCGGCACAAGTCCACCTCCCGAATTCCGGGGCGAAAACCCCTGGGTTACTTTTTTTTATCGTCCCGATCCCCGATCGAGCAGGAATCGGCACGTCAGCCCGGTTTCAAACCCAGCTTGGGAAACACGAAGAACACCAACACCAGGTAGATCACCACGAACAACAGGATCTTCAACATGCAGGGTCTCCTCGGCGATCATCGCAGTCCGTGTCACCCTGCAGGGGCAAGCTTATCGATCTGCGCAGTTCATTGACGACAAAATAGTTCGACAGTTCCGGCTGTCAAGGGGGCGCTCAAAATGTGCCGCGCACCCAGCCGCCGTCGGCCACCAGACATTGCCCGGTGATGTAGCCCGCGGGCTCGGACATCAAGAATGCCACCAGGGCCGCAAGTTCCCGGGGCTCTCCCAGCCTACCCATGGGAATCTCATTTGTCCAACCGGCCAGGACATCCTCCCGCGTGCAGGCTTCGTCCTTCATCTTGCGCTCAATCAAGCGCTCCACGGCGCTGGTCGTATGGAATCCCGGAGCCACCGAGTTGACCGTGACTCCGCGTGAGGCGGCCTCCTCGGCCAGGCAGCGCACCATGGCGTGGGCGGCCGGGCGAATGACGCTGGACAGCACCAGGTTCTCCACGGGTTGTTTGACGCTCACCGAAGTGATCTGCACGACCCGGCCCCATCCCCGCTCCATCATGCCCGGTATCACCCGGCGGCACACTGCGGCGGCGCTGGCCAGATTCAGGCGGTAGGCGGCGTCCCACTGTTCGCTGTCCATCTCGAAAAATCGTCCCGCGGGCGGACCGCCGGCGTTGACCAGAACCATGTCCACCGGTCCGAGGGTCTGCTCGGTTTGAGTGACAAAGGCCGCCATGGCCTTTTCGTCAGTCACATCCACGCTGCCCGCCAGCACCGCAGCGCCCCGGGCGCGGACGGCCGCGGCGGCCTGCTCCAGATCTTCATCCCCGCGGGCGCACATGGCCACCTGCGCCCCTTCGGCCGCCAGTTGCAAGGCCACCGCGCGACCGAATCCCCGCGAAGCGGCGCAAACCAGGGCTGTTCTGCCGTCGATACCAAGATCCATGTCCATGCCTTTCGCAGGGGTTCACGCCGACACGATCCAATGATAACACAATGGCACGAGGGTTGCAGGATGAGCGGGTCATGATTCGATCCTCACATGCGGCACTGCAACGCTACAAGGTGCGCCGGGGCGCTCCGGTGACGTCCGTGCGCCCGGTGACCCGCTGGTCGCGCATGGCCCTCATGCTGGTGATCCCCGTAGCCGTCTATGCCTTCACCCGGCAGGTTCTTCCCTCCGGACCCCCGGATCCCCTAACCCTCACCTATGAACTGGACCTGCAAAAGGCTCCCCAGGGCGACTTGACCGTGACCATGATCGCGACCGGCGATCTGCCTGGCACCCTCGCGCTCACCCTGCCCGCGGGAGCCTTCGGAGGCCAAAATTCCGCCGTTTCCCTCGGGCGACCCGAAGCCCATATCCTGACGGCCGACGGGGGCCAAGGTAAAAGTCTGGAGCTGTCGGGAGAGCCCGGGGACTGGCGTCTCGACACCGCCGGCGCGGAGCGCATCGGGGTCATCTACAACGTGGTTCTGCGGAGCGTCTCGGGACAGGAAACCGATATCCGCAAACACATCTCCGCTCCGGTCAACGGCGGTGTCCGCGCCGCGGGGTACGAGGTCTTTCTCCAGCCGGCGAACCGGCCCATCGCCGGGATCACGGTGGCGGTCCACAACCCGGCTGATCTGCCCTTCATGGCCCCCTGGCCACCCTTGTTACACCTGAGGGATGCGTCGTTCGCCAAGCCGGAAAAGATCGGCGGCGCCGACTTGGCGCCCGGCCTTGGTTTTGATCCGCTGGACGGCAAAGCCGGGCCCCGGAAACAGTCCCGCGCCCAAAGGCTATCCGAACCGGTGCCCGCCAACCTCCTGTACCACCCCCGCGATCTGGACGACATGAACAACGCCCTGCTGGTCTGCGGAAATATTCATTCCGTGGTCATCCAGGTCCGGGGCGCCGTCATCCAGTTGGCCACCGATCGCGCTTGGGCATTCCCCCTGCAGGAAGCGCGGGATCTTGTGGTCGGCATCGCCCGCACCGAGGTCGCGTTTTTCGGTTCCACGCCCACCGACCAGATCACCATCATGCTGGCGGCCAACGAAGTGACCGCTATCGCGGGCTTCGACGCCTACGGTCTGCACACCGGCAGCTCCGTGCTCGTCATGCTCGATCCGGCGACCAACGGCGTGCAGCTGCGGGAAAATGCCGCCAGCGTGATCGCCCACGAGATGTTCCATGGCTGGCTCGGGGAAGCCATCCCCCAGACCGATCCCCGGACGCTGTGGTTCACCGAAGGGGCGACGACCTGGTTCGCCGCCCGCATGCTGACCGCCGGCGGCATCTGGACTCCCGCCCATGCCCGCGAAGTATTGCGTGATCGTTTGACGCGGGGATACGCGCAAAGTCCCCTGCTCGGACACCTGTCCGTGGCCGCAGCCGGAGCCGAAGTGATGGCCGGCGCCGACCAGGTGCGTTACGCCTACGCCGGCGGCGTGGCCGCGTGCATGGCCCTGGACAGGTGGCTGGCCGGAGAATCGGGCATGATGCGCCCCCTGGATCAGGTCCTGCGCGTGCTCTACGACCAACATGACGGCGAGCCGCTTTCACCGCAGAGCCTGATTACCGTGATCCGCCAGGTCACCGGGGTGGATTGCACCGCCTGGCTGGATCAACATGTGTACGGCACGGCCGCCCTCCCCCCCTTGGATCGTTTGCTGTAATCCCATG
>CAZJGK010000021.1:0-40813 GCA_964545545.1 uncultured Fibrobacteraceae bacterium | reverse complement strand
GAGATCGTGACCGCGACCTGGCTGGATCAGGCCGCCTTGCAGGTGCGGCTGCAAGATCCGCTGCGGTTGCTGGCCAGGGGGTATACTTTGACCCTGGACCACGCTGGTCAGCTCCTGAAGCATGCCGCAGACTTGGCGCCGGCCCAGAAGATCATCACGCGCTTCAGCGACGGTATGGTCCGCAGCATCGTGCAACCCGGAATCTCGCCTGCCGGAGTCGCCGGCAAACCGACGAAGGGAAAAGATCTTGGCAGCAGAAAAAAAGAAGACCCCTCCCAAAAAACTCTCTTTCGGTGATGCCGTGACCGAGGTGGAAGAGATCCTGGCTCGCCTTGAAGACGACGAGGTGGACATCGATCAGCTCAGCGCGGAAGTGGCCCGGGCGGTCGCCCTGCTGCAGGTCTGCCGCGAGAAACTCACCAAGACCGAGGGCGAGGTGCGGGATCTGGTGGCCGGGTTGCAGGAGACCGGCAGCGACACCGACGAACCGGGAAAGTAGCACCGCATGGCTCCACTTATCCAGGTGCGGGATCTGACGCGGGACTACCGGCTGATCAAGAAGCGGGAAGGTGTCGCCGGCGGTTTCGTGGATCTTTTGCGCCCCCGGCACCACACCCTGCGGGCGGTCGACCGGGTTTCCTTTGCCATCGACGCGGGGGAGATGGTGGGGTACATCGGGGCCAATGGCGCGGGCAAGTCCACCACCATCAAAATGCTCACGGGAATTCTTACGCCCACTTCCGGCGAGGCGGCTGTCGGGGGTCTGGTGCCGTGGCGGGACCGTCTGCAGTACACCCGTCATATCGGCGTCGTGTTCGGTCAGAGGACCCAGCTGTGGTGGGATCTGGCGGTCGTCGAATCGTTCCGGCTGTTGAAAAAGATTTACGAGGTGCCCGACCCCGTTTTCCGGGAGCAGATGGCCGTCTTCGATAAATTGCTGGGCGTCGGAGAATTCCTGCACCAACCCGTGCGCAAACTCTCCCTGGGCCAGCGCATGCGCTGTGACCTGGCGGCCGCGCTGTTGCACCGGCCGCGCATCCTGTTTCTGGATGAGCCCACCATAGGCCTGGATGTGGTCGCCAAGGAGAACGTGCGCGGTTTTCTGCGTGAGATACGCGACCTGCAGGGCGTGACCGTCATCCTGACGACCCATGATCTTGGCGACATCGAGCAGCTGTGTCGCCGGGTGATCATTATCGACAAGGGAAAGGTGCATTTCGACGGGGAGCTGGAGGACCTGCGCACCCGGCTGGGCCGCCGTGTCCGCCTGACCCTGGAGTTACGCGATGCCACGGACAGCGCCATCCTGTCGGGGATCACCGCCGCGCTGCCGGTCACCTGGCAGGCTGGTGCCGGCAAACGTCATGTGGCGGAGTTCCACCGTGCCGAGATCTCCGGCGCCGAGGTGATCAAGCTGATCGTCAATGCCTGTCCCGTCTCGGAGCTGCACCTCGCGGAACCGGAAATCGAGGAGATCGTGCGTGACATCTACCGCGCCGCCGGAAAGGGAAACGCATGAGCCCCGAGGCAGGATCCCGTCCCGTCGCCGGATCGGTTGCCGCCGCGGACCCGGATCGCCTGGCACCCTGGGGCCGTAGCCCTGCCGCCACCCTGGGTCTGTACGCATCCTTTATGCGTCTTTCCTTCCTGAAGTTCCTGGCCTATCGCCTGCGTTACTACACCGGGGTGATCAGTTACACGATCTTCATCTCGGGGCACTACTACATCTACTCGGCGCTGTTCAACAGCCGGACGCCCGGGCCGGGAGGGGACGTCAGTATCGGCGGTCTTTCCCTGCCCGAGATGATCACCTACGTTGCCGTGGCCTGGATCGGGCGCAGTTTCTACTTCAACAACATCGCGCGCGAGCTCAGCCGCATGGTCACCGAGGGAGAGATAGCCGTCCAGCTCATCAAGCCCTTCCACCTGCAGACGGTCATGCTCAGCGAAGCGGTGGGTGAGTCGTGCTTTCGGCTGATGATGTTCACCCTGCCCATCGTGGTGGTGATCGTGCCCTTGTTTCATCTGCGCGGTCCGGGCGATCCCGTGCTCTACCTGTGGACCTTTCTCAGCTTCTGGCTGGCTCTGGTCATCTACAGCCAGTGGAATTTCCTGATCGGGTGCCTGGCTTTCTACCTCAAGAATATCCAGGGGGTGCTGCGGGCCCAGATGGTGAGCATGGATTTCCTGACCGGAGTACTCGTGCCTTTCACCCTGTTTCCCCACTGGTTCCAGACCCTTGTGCAGTGGCTGCCGTTCCAGGGCATCAGCTACATTCCGGTGACGATTTTTCTCGGCAAGCGCCCGGGTGACCAGCTGTACCATGCGCTTGGTCTGCAGGTGATGTGGGCGGTCGGCCTGTTCATTCTCGCCCGCCTGGTGTTCCGTTTTTCGGTGCGGCGGGTCATTGCCCAGGGAGGATGAATATGCCGCGCGAAGACATCTTGCCCCGAGTAAAAACCAGGAGCAAACTCTCTTCATTTCGTTGGCAAGCAGGGATTTATGCGGCCTACTTCGCGCAGTTCGTGAAGTCGCGCCTGGCCTACCGGGTGGATTTCCTCATTGATACCATTGCGGTCTCTTTCAGCGCGGTGATCCAGCTGGCCGTACTCGCCACCCTGTTCAGCAAAGTCCGGGCGCTGGATGGCTGGAGTTTTCACCAGGTACTATTTATTTATGGTTTTTCCATGGTCCCCCTGGGCCTTTTCAACCTGATCAGCGTCAATCTTTTCCGCTTCAGCGACCAGTATATCATCCAAGGCAAGCTGGACAGGATCTTGTTGCGGCCCGCGGGAACCCTGACCCAGGTGCTGTGCGAGTCGTTCAACATTTCGGGCATCAACGAGATCCTGCTGGGAGCGGCCGTCATGATCTATGCCGGAAGGGAACTGGGGCTGGAAACTGGTGTTGGACAGATCCTGGGCTTGATGGTTCTGGCGCCGGCGGCGGCCTTGGTCTACTCCGGCGTGTTCCTGGCTATCACCTCGGTCGCCTTCTGGCATGAGGATCGCATGGGTTTGGCGCCGCCGGTGTTCAATTTGATCCGGTTCAGCCGCTATCCCATCACCATCTATAGCCTGCCGGTCAGGGTTTTCCTGACTTTTGTGCTGCCGTTCGCCTGGGTGGCGTTCTATCCGGCCACCTGGTTTCTGGGCAGCCCCGGTTTTTCGAAGCTTGCCCTGTTGACACCCCTGGTGGGGGTGGTGGTATTTTCAGGTGCGGTGGTGATCTGGAAGCGCGGCATCCGCCGGTACTCCAGCACCGGTAGTTGACGGGGGCGTCGCGGCGCCCAGGGGAAAGGACGAGCAGATGAGAAAGACAGCCATGGTGATGGTGATGCTGCTGACCGGCGGATTGTTGCTGGCGACGGTGATTTCCGCCGGTGCGACCACCTGGTGCGGTGATAACGGGCTGATCCGCTTTTCCTTCAGCAAGGGGGATTCCCTGGTCTCGGTGTGGGACAGCGGGCAGGCCACCGACGGTGTGACCCGCATCGACCTGTATGCCTGGTTGACGGACCTCGATAGCGTCAAACACGACGGCGAGGTGTTCACGACGGTGGGCGCCTTCGAATTGACCCTCAAGATCACCGGCGCGGAGGCCTTCATCCTGAAACAGGAACTGCCTGGGGAGGGTTTCAACGTGGGTAAGAAGCAGGGCAACCTGGTCTATGGTATGAAGGATGGTCTGAGTATCTCCTCCGGCCGGGCCATGCTGGCCCACTGGAAGATCATGTTTCAGGGCAGGCCCGAGAACGTCCGCTTCGGCCTGGACCCGGCCGGGCTGGTGACGTGCGCCAAGACCGAAGGTTGTCCCGGGACGGGAACCCCGGCGCTTTACGTGGGGACCGATTCCAGCAACCAGTTGGGCATGCTCTTCGGTGCGGGTTATGAACCTGCCTGGCTCAATCCCACGGGCAAACCCGACACCACCCCGGTGCGGGGCAACAGCCCCTGGCAGAAGGTGGGGGTGTTCGAGGCCCGGTAATCCCGGTCAACTGCCCGGGGCACACAACTCGACCAGCACCCCACCGCAATCCTTGGGGTGCAGGAAGACGATCCGCTTGCCCCCGGCGCCCTGGCGCGGGGTCTCGTCCAGCAGGCGGATTCCCGCTCGACGACAGCTTGCCATGGCCGCCTCGATATCCCCGACCGCCACGGCCAGGTGGTGCAGACCCGGCCCCCGTTTGGCGATGTAGGCGGCGATATTCCCGCCCTCACCCAGGGGTGCGAGCAGTTCCAGGTGTCCGCGGCCACCGCTGGGGTCAAGCTTCAGGAAGGCCACCCGGACATTTTCCTGCGGGACATCCTCGATCCGCTCCAGCTCCAATCCCAGCAGGTCCCGGTACATGGCGAGGCCCTGCTCCAGATTGCTCACGGCAATTCCGATGTGATCGATATGTCCGGCCAGGTCCGCTGGCAGAGCGACTCCATCCGGCATGGTCATGACCTGACTCCTCGGTTGACGTGGGTGTCGGTAGCTTGACCCGAATTATAGACCATCACCTGAGCAATGGCAGTTTTTCCTTCACGCAGGTTCACGAGGCTGGTAAGTTGAGGACATCTTTTTCCACCCTGCAAACCTGGGAGCCGCTCATGGACCCGCGCCTCACACGCCTGGCCGAACAACTGATCACCTACAGCGTCAAACTGCAACCGGGCGAGAAAATCTACATCGAGATCAAGGGGCTGGAAGCCCTGGATCTGGGCGGCGAACTGGTCAGGGTGGCCACGGTCCACGGGGGCGTGCCGTTCTGGTACTACAACGATGAATCGCTCAGTCGGGGGTTCATCAAGCACGCGGGGCAGGAGCAGTTTTCCGCCTGGGGGGATTTTCACCGGCCCATCATGGAAGCCGTCGACGCCTACATCGCCGTGCGCGGCAGCACCAATCCCTTCGATCTGGCCGATGTGGACGCCGACCGCATGAAGTGGCACGACGAGGCCTACTGGGGCAAGGTCCATCTGCCGGTCAGACTCAAGAAGAAGTGGTGCGTGCTGCGCTACCCCAATCCCGCCATGGCCATGGCCGCCGAGCGCTCCACCGAGGATTTCGCCGACTTCTACTTCCAGGTCTGCACCATGGACTACGCACGCATGAGCCGCGCCATGGACCCTTTGGCCGCGCTCATCGAGCGCACCGACCGCGTTCAGATCACCGGGCCGGGAACGGACCTGGAGTTCTCCATCAAGGGCATGCCGGCGGTCAAGTGTGACGGCGGGCGCAACATTCCCGACGGCGAGGTCTACACCGCCCCGGTGCGCGACAGCGTCAACGGGGTGATCCAGTACAACACCAGGACCCGACAGGGCGGAGCCGTGCTGGACAAGGTGCGTTTCGTGATCAAGGACGGACGTATCACCGAGGCCACCTGCGACGGGGACCAGGAAAAGCTGGACCAGGCCCTGGATATCGACGAGGGTGCGCGCTACTTCGGCGAATTCGCCCTGGGCGTCAATCCCTACATCACCGAGCCCATGCTCGACACCCTGTTCGACGAGAAGATCAGCGGCAGTTTTCATCTGACCCCGGGCAATGCCTACGCCGCCGCGGACAACGGCAACAAGAGCGCCCAGCACTGGGACATCGTACTGATCCAGACCCCGGCGTGGGGAGGCGGCGAGATCCGTTTCGACGGCAAGCCGATCCGCAAGGACGGCCTGTTCGTGCTGCCTGAGTTGGAGGGCTTGAACCCCGAAAACCTCAAGTAACGAAAGGCCTCGCCATCAGCATGAAATCATGGTTCCTGTTCATCTGCATTCTGGAGGTGCTGCCGGGTTCCGTATTTGCCGGCCAGCCGGATCAACAGGCCCGGTCCCAACGATTCCCTGAGGCAAAACCGTTTGGATTCTATGAACTGACCCAGGACGTCCAACTGATTGTCCGGTTTTGAACTGCCCGGTGGCGCAGATTTCATAAGATGCTGTTTAGCAATGAGATATGTTGTTCTGGTGTTGGTGTTAAAAATTTCACTAAAACCTGTCAAAAATTTGACATATAGGATTTCATGACCATCTTTCCTGCAGGCGAACGAAAATCCAGGGAGGCCTGCAGTTAATTGTGCGGCCTCCCGTTCAACAGCGGGGAAGGTCATGGATAAGAGCAGAATTGAGGAATTGCGCACCCGCAAGGCCCACCTGTACGCCGGCGGGGGACCCCGGCGGATCGAGAAACAACACGCCGCGGGCAAGCGCACGGCCCGTGAGCGTCTGGGCCAGCTCTATGACCCGGACACCTTCCAGGAAACCTATCTGTTCATGAAGCACCACTGCGTGGACTTCGACATGCAGGACAAGGAACTGCCGGGTGAAGGTGTGGTGACCGGTTGTGGTCTCGTGGACGGTCGGCCTGTTTTTGCCGCCAGCCAGGACTTCACCGTGGCCGGCGGGGCCGTCGGTGAGGCCACGGCCCAAAAGATCAGCCGGCTGCAGGACGACGCCATGAAGACCGGCGACCCCATCATCTTCATCAATGATTCCGGCGGAGCCCGCATCCAGGAAGGTGTGGGCGCGCTGGCTGGTTACGGCGACATTTTCTACCGCAATATCAGCGCCTCGGGCGTCGTGCCCCAGATTTCCATCATCAACGGCCCGTGCGCCGGCGGCGCAGCCTATTCACCGGCCCTGACCGATTTCATCATCCAGGTCCGGCGCGAGGGCCAGATGTACATCACCGGGCCCAGTGTGATCAAGCAGGTGACCGGGGAGGACGTTACGGCCGAGCAGTTGGGGGGAGCCGCCAGTCACAGCCAGTATTCGGGCGTGGTCCATTTCGTGGCCGAAAGCGGCAACGAAGGCATCGCCATTGCGCGGCGGCTGCTGGGCTTCCTGCCCAGCAACAACACGGCTGATCCGCCATTCGTGGAGTACCTGCACGAGGAAACGGTCCAGGACGATGAATCCCTGGATGTCATCGTGCCCGATAATCCGCGCGAGGCCTACGACATGCATGATGTGCTGGCCAAGGTGCTTGATTGCGGTGATTTCATGGAGGTGCAGGAGCATTTCGCGCCCAACCTGGTCATCGGTTTCGGGCGGATCGAAGGCTCCACCGTCGGCGTGGTGGCCAACAATCCTTCCTTCAAGGCCGGAGTGCTCGACATCGACTCCTCCTGCAAGGGCGGGCGTTTCATTCGCTTCTGCAACGCCTTCAATATTCCCTTGGTGACGTTCGTGGACGTGCCCGGGTTCATGCCCGGAGTGCAGCAGGAGTATGCGGGGATCATCCGGCACGGGGCCAAGATGCTGTTCGCCTACGGTTCGGCCACCGTGCCCAAGATCACCATCATCATCCGCAAAGCCTATGGAGGCGCCTACCTGGCCATGTGCGCCCGCAGTATGGGCGCCGACAGGGTTGCGGCCTGGCCGACGGCCGAGATTGCCGTCATGGGGGCCGAGGGTGCTGTCAACGTGCTGTACCGCAAGGAACTGGCAGCAGCGGCGGATCCCTCGGCTGTTCTGCAGGAAAAGGTCCGCGAGTACAAGGAGCGTTTCTCCAACCCCTACGCTGCGGCCGCACGGGGCATGGTGGATGACGTTATCGAGCCTGCGGAAACACGCAGCTACATCGCCATGGCCCTTGAAATCCTGAAATCCAAGCGGGAACTCAGGCCCGAGAAAAAGCACGGCCTCATACCGCTGTAGGGAGTTCTGGTGCACGGAGAGATCAGCAGTGAAATGGCGGCCCTGTCCTGGGCCGGAGTCTCCATAGTTTTCGGTGTGTTGACGGTGATCGCCATGGTCGTCGGTCTGCTCAAGAAACTTGATGATCGCTGGCAAAAGACCGAGGCCCAGGCCTTGGCGAAGGCGGAAGCCAGAACCCAGGATATCGACGAGACAACCTTGGTGTTGTTGGCCGCCGCCGTCGCCGTCGCCGTGGGGGGGCGCTTCCGGGTCCACCGGATCCGGCGCCTGTTGTCGCCGCAAACCAAACGTACGCCGTGGTCCTCCCAGGGCCGACTCATCCTGCAGGGCTCGCACCTGCCGCGTCACAACCGGGAATATCGCTGAAGGATAGCCGCCGTCGGGTTAGTCACGAAGGGATTGTCATGAAACTCAAGATCACCGTTCACGGAGTCGCCTACGAGGTGGATGTCGAAGTCCTTGATGCCAAGGACGAGATGCTGGGTACGGCGCCGGCGCCGTTGGGCGCGGCCCCGGCCCCGGCGTCGGCGTCCCCATCGCGGTCGGCAGCGGGCGGGGGCCAGGTCCCCTTGTCCGGCGCTGCCCCGGGTGGAGCGGGCAGCGTGACCTCGCCGATTGGGGGCACCGTGCTGGAAGTCAAGTGCCGGGCGGGCGACAAGGTCGACAAGAACCAGTCGCTGCTGGTTATCGAAGCGATGAAGATGGAAACAACCATCGCCGCCCCGGTCGCCGGAATAGTCAAAACCGTGTCCGTGGCCGCTGGCGATGCGGTGCGGGAAAGCCAGACCCTCGTCGAATTCGAGTAACGTCATGGATGTGCTGGGGAATTTCCTGCAGGTGGGCATCTTGGGTAATTTTGCCTGGGGCAACATGGTCATGCTGGTCATCGGGTGCGGGTTCATTTACCTGGGCATCGCCCGCGACTACGAACCGCTGTTGCTGGTGCCCATCGGTTTCGGCATGCTGGTCGGCAATATTCCCCTGACGAGTGGTATGAACGTGGGCATCTACGAGCAGGGCAGCGTGCTGAATGATCTTTACTCCGGGGTGACCCCGGGCTGGTAGCCCTCCCTGATCTTTTTGGGTATCGGGGCCATGACGGATTTCTCGGCGATGTTGAGCAATCCCCGCCTGATCCTGTTGGGTGCCGCCGCCCAGGCCGGGATTTTCCTCACCTTTGCGGGGTCGTTGCTGCTCGGGTTCCCGGCCAAGGATGCCGCAGCCATCGGCATCATCGGCGGGGCTGACGGACCCACGGCGATTTTCCTGGCCGGACGCCTGGCTCCACATCTGCTGGGGGCCATCGCGGTGGCGGCCTACAGTTACATGGCGTTGGTGCCGGTGATCCAGCCTCCCATCATCAGGTTGCTGACCACCCGCAAGGAACGCCTGATCCGCATGAAGCCGTCCCCGCCGGTCAGCAAGCGCATTCGCATCATCTTTCCCATCGTGGCCTTCATCCTTTGTGCGAGCATCGCTCCGGGCGCCATCAGTCTGCTCGGGTTTCTCTTTTTCGGGAACATCCTGAAGGAGAGCGGCGTGACCGAGCGGTTGGCCAAGACCGCGC
This sequence comes from uncultured Fibrobacteraceae bacterium, assembly GCA_964545545.1. GTDB lineage: Bacteria > Krumholzibacteriota > Krumholzibacteriia > LZORAL124-64-63 > LZORAL124-64-63 > JAHJTW01. Next base: position 31,603 of record CAZJGK010000021.1, on the reverse strand, counting down.
GCAACGCCCTGATCGACACCGTGACCATTCTGCTCGGATTGTGTGTGGGAGCGTCCACGGATGCGAGCCGGTTCCTGACCCCTGCCTCGTTGAAGATCGCCGCCCTGGGGGCGATTTCATTCTGCGTGGCCACGGCGGCCGGTGTGTTGTTCGCCAAGCTCATGAATCTCGTGAGTCACGACAAGATCAATCCCATCATCGGGGCGGCGGGAGTTTCAGCCGTACCCGACAGCGCCCGGGTTTGCCAGATGGTCGGAGCCAGGGAAGATCCCCAGAATTTCCTGATCATGCATGCCATGGCACCCAATGTGGCGGGCGTGATCGGCTCTGCGGTGGCCGCAGGCGTATTCCTGTCCCATTTCGTGATGAAATAGCGACCGCTCGTTCCCTGGTGCCTTGGCGGCCAGGAAAACGAGCGGTCACGAGGCCCGGGACGGTTATTGATCACCGTCATCGGGTGTGGGGGCGGGGGCGACCGCATCCGGCGGCTGAGGCATATTCCCCATCAGCGAATCCAGATCATCCACATCGAAATGTTGGGCCAATTTGAACAGGGTGCCCAGATTCAGGTCTCCGGCGACGTTGATGAACATGACCTCGTCGGAGGGATCCAGCACAACCACCATCAGACCCACCATTTTGCCGTCCCGGCTTTTGGTGCTGACGGTCACCGTTTCCTTGTCGTCCTTGACGAAGACCAGCCGGTTCCAGTTATCCTTTTTGAGTCGGTCCATGACCTTGTCGACGGCCTTCTGGGCCTTGGCCACGTCCTCCGGGGTCAGGGAAAAGGCCTTGACCCGCACCGAGTGGATCATGGCCAGGGCCTGGGCCAGGGATTCGTTGCCGGAGTTCTCCGAATCCGAAGCGATGCCCAGCAGGATGTCGCCCAGGTCGATATCCTGGACTGTGGCCGCATGGTCGGGAATGGTGATCCAATCCAGGTCCATATAGCCGGGATCGTCGGTGAGGTTGCCGGCGATGGCAGCAGGAACCTGGAGCAACAGGATCAGCATGACGGGGAATAACAGACAGCGTTTCATGAGCGTCCTTTCAAGGGTTTATTCAGGGCTTGGTGAAGGGAGGTGGTGAGTGCCTCAGGCAGTTTCCTGCCGAAGATGTCCCCCACCACTTGTTTGCCGGTCAGGTCCAGGACCCTGCCGGTGACGGTCAAGGTCCAGGCCAGGTCACGGCGAGCCGCGCGGACTTCCCGGGGGGTGAAGGTCGCCTGGCGTGCGGGAATCCCGGGGGATACCTGCTCGCGGTGGGAGGGAAAATGAAAAATCAGCACGGCGAGCATGGCCGCCAGGCCCAGCGTCGCCCCGCGCAGGAACGGGCCCCGACGGGACCGCCGGTCGGCCTCGATCCGGCAGGCGGCCAGGATCCGGTGGTGAAGGTCCGCCGGAGCCTTGATACATGTGACCGGCGCCAGCAGATCGACCATGATCCTGTCGGCCTTCTGGTCATCTCGGATGTCCTGGGTCATGATCATGTTCCGGTCTCCTGTTTGGGGTTTTCCGCCTCGGAACCGGGCTCAAGAGCGAGGCGCATGGATTTGCGGGCGCGGTGAAGCCGGGCCTTGACCGAGCCGAGATTGGTCTCCAGCAACGAAGCGATTTCCGCCAGTTTGAACCCCTCGCAATAGTGCAGGACCACCATGCTGCGGGTCCGGGGCGTCAACGCGGACAGGGCCTGGTGGAGGTTCTCCGGGAGCAGGTGCGCAGCCGCAGAGGGCGCGGGTGTGGCCAGACTTTGCAGAGCCTCGGGGTCGGGGCGGCCCAGGCGTTTTTGCTGGATGCGCAGGCGGCGCAGGTGATCCAGGCAAAGATTGTGGGCGACTTTCAACAGCCAGGACTGCACGACCTCGGGCGGCAGGTCCCGGCCTTTACGCCACAGGCGCAGGAAAGCTTCCTGCGTGATGTCGGCGGCATCGTCGGCATCACGCAGAATGGCCAAGGCCAGGGCGTAGACCCGGTCCTGGTGGATACTCACCGTTTGGGAAAATGCTTCCAGTCCATGGTTCATGCCCTCATAACGAAATAGGTGGGCCCATGGTTACGCGTTCAGGAAAATAGTTCTTCAATCCGAATCGGGTTCGATGATCACCAGGGGATCGCCGGGGTTGACGGCCTGCCCCTGCTCAACGGGGATCTCCTTGACGGTGCCGTCAATGCCGGCCCCCAGTTCGTTCTGCATTTTCATGGCCTCGACCACGATGACCGGTTCGCCCCGCTTGACCTTCTGGCCCGGTGAGACCTTGATCTCGACCACGAGGCCGGGAATGTCCGCGACCAGTTTTCCGCCGACCTTGTCATGGTCGACTTCCGCCAGGGCCAGGGCCCGCAATTCGTCACAGACCGTCATCCGGACCGGGCGGCCGCCCACCGTGGCCGCCATGGTTCCCTTGTCGCCAAGGTTGGTCACATAAACCAGGAATTGCCGGTTGTGCCGGCGCAAGGACCAGGCCCGGCCGCCAAGGACACGACGGGCGTCCATGGCTTCGTCCTCGTTGTCGGCCACCTGGAGATCCACGTTCTTGCCGTCGGTGGTGACCACCGCAGGGAAGGTTTCGCCCTCAAGATTCAGGATGTAGCGTTTCTTCAGACGCACGGCGGTCTCCCGTTCAGGTGTTGCGGGTCATGACTCTCAAGGCGTTCAAATGCCAGTTGGTGCGCACGGAACACTGGCCCGGGTCATGAGCCTGGCCGACGGAGCCGCGCCGCTCAACATCGCACAAGGTGGCGGACTGGAGCAGGGCAATCCGGTCGTCGGCGTTCAGGTCGGGCAGCCAATGCTCGGCATCGAAATGGTCGGCCACGAAATGGGTGGTGTAGGATCCGTCCTGGAAATCCGGTTGACCAAGGGCCCACAAATGAAACGGCAGGTTGTGGGTGACTCCGTGCAGAACGCTGGTGGACAAGACCCGCCGGGCCCGGGCCAGGGCCAGGGGGCGGGTCTCGGCCCACACGATGATCTTGGCCAGCATGGGATCGTAGTGGATGGGGACGTCGAAACCCTCGTAGATTCCGGTGTCGACGCGGACTCCCGGCCCCCCGGCGAGGGCCAAGGTCGTGATGCGGCCGATGCTGGGGGCGAAGTTTCGGCCCGCATCTTCGGCATAGAGGCGGAATTCCAGGGCCCAACCCCGCTGGGAAAGGGCGTCCTGGCGGTAGCAGATGCCCTGGCCGCGGGCAATTTCGATCATGGCCCGCACCAGGTCCACCCCGACGACCAATTCGGTGACCGGATGTTCAACCTGCAGCCGGGTGTTCATCTCCAGGAAGTAGAACGCGCCGTCGGGAGCGAGGATGAATTCCACGGTGCCGGCTCCCCGGTAGTTGATGGCCGCGGCGGTCTTGACGGCGGCGGCGCAGATTTCCGCCCGCAGTTCAGGCGTCAGCGAAGGGGAGGGGCTCTCCTCGATCACTTTCTGATGGCGGCGCTGCACCGAGCACTCGCGTTCGAACAGGTGGATGACGTTGCCGGTCCCATCACCCAGGACCTGGACCTCGATGTGTTTCGGCCCGTTGATGTATTTTTCGATGAAGATGGCGTCGTTGCCGAACGCGGAGCCGGCTTCGCCCATGGTCTCGCGCAGGGCGGAAGCCATCTCGCCGGGATCGGACACGATGCGCATGCCCTTGCCGCCACCGCCGGCCGAGGCCTTCAGGAGCACGGGGAAACCGATCTCGCCCGCGATCTTGTTGGCCAGTTCCGGATCCGTCACCGGTTCATCGGTGCCGGGCACCACGGGCACCCCGCTGGCGCGCATCTTGCGGCGGGACGAAAGCTTGTCTCCCATCACGGCCATGGATTCGGCCGTGGGCCCGATGAAGATCAGACCCGCGGCTTCGACCGCGCGGCAGAATTCACCGTTCTCGGACAGGAAGCCGTAACCGGGATGGATCGCCTCGGCGCCGGTTTCCTTGGCGGCGGCGATGATCTTTTCACCCACCAGGTAGCTCTCGGCCGCCGGAGCCGGACCGATGGGTACGGCTTCGTCGGCCGCCAGGACATGCAGGGCTTCGCGGTCCACCTCGGAATAGACCGCGACCGAGGTGATGCCCATTTCGCGCAGGCCATGGATGATACGGACGGCGATTTCGCCGCGGTTGGCAACCAGGACCTTGGTTATCATGCGTGGTTCGGATGCTGACACGCCGTACCCCCTAGAGCGGAATGTTGCCGTGCTTTTTCGGCGGCAGCTGTTGTTTCTTGTTGGCTAGGTTGTGCAGGGCGGTGATCAGGTGCGGGCGGGTCGTGGCCGGTTCGATCACATCGTCCAGGTAGCCGAGCCCGGCGGCGATGTAGGGATTGGCGTACGTCTCGTTGTACTGTTCGACCAGCTCGCGGCGGGCGGCGTCCGGATCGGCGGCGGCGGCGAGTTGTTGCCGGTACAGGATGTTCACGGCTCCTTCAGAGCCCATGACGGCGAGTTCGGCTCCCGGCCAGGCGACGTTGTAGTCGGCCCGGATGTGTTTGCTGTTCATCACATCGTAGGCCCCGCCGTAGGCCTTGCGGGTGATCACGGTCAGCTTGGGAACGGTGGCCTCGGCGAAGGCGAACAACAATTTGGCGCCATGCTTGATGATGCCGCCGAATTCCTGGTCGGTGCCGGGCAGGAAACCGGGCACGTCCTCGAAGACCACCAGGGGGACGTTGAAGCAGTCGCAGGTGCGCACGAAACGGGCGCCCTTGATGCTGCTGGAGATGTCAAGCACGCCGGCCTGCACCTTGGGCTGGTTGGCCACGATGCCCACCGGTTTCCCGTCCAGCCTGGCGAAACCACAGATGAGGTTTTGGGCGTGCCCGGGCTGGACTTCCATGAAGTCCCCCTCGTCGACCACCAGTCGGATGATCTCGTGCATATCGTAGGGTTTGCGGTTGTCGGTGGGCACCAGTTCGTTCAGGGCCTCTTCCGTGCGGTCGGGCTGGTCGGTGGGTTTGCTCCGCGGCGGATCCTCGAGGTTGTTCTGGGGGAGAAAACTGAGCAGGCGCCGGGTCATCAACAGGCAATCCTGGTCGCTGGCGGCCATGAAGTGGGAGACCCCGCTGCGGGTCGAGTGGGTATGGGCGCCGCCGAGCTCCTCGAAGGTCACGTCTTCGTTGGTCACCATCTTGATCACGTTGGGCCCGGTCACGAACATGTAACTGGTCTTGTCGACCATGAGGGTGAAATCGGTGATGGCCGGGGAGTAGACGGCCCCGCCGGCGCACGGCCCCAGGATGGCGCTGATCTGGGGGATGACGCCCGAGGCCATGGTGTTGCGCCAGAAGATCTCGGCATAACCGGCCAGGGAACGCACACCCTCCTGGATGCGGGCGCCGCCGCTGTCGTTCAGCCCGATCACGGGGCACCCGTTTTCCAGGGCCTGGTCCATCAGGCGGCAGATCTTGCGGGCGTTGGCTTCGCTCATGGAACCGCCGAAGACCGTGAAATCCTGGGCGAAGACATAGACCTGCCGGCCGTCGACGCGTCCGCAGCCGGTGATGATGCCGTCCCCGACTGGGCGGAACCTGTCCATGCCCATCTCGTGACTGCGGTGACGGACAAAGACACCCGTCTCATGGAAGCTGCCCTCGTCCAGCAGCAGGTGGATCCGCTCGCGGGCCGTCAGGCGGCCCTTGGCATGCACCTTGGCGATTTTATCGGGACCGCCGCCCTCGAGGGTCTGGCGGCGCAGGTCTTCCAGCTGCTCCATCTGATTCCGTCGGATCTCGGACATCGGGCCTTCCTTCGGTTACCGGCCAGGGGTTGCACCGGTTTTGTTTTCACGGCGGGGATAATCGAGGAATCTAGCAGATAATACGCGGTCAGGAAAGAAGGATCCGGATCAGGCTCGGCTTTCGAGCAGCGGCAAGCGGAGGTGCGAGATGGTCCGGGACAGATCGAGGTGGCTGCAGGGCTTCAGCACGAAGGCGCTGATACCCGCCTCCCGGGCCTGGCGCTCGTGGAAGCTGTCCTGAAATCCGGTGGTCAATATGATTGGGATTCCGGGGCGCACCTTTCCCATTTCCCGTGCCAGACGGACCCCGGACATATGGGGCATGATCTGATCGGTGATGACCAGATCCCAGGCCCGGGGATCCTGGGCAAAGGTTTCCAGGGCCTGCCTGCTGTCGGTCACCGTGGTCACCATGTGGCCCAGGCGCCGCAGTCCCCGTGACAGGATCTCCGCCACCATTTCATCATCATCGACCAGCAAAATCCGTCGTGGGGTTTCCCGGTTGGCGATGGCGGTGTCCGCGGCGTCCTGGGCGGGGAGATCCAGGGGGACGTTCGCAGCCGGAATACTCCAGGCGATCAGGGGGAAGTAGATATTGAAGGTGGTCCCGGAGCCGGTTTGGCTGTGGGGAATAGCCACTCCTTGCATGTGACTCATCAGTCGGCAAACGGTGGCCAAGCCGAGGCCGGGCTTTTCGCTGGCTGGGTGATCGCCGTAATAGGAACCGAGAACACGCTCGAGATTTTCCTGGTCCATGCCCCGACCGTTGTCCCTGATGCTGAGCTTGGCGTAACTGCCGACCTCGAGTTCATGGGGTAGGGCGTGAAGGGGGCGGGCCACGATTTCCTCGTGCAGGGTGATGTGAATCTTGCCCTGGTTCTGGAGCATGGCCTTGGCCGCGTTGCTGCACAGGTTCATCAAGACCTGCTGGATGCCGGTGGTGGAAATCAGCACCGGGCCGCAGGCCTTGAGGTCGCTGGTGATGCTGATGGTGGAGGGCAGGATATCGGCAAGCAGTTTTACCGTGTCCCGGACCACGGGCAGCAGGTCGGTGGGTTTGCGGCCCAGGTCCGCTTGGCCATAGAATTTGCCCAGATCAGCCAAGAGGTCTGCGGCGACGTGGCCGGCATCCATGGCCCCTTGCAGTTCTTCCCTGGCCTCGGGCGGCAGGCCGACCATGCCGGCGGTCAACCGGGTGTGGCCCAGGATCACCGACAGAAGGTTGTTCAAGTTGTGGGTGATGCTGCCGGCGTAAGTCCCCACGGCTTCAAGGCGCTGGGCCTGACTCAGCCGGGAACGCAGGCTCGCGACCATGGCCTGGGTCTTGCGCTCGCTCTCGTCCAGATCCCCCAGCCGGCGCCTGTATCTGCGCAGCAGGGCAAACTGCACGCCGATCGCCAGGCAAAGGACAAGGATGGTGATAAGCGACCAGCTCAAGGATTCCGCTCCCGGTTGGATTATTCCCCTGTCTGAATAGTAAGCGAAAAGAGGGAACATTTCTCCTTAAAAAGCGGGGGCTTGGTCCAGGCCAGGCCGTGAATTACTATATAATCAGATGCTTAGCGGCCTTTCTTGTACGAAAGGAATGATCATGACCTATGAAAATATCCGTGTGGAAACCGCGGGCGGCATCGCCCGCGTAACGGTGGCGCGTCCCGCCAAGCTCAATGCCCTGAACCGCACCACCGTGGCTGAATTGATGCACGGCTTTGCGGCTTTGCAGGCAGATGACGGCGTGCGCGTGGTCCTGCTGACCGGAGAGGGAGAAAAGGCCTTTGTGGCTGGGGCCGACATCGCGGAATTGGCGGATCTGCGCGCCTACCAGGCGGAAGGTTACGCCTTGGCCGGACAAAGGCTCATGGATCTGATCGAGAATCTCGGCAAACCGGTCATCGCGGTCATCAACGGATTCGCCCTCGGCGGGGGATGTGAACTGGCCATGGCCTGCACCCTGCGTGTCGCCGCCGCAGGGGCGCGGCTCGGGCAACCCGAAATCGGGCTCGGCCTGATCCCCGGCTTCGGGGGCACCCAGCGTCTGGCGCGCCTGGTGGGCCGCGGTCGCGCGCAGGAACTGATTCTCACCGGGGACATGATCACCGCGGATCAGGCTCTGGCCATGGGTCTGGTCAACCGGGTCCTGCCGGCGGACGAACTCATGCCGGCCGCCGAGAAGCTTGCCGCCAAGCTGGCCGGGAAATCCCTGGTGACCCTGCGGCTGGCCCTGCGGGCCGTCGGTGAGGGCTTGCAGATGACCCAGCAGGGGGGATGCGGCCTGGAGGCCGCCCTGTTCGGCGTGGCGGCGGCTTCCGAGGACGCGGGCGAGGGTTGCGCGGCTTTTCTGGCCAAGCGCAAGGCCGCCTTCCGTGATCGCTGAGGCCGGGTTGTCGATACGGCAACATATTTTTTGGGAGCTGTGGAGTGACCTGTTATGTTTCAAGCCAGACACCATCATTCCCTACGCGCGAGGTGATTCCCATGTCCCACAACACCGCTGTTGATGTCCCGACCCTGGAAGTCAATCCGGAGCTCTGCAAGGGGTGTCAGCTTTGCCTGGGGGTCTGCCCCAAAAGCGTGATCGCCATCAGCGACAGGCTCAACAGCGCCAGTTATCACCCTGCCTATTATACGGGTTCCGATTGCACCGGCTGCGGGCTGTGTTTCTATGCCTGTCCCGAACCGGGCGCCATTCGCGTCGTCAAACCCTAGGGGGCATCAAGGCGAGGATTGAATTTTCGAGTTCCAACCAACGGGAGAACGGCCATGGCCAAACAATTCATGAAGGGCAATGACGCCATCATCGTCGGCGCCCTGGCAGCCGGTTGCCGAGCCTACTTCGGTTACCCCATCACCCCCGCCAGTGAAATCGCCCACGCCGCCGCCCTGCACTTCCCCGCGCTGGACGGCGTTTTCGTTCAGGCCGAAAGCGAAGTGGCCGCCATCAACATGGTCTACGGCACCGCCGGCATGGGGATCCGCACCATGACCGCGTCCAGCAGCCCGGGTTTCAGCCTCAAGCAGGAGGGCCTGTCCTACTGCGCCGGTTCGGAACTGCCGCTGGTGGTCGTCAACATCGATCGCGGCGGCCCGGGGCTGGGTAACATCGCCCCCGAGCAGGGCGACTATTTCCAGGTTACCAAGGGCGGCGGCCACGGCAACTACCGCCTGATCACCCTGGCCCCGAACGGGGCCCAGGAGATGTGCGATTTGACCATGAAGGCTTTCGACCTGGCGGACAAGTACCGCAATCCGGCCTGCATCCTGGCCGACGGCATCACGGGCCAGATGATGGAAGTGGTGGAAATCCCCGAGGCCAAGCCTCTGCCCTATGATCACTCGAACTGGGCGGTGGACGGCACCCCGGCAACGCGCCGGAACCTGATCAGCTCCATCGTGCTCGAACCCGAGGAACTCGAGGAGCACAACCTCAAGCTGGACCGGAAATACCGCGAGATCATGGCCCACGAGGTCGCCTACGAGGAATACCAGACCGCGGATGCGGACTTGATCGTCGTGGCCTATGGGGTGGTCAGCCGCATCGTCTACTCCACCGTGGACCAGGCCCGGGCCGAGGGCCTGAAGGTGGGGCTCTTGCGCCCCATCACGCTCTGGCCGTTCCCCGCCGAGGCCATCGCGGCCCATGCCGCCCGGGATGTCCGGTTTCTGGCCGTCGAACTCTCCACGGGCCAGATGGTGGAGGATGTGCAGCTGGCCGTCAGTGGCAAGGCGCCGGTCCATTTCTACGGCCGCTGCGGGGGCATGGTCCCCCAGGGTGTCGACCTGGTGAACGAGTACCGCAAGCTGCTGGCAGGAGGATCCAACTCATGAAACTCTACGAGAAGTCACCCTCCTTCTACGACGTGTTCGAGCGCAAGAGCGGTCCGGCCAAGCAGGCGACCCACTATTGTCCTGGTTGTGGCCACGGAAACATCCACAAGATGGTGGCCGAGGCCCTGGAGGATATGGAATTGACCGAGCGGACGGTCCTGGTCTCCCCGGTGGGCTGTTCGGTGTTCGCGTATTATTACTTCGATTGCGGCAACACGCAGGCGGCCCACGGGCGTGCGCCCGCGGTCGCTACCGGGATCAAGCGGGCCAACCCCAAGGCCATCGTCATCTCCTACCAGGGCGACGGCGACCTGGCCGCCATCGGCACCGCCGAGACCATCCATGCCGCCAACCGGGGCGAGAACATCACGGTGTTCTTCGTCAACAACGCCATCTACGGCATGACCGGCGGCCAGATGGCGCCGACCACCATGATCGGCCAACGCACCACCACCACTCCCCGCGGAAGGATCGAACTCCAGCACGGCAATCCCATCCGCATGTGCGAACTGCTGGCGACCCTGCCCGCGCCGACGTATATCGAGCGGGTGGCCCTGGGCAACAGCAAGCAGGTCATGAAGGCCCGCAAGGCGATCCGCAAGGCCCTGAAGATCCAGGCCGAGGGCAAGGGGTACAGTTTCGTGGAGATCTTGTCGCCCTGTCCCACCGGCTGGAAAATGGACCCCACGGTGGCCAGGGACTGGATGGCCGAGGAAATGGTAAAGATCTTCCCGCTGGGCGTCTACAAGGACGAGAGCGAAAACGTGGACCAGGGCGCCTGGGACCGCACCTTCACGCCGTTTGATCCCGACCAGGTCAATCCCTATCTGGGGCGCCTGCAGACCAGCATGACCGCAGGCGAGAAGATCACCCTCAAGAAGGATCTGCGCTGCAAGTTCGCCGGCTTCGGCGGGCAGGGCATCCTCTCCCTGGGGCTTTTCCTGGCGAAGATCGGCATGCGTGCCGGCCAGCAGGTCAGCTGGTTCCCCGCGTATGGACCGGAAATGCGCGGCGGGACCGCCAACTGCTCGGTGAATCTGTCGAACCAGAGGATCGGTTCGCCCCTGGTGGACCACCCCAATGTCCTGGTGGTCATGAATCAACCGTCGCTGGACGCCTTCGAACCATCGGTGGTCGACGGCGGCGTCCTCATCGTCGATTCCACCATTGTGGAGGGCAAACCCGACGGAGGGCGCCTGAAGACCGTGATGATTCCTGCCAGCCAGATCGCGGACGAGGTGGGCACGCCGAAGATTGCCAATGTGGTGATCCTGGGTGCTCTGGCCGCGGTGACCGGGGCCTTCACGCCGGAATTTTGCATGGAGACCCTACAGTCGGTCATCAAGAAGAAGAACCTGATGGACATGAACATGGAAGCGTTCCGGCGGGGTCACGATTTCGTCAAGAACATGTGACCCGGGCCGCCGCCTGGTCTGCGGGGCCGGCCCGGGATGACCCGGACCGGCCTCTTTTCGTTAACAGGGGAGCATCATCATGATCATCGGCATTCCACGATCCCGGGTCTCGGACGAGCGCCGGGTGGGGTTGCCGCCGCGCATGGCCGGCAATCTGGTTCACCGCGGTTGGACCGTTCTGGCCGAAAAGGGCGCAGGCCAGGGCAGCGGTTTCCCGGACAGCCAGTTCGAGCAGGTCGGGGTGACGATTTGCCACAATGCCGACGAGATATGGGGCCGGGCAGATCTCATCCTCAAGGTCAGCACGCTGGTGCCGGAGGAATATGCCCTGGTGCGAAAAAACCAGGTGTTGATGTCGTTGTTCCACCTAGCGGTGGCCGATTCCCGCCAGCTGGATGCCCTGTTGAAGAGCGGATGCACGGTCATCGATTATGTGACCATTGAAGATGACCAGGGCCGGCTGCCCGTGTTGCGGCCCATGTCCCAGATCGCCGGACGCATGGTTCCCCAGCTCGCGGCGCGGTACCTGCAGACCGACCATGGAGGCTTGGGGATCTTGCTGGGCGGCGCTCCGGCGGTTCCCCCGGCCGAGGTCGTGATCATCGGCGCCGGGACCGTCGGCCGCAACGCGGTGCGGTCCTGCATCGGGGCCGGTGCCCGGGTGACCTTGCTGGACAGCGATCTGGACCGCATCACCGAACTCGACTGGGCTTTTCCCGGCCAGGTGACCACCTTCCTGGCCAATGAGGCCACCCTGGAAAAGATCTTCGCGTACGCGGACGTGGTCGTCGGCGCGGTGCTGGTTCCCGGGACCCGGACGCCCCATCTGGTGACCCGCAAGATGATCGGAAAGCTCCGGCCCGGCAGCCTGGTCATCGACATTTCGGTGGACCAAGGGGGATGTTTCGAGACCAGCCGGCCGACTCGGCTCAGTGATCCCACCTACGTCGTCGACCGCATCACCCACTTCTGCGTGCCCAACTTGCCCAGCCTGGTCGCGCGCTCCGCATCCTACGCCCTGGCGAACGTGATCATGCCGTATATCGACATGGTGGCTCGCGGCGCCCTAAACGATCCGGCCACGCTGCCCCATGATCTGAGGCGGGGCGTGAGCATCGCCGGCGGCCACATCACCCATCCGGGTCTGGCGAACATCCAGGGGGTGGCCGTCGGAGAACTGGGACCGCTCGGGGGCGGGGAGGAATCATGAGCTGGATGCAGATCTATCGGGACCGACTGTTCACCCCGGAGCAGGCCGTCGCGACCGTGACTTCCGGGCAGCGCGTGTACCTCGGGTCGGGATGCGCCACCCCGCATGTCTTGATCGACGCCCTGGTGGCGCGGGCCGAGGAACTGGAAAACGTGGAGATCATCCACCACCTGACCTTCGGCAAGGTTCCCTACCTGGGGCCCGATATGCAGGGGCATTTTCGCTGCAACGACTGCTTTGTCGGGGCCAACACCCGGGAGGCCGTCAATGCCGGCGAGGCGGATTACGTGCCGGTGCATCTGCACGACATGCCCCGGTTGTTCCGGGACCGGATCGTCCCGCTGGATGTGGCCATGATCATCGTGAGCCCGCCGGACGAGCACGGATTCTGCAGCTTCGGCATCGAGGTGGGGGTGACCAAACCGGCGGCCCTGGCGGCCGGGCGGATCATCGCCCAGGTCAATCGCGCCATGCCCCGCACCCTGGGCGACAGCTTCATCCATATCTCCAAGATCGACTGCTTCGTGGAGGCCGATGCCGACCTGGACGAATTCCGCCCCGCCCCGGCCACCGAAGTCCAACGCCAGATCGGGCGTCATGTTGCCGGGCTCATCGAAAACGGGGCCTGCATGCAACTGGGCCTGGGGGCCATCCCCAATGCCGTGCTGGCCTTCCTGGGTGATCGCAAGGATCTGGGCGTGCACACCGAGATGTTCACCGAAGCCTTGCCGGACCTGCTGGCCACCGGGGTGGTCACGGGGGAACGCAAGACGTTTCACCCGGGCAAGGTCGTGGCGGGTTTCGTCATGGGCACGCGCGAGGTCTATGATTTTACCCACGACAACGCCCTGCTGGAATTCCATCCCACCGACTACGTGAACCACCCGGGCAACATCGCCCGCAACGACCACATGGTTGCAGTCAACAGCGCCATCCAGGCGGATTTGACCGGACAGATCTGTTCCGATTCCATCGGCGAGCGGATCTACAGCGGCTTCGGCGGCCAGGCCGATTTCATGCGCGGGGCGGCGCTGTCCGAAGGGGGCCTGCCCGTCATTGCCTTGCCGTCGACCACCGAGGACGGTTTGCTGTCCCGGATCGTGCCGTTCTTGGACCATGGCGCGGGGGTGGTCATCACCCGCGCGGACGTGCACTGTGTCGTGACCGAATACGGAGTCGCCCAACTGCTCGGGCGCAATGTTCGGCAAAGAGCCGAGGCCCTTATCACTGTGGCCCACCCGGATTTCAGGGAATCCCTGCTAGCCGCCGCTCATCAGCGGGGCATCTTCGGGCGTCTTTTTCCCGGCGGCCTGCCCTGGAAATCCCAGGGTTGACAATTCGTCATTATTTTGACAAATTGTCTAAGCCATTTTTTGCGGTTCCCATACCCGCGTGGACCGCGACGTCTTGAATTTCCAGGATTGGCTATTATGGCTAATAGTGAACAATTTCCGGGGGCTGTGCCCTCCGGCCAGCCTGATTCTGATACGGCTTTTGACGAAGCTGTGGTCGGTACGGTCCTGGTGGTCGACGACGAGCCCGAGTTGTGCCGGGCTTTGTGCAAGCTGTTGAACCGCAACGGGTACCGTGTCTTGAATGCCGGCAACGGAGAAGATGGTCTGGAGATTCTGCGTCGCGAGACGGTGGATCTTGTGCTGACGGACCTGCTGATGCCGCGCATGGGTGGGTTGGAGCTCCTGAAGGCGGGGCAGATTGTCTCGCCAGGTACGGAATTCGTGATCATCACCGGCCACGGCACCATCGAAACCGCCGTGGATTCCATGCGCTCGGGCGCCTATGACTTTATCGAGAAGCCCTTCAGCACCACGACCACCCTGAAGGTGGTGGGCAAGGCTCTGGAAAAACAACGCCTGCTGGCGGAAAACCGACTCCTGCGCAAACGCCTGGAGGAATTCAAGCAGGTCCACGATATCATCGGCGCCAGTGAACCCATGCGCAGGGCCCTGGATACCGCGCGCCAGGTGGCCAAAAGCACGGCCACAATTCTGCTGACCGGACAGAGCGGGACCGGAAAGGAAGTCTTCGCCAGCGCCATCCACCGCTGGAGCGAGCGGGTGGACAAACCCATGATCCGGGTTAGCTGCGCCGCCCTGCCGGAAACTCTGCTGGAGGCCGAGCTGTTCGGCTACGAACGCGGGGCGTTCACCGGCGCGGTTAACCAGCGTCGGGGGCGGTTCGAAGCGGCAGACAAGGGAACGCTGTTTCTGGATGAGGTTGGGGATATGCCCCTGACCACCCAGGTCAAGCTGCTGCGAGTGCTGCAGGAAAGTGTTTTCGAGCGGCTGGGGGGCAACCAGCCCATCGCCACCGATGTCAGGATCATCGCGGCCACCAACAAGGATCTGGAAGCCATGGTCCGCGAAGGTGATTTCCGGGAGGACCTCTATTACCGGCTGAACGTCATCAATATCGAGTTGCCCACGTTGCGCAGCCGGGGAGAGGACATCCTGCTGCTGGCCAACTACTTCCTGCAGAACCTGAACGAGAAGAACAAAAAGCTCATTGAGGGATTTTCGCTTGAGGCATCCACGGCCCTGCAGGGTTATTCCTGGCCGGGAAACGTGCGTGAACTGGAAAACGCCGTGGAAAGGGCGGTTGTCCTGTGCAAGGGCAACCTGATTGGAACCGATGTGTTGCCGTCGTCGGTTGTCAATGGACCCCAGCGGTACCGGAATCTGGACATCGGTGTCGGGGTGACCCTCAAGGACGCCGAGTTGGCTCTTATCCAGGCGACCCTTGATAGTGTGGACGGCGACAAGGAAACCGCGGCACGGATCCTGGGTATTGCCGCCCGGACCATTTACCGCAAACTTGGATAGCAATCGGCTTGGTGAAGCCGGGTTGGGCGTAGGCCGTCTTGACCCTGACCGGACGGGGCCGCTATATTGCCGGGCCGCGCAGGACAACGGGCGCTGCGGGCGCGAGAGTGGCGGAACTGGCAGACGCGCAGGATTTAGGTTCCTGTGGGGAAACCCGTGGGGGTTCGAGTCCCCCCTCTCGCACCATGTTTTTCGTCAGCGGATATAACCAGGCGGCGGCATCGCGGATGCCGGACCGCATAGACCAGCAGGAGCAAGGCTCATCATGACCGCTTCGTCACCCAGTCCCCAGCCGGGGATCAAGACCCTTATCGAATCACCGGAGCCCTGGCAGCGTTTGGTCAAGGTCGAGATTGAACGCCCCGTGTTCGATGTTGCCTACGCCGAGCGGCTCAAGAAGGCCGTCAAATCACATCTGAAACCGGGTTTCCGCAAGGGCAAAACCCCCCGGGCTATCGTCGAGAAGGAACTGGGCGACGCCCTGCGGGTAGAGACCATCGAGGATCTGGTGCCCAAGGCCTGGATGACGGCGCTGCTGGAGCACAGGCTGGCTGCCATCACCGATCCGGTGCTGGAGAATCTGAATTTCGACGACGGTCAGCCCCTGACCTTTGATCTCAAGGTGGAAGTCCGTCCCGAAATCACCGTCACCGGTTACGAGAGCCTGCCCGTGCAGAAACGGATCGCCGAGGTCAAGCTGTCGGAGGTGGACCAGGTCGTCGAGCGGCTGCGCGAAAGCCGCGCCGCGTATGAAAAGGTGGAACGTCCCGCCGCGGCAGCTGACCAGATCCTGCTCGATCTGACTCCGCTTGAGGATGCGGCCCTAACCGAGGCCGGGACCATCACCGATCAGACCTTCATCCTCGGCGGGGACAACAACCTGCCGGCCTTTAACGAGCAGCTGCTGGGCTGCGCCGCCGGCGAGGAAAAGGAGATCAAGGTCGATTATCCCGCGGACTTTCCCAACGATAAGTTGCGGGGACGCACCATGACCTTTCATTGTGTGATCAAGGAGATCGCCGCCAAGGTCGTGCCCGCGGCCGATGACGCCTTTGCCGCCTCCATCGAGGAGGGCAAGACCATGGAAGAGTTGCGGGATGAAATCCAGCGGGATCTGCTCAAGGAGGCCGAGCGCCGCGTTCAACAGGAAATGGATATGCAGATCCGCGGGGAACTGACGGTCCGCAACGAAGTTCCCCTGCCCCCGTCCATGGTGAAGAAATTCCTGGACGCAGGCCTGGAGGATTATCAGGCCCAACAGGCGCGGATAGGCAAGACCATGTCGGAGGAGCAGACCCGGGAATACCTTGATGCTGCCCGCCCGGCTGCGGAAAAAGCCCTGAAGGGGATGCTCCTGCTCGAGGCCGTCCGCAAGCAGGAAGATATCAAGGTCACGCCCGAGGATGTCGAAGAGAAAATCAAGGAGATCGCAACCGAGAACGGGTTCGACATTGACCGTTACCGGGAATTCGTCAACAGTGGCGAGGAAAAAGACAGGATCAGTTACGATCTGGCCGAACGCAGGACCTATGATTTCCTGCTGTCCAGGGCCGAGGTCACCGAAGTGCCCGCCGATGCGGACATTGCCATCCAATAAGGAGTGCGCATGCTGGTACCCATGGTAGTCGATCAGACGAGTCAGGGCGAACGCGCTTATGATATCTATTCGCGTTTGCTGAAGGATCGGATTGTTTTTCTGGGGTCCCCGGTGGACGACAACGTCGCCAATCTGGTCATCGCCCAGATGCTGTTTCTGCAGGCTGAGGATCCCGAACGGGACATTTACCTGTACGTCAACAGTCCCGGCGGCAGCGTGAGCGCGGGGTTGGCCATTTACGACACGATGCAGTACATTACCAATGATGTGGTAACCATCTGCATGGGCCAGGCGGCCAGCATGGGCGCCGTGCTGCTGGCGGCCGGCGCGGCGGGGAAAAGGTCGGCCTTGACCAATGCGCGGGTCATGATCCACCAGCCCCTGGGCGGCAGCCAGGGACAGGCCAGCATGATGGAGATCTACACCAAGGAGATTCTCAACATCCGGGAGAGGCTTTACGGTGTCCTTGCCAAGCATACCGGGCAGTCCCAGGACAAGATCGCCACGGACAGCGATCGGGATTTCTTCATGTCGGCCGAGGAGGCCTTGGCCTACGGATTGGTTGACAAGGTGATCGAGAGTCGCAGCCAAATCGAGTCCGAAATTGGCAAGGACAAGGGCAAGAAGAAGTAGCGCCGAATCTCGGGATGGATAGGGAGCCATGAAACGACGCCAGAACGGCAGCCCACAGATGATCAAGTGTTCGTTCTGCGCCCGTGGCCAGGACGAAGTGGCCAAGCTCGTTGCCGGCCCCTCCAGTGTTTATATCTGCAGCGAATGCATCAAGCTCTGCAACGATATCCTGGAAGGGGAACTCCTTGAGGAGGCCTCCCTTGCGCCGCCCAAGTTTCCCAAACCCCAGGAAATCATGGACTACCTCGACCTGTACGTCATCGGGCAGGATGATGCCAAGATCAGCCTTTCGGTGGCGGTCTACAACCATTACAAGCGCATTCATCAGAAGATGACCAGCGACGGGGTCGAGATCGACAAGAGCAATATCCTGCTGCTGGGAAACACGGGCACGGGCAAGACGCTGCTGGCCCAGACCCTGGCCCGCTTCCTGAACGTTCCGTTCGCCATCGCCGATGCCACCGCCCTGACCGAAGCCGGGTACGTGGGGGAGGATGTCGAGAACATCCTGGTGCGCCTGCTGCAGGCCGCCGACTACAATATCCAGGCGGCGGAAAAAGGCATCGTCTACGTGGACGAGATCGACAAGATCGGGCGCAAGAGCGGCAACCCTTCCATCACCCGCGACGTGTCGGGGGAGGGTGTCCAGCAGGCGCTGCTGAAAATTCTCGAGGGAACCGTGGCCAATGTTCCGCCCCAGGGTGGACGCAAGCATCCCCAGCAGAAGTACCTCGAAGTCAACACCAAGAACATCCTGTTCATCTGCGGCGGTGCTTTCCAGGGCCTGGAAAAAATCGTGGAACGCAGGATCGGCAAGAACGTGTTGGGCTTTGCGCGTGAGGAGGAATTCTCCATCAGCGAAGAGAGGGAGGAATTCCTCAGCCTCGTCGAGCCCCAGGATTTGATGAAATTCGGCTTGATTCCCGAGCTCATCGGCCGCCTGCCCGTTGTGACCTACATGCACGAGCTGGATCGCGAGCACATGGTCCGTATCCTGACCGAACCCCGCAATGCCCTGACCAAGCAGTACCAGAAGCTGTTGGACATGGAAAATGTGGAACTGGTTTTTGAGCAGGGGGCCATCGAGGCCATCGCCGATTTGTCCGTTGAGAGAAAAACCGGAGCCCGTGGGCTGCGTTCCATCCTTGAGGGGGTCATGCGCGGTATCATGTTCGACGCCCCTTCCCGTGAGGACATCCGGCAGATTACCATCACCAGGGATGTGGTGAAGGACGGGGTCGAACCCAAGCTGGTGCTGGGGAATCCCCCGGCTGATATCAAGGAAGCCTGATTCCCCCACCACTTCCAGATTCGTGTCATTTTCCGTGTGCAGTGGCCGCGGCCGGCGGCACTCCTGATGGAGGGTCCGGACCCTGCTGATTAAGGAGCAATATGAGCGCCAGTACATTCGTGGTTTTTCGCGAGGGTGAGGAAGTCGCCCTGCCCCGCAACCTGCCGTTGTTGCCTCTGCGGGACGTGGTCGTCTTTCCCTACATGGTCACGCCCCTGCTGGTGGGACGCGGGCGCTCGGTGGCCGCCGTGGAAGCGGCCATGGAGCGGGACAAGTTTCTCTGTGTGGTGGCCCAGCTGGATGCCGCCGTGGAGGAACCGGGCCCCGACGACCTGCATCAGGTGGGTTCGATCATCAAGGTCCTGCAGATTATCCGGACGCCCGACGAGACGCTGAAAATTCTGGTCGAGGGTGTGACGCGCGTGAGCCTGGAGGAAGTCTATGCGGGCGCGGGCTACCTTGAAACCAAGGTTTCCCCCATCAAGGAAACACTCAGTGCGGGGATGGAAATCGAAGCCCTCAGTCGTTCGATCAAGGAACGGTTCAAGGAATATGTCCGGCTGAACAAGCGGCTGCCCGACGAGGTACTGCTGTCGGTCCTGAATCTGGACGAGATCGGCAAGATGGCCGATTCCATCAGCGCCTACATCCTGGGCAAGGTTCCGCTGAAACAGGAGTTGCTCGAAGAGCCGAATCTGGAACGCCGCCTGACCCGCATCAACCAGGTTCTGGCCAGCGAGCTTGAGATTCTGGAAATCGAGCAGCGCATTGATTCGGAAGTCCAGACCCAGGTTCATCGCAACCAGCGGGAGTTCTACCTCAACGAACAGATGCGCGCCATCCGCAAGGAACTGGGCTATCCCGGCGACGAAGACGGCGAGGTCGAGGAATACGCCGCGCGCATCGAGTCCAGCGACATGACCGCCGAGGCCGCCGAGATTTGCCGGCGCGAAATGAACCGCCTGGATCGGATGTCACCCATGAGTCCGGAGGCCACGGTTGTCCGCAACTACCTGGATACCCTGTTGGCCTTGCCCTGGAAGAAGAAGAGCAGGAACCGGATTGACACCGCCAAGGTGCAGAAGCGGCTCGACGCCGATCATTACGGTTTGGACAAGGTGAAGGAAAGGATTCTCGAATTCCTGGCGGTCTACAAGCTGACCCGGACCATGCAGGGCACCATCCTGTGCCTGGTGGGACCACCGGGTGTGGGCAAGACCAGCCTGGGACGCAGCATTGCCGCCAGCATGGGCCGCAAGTTCGTGCGCATCAGCCTGGGCGGCGTGCGCGACGAGGCTGAGATCCGCGGCCATCGCCGCACGTACATCGGCAGCAAGCCGGGGCGCATCATCGAGTCCCTGCGCCGGGCCGGGACACGCAATCCGGTGTTCCTGCTGGATGAGATCGACAAGATGGGAGCGGATTTCCGGGGAGATCCTGCCGCGGCGCTGCTGGAGGTCCTGGACCCGGAGCAGAACTCAACCTTCAGCGACCACTATCTGGAAGTGGAGTTCGACCTGAGCCAGGTGATGTTCATCACCACGGCCAACAGTCTGCATACCATCCCGCCGGCGCTCGAGGACCGTATGGAGATCATCCGGCTGCCGGGCTACCTTGATCATGAGAAGCTCATCATCGCCGAGCGTTTCCTGGCGCCGCGCCAGATGCAGCGCAACGGGGTCGGGGAGTGGGGCGGGTTCCGGCTTTCGGCGTTCCAGGCTATTATCGACGGCTACACGCGCGAGGCGGGCGTGCGCAGTCTGGAGCGGGAAATCGGCCGCATTTGCCGCAAGGTGGCCAAGATCAAGGTTTCGGGCAACGACTTCCCCGCCCCGGTTTCCGCGCGCACGATTCATAAGTATCTGGGGGTTCCCCAGTTCCGGCGTCGGGTGGTGGATCGGGATCCGGAAATCGGTGTCGTGATCGGGCTGGCGTGGACCATCGTGGGGGGTGAGATCCTGGAGATCGAGGTCGCCGAGGTTCCCGGGCCTGGCAAGATCACCATCACGGGAAATCTCAAGGATGTGATGAAGGAATCGGCCGAGACGGCCCTGAGTTATGCGCGCGGCCTGTGTCGGGAGGTTTCAGAATCCTGGTTCAAGAAGAGCCAGATTCACCTGCATGTTCCCGAGGGCGGGATTCCCAA
This sequence comes from uncultured Fibrobacteraceae bacterium, assembly GCA_964545545.1. Lineage (GTDB taxonomy): Bacteria > Krumholzibacteriota > Krumholzibacteriia > LZORAL124-64-63 > LZORAL124-64-63 > JAHJTW01. The sequence continues at coordinate 10,923 of CAZJGK010000021.1, read as the reverse complement.
GGACGGCCCCAGCGCCGGCATCACCATGGCCACGGCCATCGTTTCGCTGCTGCGGGAGCAACCCGTGCGTCCGGACGTGGCCATGACCGGTGAGGTGACCTTGCGGGGCAAGGTGCTGCCCATCGGCGGCCTGCCGGAAAAAGCCGTGGCCGCCATGCGGGCCGGCATGCGCCACCTGATCATTCCCCGGGACAACGAGAAGGATTACCAGGAATTGTCCCCGCTCATCAAACGCAAGTTGACCGTTCATCTGGTCGAGACCATGGATGAGGTGCTCGAACTGGCGCTGCTGCCAAGCCAGGGCAAAACGCGGACGAAACCCAAGGTGGGTCGGCTCACCCCTGCCGGGAGCCGTCGGGTGAGCCGGGATAGGCCCCCCGCCGGGCCTGCCCAGCGCCAGTGATATGCTCGCGCCGGAGGCTGCGCCATGCAGGTTGAACTTGTTACCAGCAGTCCCGATCTGAAGGGCCGTCCGCAGCGGATTCTGCCGGAATTCGCTTGTATCGGGCGCAGCAACTGCGGCAAATCCTCGCTGATCAACCTGATCCTCGGCCGGGTGAGTTTGGCGCGGATCAGCGGCAAGCCGGGCAAGACCAGACTGCTGAACTATTACCTGGTGAATGATGAATTCTACCTGGTTGATCTGCCGGGGTACGGATACGCCAAGGTCAGCAAAAGGCAGAGGGAGGCCTGGTTGACCCTGTTTCGCAGCTTTCTGGCCTGCCAGGACCGGCCCTTGGCGGTGTTGCAGCTCCTGGACGGCCGGCGTGAACCCAGCGCGTTGGACCGCGAGGTCACGGGCTGGGTTCAGCAGTCTGGGCATCCCTTCGCGCTGGCGGTGACCAAGATCGATAAGGTGCGCTCCACCCTGCGGTCACGCTCCTACAAGGATATTATCGGGGCCTTGGGCGTACCGGCCTCCACGCCTTTTTTTCCGACGAGCGCGGTCCAGGGCAAGGGCAGGAATGAGATCCTGGCCTGGATCATGGCCATGCTTGAAGCCAATGATCCGGGTGAGGATAATTGACGCTATCGGGTCCCGGTGGGTATAATGGGCACGGTTAGGGCCCCGACCGTTTGGAAAGCCAGGGATCGAGGCGAAATCTTCGATTTCCCGGGGAGATGATGGCTGGCAAGGAACGGGCAGTCTGGTTTGTGCTGGCGACCGTGTATGCGGTGTGCCTGCTTATGCCGGGTGGGCCCGTGTTCGCCACCGAATTCGACATGGCCAAGCTGCCGGTCACCAGCCCATTTCTCTGCCTGGCCTGCCATGTGCAATCCTCACCCACCTCTGGGTCTTCCGAGTTGAACCCTTTCGGCCTGGATTTTCTGGCCAACGGCCGCATCTGGGATCTGGAACTGGCCAGTCTCGATTCCGACGGGGATGGCTGTCTCAACGGGGTCGAGGTCGGCGACAGCGACGGTGACGGGCGTCCGGACGGCAACATCGATGCACAGACGGGCAACCCCGGGGTGGTCGACGAATGCGGTTCCGGGTCGCTTGTGGACGAGAAACTTTGGGGTACCCTGAAGGCGATGTTCGACGGCCGGCGTTGAAGCCGGCCGCCGCGGCCTCGGGCTCAGTGAATCACGGCGGGTTAGCCGTATATAACCTTGGAGAGTCCAGTGGATAATCGAGTCATCATCGGCGGTCAGTGGGGTGACGAGGGCAAGGGCAAGATTGTCGACGCCTTCAGCGGCGATTGCGATTGGGTGATCCGGTTCCAGGGTGGCGCCAATGCCGGGCATACCATCTATATCGGCGAGGAAAAGCACGTTCTGCACCTGGTGCCTTCCGGAATCCTGCATGCCGGCGTCAAGTGTATGCTGGGCGGGGGGATGGTCATTGATCCCTGGAGCCTGCGGGACGAGATCCTGGCCCTGGAGCAGAGAGGCGTGGAGGTGCGCGGACAGTTGTACATCTCCAGCTCCGCCCAGTTGCTGATGCCCTTCCACCAGCGGTTGGATGAATTGCGGGAAGAGCGCTTGAAGCGCAAGAGCATCGGCACCACCGGCCGCGGCATCGGCCCCGCATACTACGACAAGGTCCAGCGCACGGGGATGCGCATGGGAGACCTGCTGTTGCCGCCGGCGAACCTCGAGCGCAAGTGCATCGAGAAGATCCTGGCCGCCAACGAACTGCTCAGCGAGTTCTACCAGGCAGACCCCCTACCGGCCAGGGTCCTGGCCGAGGAGCTGGTGGTGCTGGCCAAGTTCTTCGGGTCCATGGTGGTGGATTCCTATGAGACCTTGCGCCCGGTCCGGGAGGGCCGGGTCACGGTGCTGTTCGAGGGCGCCCAGGGCACTCTTCTGGATATCGATCACGGCACGTACCCCTATGTCACCAGCAGTAACAGCACCATCGGAGGAGTCCTGACCGGAACCGGTCTGCCGCCCCAGGTGCTGGGTGAAATCAACGGCATCTTCAAGGCGTATCTGACCCGTGTCGGCAATGGGCCTTTCCCGACCGAGCTGCTCGGCGAGGCGGGGGAGAAGCTGCGGGAAGCGGGCGGTGAATTCGGGGCGACCACCGGCAGGGCACGGCGTTGCGGCTGGTTCGATCTGTTGGCCGGCCGTTATGCGGTGGACATCAACGGTATCACGGGGGTGATCATCACCAAGCTCGATATTCTGGATCATATGCCGACCATCAAGGTCGCCACGGCCTACACCCTGGAGGACAAGACCCTGACCTCCTTCCCGGTTCAGAGCGATATCCTGCCTCGGTGCCGCCCCGTCTTCCGGGATTTCGCGGGTTGGGACAAGCCAACATCCTCCTGCCGTACCTTGACCGACCTGCCCGCCGGGGCGCGCAAGTACCTCGAATTCCTGGAAGCGGAGCTGGGAGCGCTGATCGTGGGTGTGAGCGTGGGGCGCGAACGGAGCCAGATTATCTGGACGCCGACCGGCGTGACAACCTAGCCTAACCGCGATTTCTTTGACAGGTGGGGCAACAGTTTTTATTATTGTTCTCCCGCGCATTTGTGCGGGTGATTTATTGGGGGCCGCTAGCTCATCAGGTAGAGCATCTCCCTTTTAAGGAGAGGGTAGCTGGTTCGAGTCCAGCGCGGCCTACCAGTTTTCATTTATGGCTCAAGTTATCTCAGCAGTGGCCGATATCCTTTCCACAAGGACGAGTCCGCCCGGCGCCCGTTCGGCGCGGCGATGGCTGTTCTTGCCGACCAGGGGAAAGGACGACTCCATGCGCCTCGACTTTGATCCCGTAAAATTACCCGTTGTCCGCGATACCCTGAACCCTGCCGCCGGCAAGGCCAGGGACGAGCGGAAATCCCCTGAGCGACCGGTGGCGGACCAGCCCGCTCCCGTCAAAAAGCAAAGCCTTCCGGAATCCGGTTACGAAATTGCCGCAAAATTGCACGACCTGGGCCGTCAGCTCGGCAGGCTGACGCAGCTTGCCGGCGGTCTGGATGGTCTTACCGGTGATATCCACCGCATGCGCGAGCTGGCCATCGGTGCCGCGGGCAACATTGACGCCACCCCCAGGGCGGATTACTACCGGGATGAATTCGCGAAGCTCCGGGTGCGGGTCACCACCGCGGGAGGGGCCTTGGCGCCCCAGCTGCATGATCTGGGTGTGGTGGATTCCCGGGCCGAAGGCGTGGCGGATCTGGTCGGCGGTGTCCCCGAGGGGCCTGGACACGCGGACGCCATCGGCGGGATTGATCATGCGCTGGCTGGATTGACCCGACTCCTGGAGGAGCTTTCCGCCAGGGGGGAACAGCTGGCCGGGAGACATGGGGAGCTGGTGGTCATGACGAGGGACGATGGCGGCGCCCTGCGCGTGGAACTGGACGGCGATGATGCGGCAGCGGCTTCCCTGGCGGTCAGGCGGGGGATCCTTGGCGCCCCGGAGGCGATGGCCGCGGCCCAGGCCGGGGGCCTGAAGGCGGCCGCCCAAAATCTGCTGGATGACTGATCCCCCAAAAAAAGGGGCGCCGCTTGCGCAGCGCCCCTGATCAACCACATGGTCGAATCTATTTCTTACCGTACTTTTTGGTCCACAACTTATCGAATTCATCCACGGTGCGCTCAAAGATGTTGATGGCCGACAGGATGGGTGCCGGAGTCTCCAGGTCCACCCCTGCGCTGCGCAGGATGTCCAGGGGCGGGGCGCTGGAGCCGGCCTTGAGCATGTTGTTGATGTAACGCTGGGCGGCTTTGTCCCCCTGGGTGGAAATTTCATCAGCCAAGGCAAGACCGCTGGTCAAACCGGTGGCATAGGTAAAGACGTAGAAGTTGTAGTAGAAGTGGGGGATGAACATCCACTCGCATTCGTCATTTGGGCCCAGGGCGAAATCGGGGCCGTAATATTCCTTGATGAGGCCGGCGTAAAGGTCGTTGAGGTAGTCGGCGGTCAGGGTATTGCCCTTCTCCGCGTACTCGTGGAACTGAAGCTCGAAATCCGCGAACAAGGTCTGCCGGAAAATGGTCAGGCGAATGCTTTCCAGGCGCTGATTGAGCAGCAACAGCGTCATGTCCACGTTGCCCTTGTTCTGATCCAGCAGGTAGTTGGTCAGCAGCGCTTCGTTGCAGGTGGAGGCGATTTCAGCCAGGAAGGTCGTGTAGTCCGCGTAAACCGGCGGCTGAAAATGGCTGCTGAAGTAGGAGTGCATGGAATGACCCATCTCGTGGGCCGTGGTGGAAACGGCGTCGAGGCTGTTGTCGAAGTTGTGCAGGACAAAGGGATGGATATCCCTGGCTACGGCACCGTTGCTGTAAGCGCCGCTGCGCTTGTCCTGGTTGGGATAAACATCGATCCAGCCGTTGACAGGATCCAAACCCTGGGACAGGACATTGATGTATTCCTTGCCCAGCGGACGCAGGGCCTTGAGGATGATCGTGCGTCCCTGGTCATAAGTATACTCGGGCTCGATGCCCTTGATCATGGGGTTGTAGAGGTTGGGGAAGGTCAGCGGGCCCTCGATGCCCATGACCTTGCGCCGCAGGTCCACGTATTTGTGCAGGGATGCCGCCAGGTTCTCGCGAATGGTGCCTACCAGCATCTTGTAGGCTTCAGGGCTGATGTTGTCCGGTGACAGGGCAGCCTGGAGACAACTGTCATAGCCGCGTGCGGTCTTGGTCATGATGTGGCCCTTGACGACTCCGTCCAGCAGCACGGCAAAGGTGTTCTGGTATTCGCGCAACGTCCCGAAGAAGGCATCGGCGGCCTGCTTGCGCACCAGGTAGTTGTCATCCGAACGCAGGGAGGAAAATCCGCTGAGGGTCACCGGAACCTTGTTGCCGTCCGGACCGACGATTTCGGGAAATTCCATGTCCACCCCGAGCAGGGCTTCCTGGGCGTCGCCGGGCACCGAGCGGATGTTGCCCGTCAAGGCCATGATCCGTTCCTCACCGGCGCTGAGCGTGTGCTTCTCCTGGCGCCACAGCTCGGAGAAATAATAGGCGTACACGGCGAGATCCTTGTTCTCGGCCATGAAGCCCTTGATGATCGCGGGGTCGATCTTGAGCAACTCCGGCTCGATCCAGCTGGTGGCTTCTCCGAAGGCGGGCATGATGGCGGCGACCTTGCCCTGCATCTGCCTCAGCGCCCCGTTGCCCTGGTCCACGTCATACTTGGTCTGGGCATAGACGTAGAGTTTTGCCAGACGGTCGCCCATGTCGAAGACGGTCTTTTCGGTGGCCAGCAGGGTCGCGGCCGAATCGGCCAGGTGGCCCTCGTTCTGCTTCAGGGTAGGAATGTCCGCCTTGAACGCCGCGAGTTCCCTTTCCCACGCCTCATCGTTGGGGAAAATGTCGGTGGAGTGCCATTGATAAGCGGCCGGGATTTCCGCGCGGGCTGCCGAAGGGTTCGGGATGTAATCTGCGGCCGCAGCGAAGCCGGCGCCCAACAGGCAAAGGCCGGTCAGCAGGATCAGGGTTCTGGTGGCCTGTTTCATGGCCGCAGGTTGATGCTCGAGTCGTGACATGAAGGTCCTCCGTAGCAGGGGTTGGGCGTGAACCAGCCCGGTTCACATCAGAACCGGGCCGGAGGGGCTCAGGTTGAATCCGGGATCACGGTCGGGCTAGCGACCCGGAAAACCCGGCGAGTGAAGTGGATGGCCATACTGATCGACGAACGCGCCATCGCCGCCGCTCTTGTCCGGAAAAGTCACGGGAATTTCCTCCCAGGTGAAATCCCCGGTGGCCTGGTTGTGCGAGGCATGGATGATCATGTTTTGGAAAAATCCCACCAGGTAGAGGTTGCCGGGATCCGTGCCCCAGACCGCGGAGAAAGGCATAGGTAGATCCATCAACGTGGTGCGGCTACCGGTGCCGGCAACGAAATTGTAATCCCAGGTCTGGAAAACCAACTGGCCTTCATCGGTGGCCAGATAGAGGTTCTGCTGGGCATCACGCCAGATATCCCGGATGCCGCCGTGGGGGTCATTGGTGACTTTGGGACGCATGAGGACCCAGACTCCATAGTCGTTAAGCCGGAAGAGCCAACCCTCCGAAGTGCCCAGATAGTTGTTGCCGACAGTTTCCTTGTCGGAGGTCGAGGAAAGGACCCATTCCTCCGTGAACTGGAGATCGCCGACCAGGGGCCGCAGGATCCAGTCGTATTCGTTGTCTTCGCTGAGAACCATACCCCTGGTACCATGGATACCGATGAGGTCGCCTTTGTAATTGGGGTCGTAGTAAGCACCGCCGATGGCGAAATAATTGACCGTCAAAAGGGCTGCGAGGTCCTTGTTCTGATATAGGGTGTCCTGCGGGGCGCCATCCTCATCGCGCAATATCATTTCGTTGCGGCCAGTGCTGCTCCAGGAATTACCGGCCAGCCGGCGCAGGACACCGCGTTTGCCGCAGGCATGAAGATTGCCGAGGTAGGATCCGATACCGTAGAGATCCTCGCTGGTACCGGAATCCATGGCGGACCAGGAGCCGACGGTATTGCGCCAGATATTCCCACCGTGGCCGCAGGCGTAGATCGTGCCGTCGACATCCTTGAACATCTTGACGATGGGCTTGCTCGTCCCCATGTCCTGGTTGGTCCATTGGTCGCCATCAAAATGGAACATGGCGCCATTGTTGCCGCACGCCCAGATGTCGTCGGCCGCATTCCCCTCCAGATCAAAAAGCCAGTTCATGGGCTCCTGGGCGGGAGGTTTGGGAAAAGTAACGGTGTCTTTGGGGTTGCACGCGCCCAACCAGCCGAGAGCGCCGAGCAGTAACACCACACCGATAATCCTGGTCAAGCTACCGGGGTTGTCCATGGATTTGACTGCTTTTGCAGTTGAGAATAACATCATTGCCGCATGATCCTCACGTTCGGTTGGTGGGGAGAACGGTAACGGCCAGCCGCCGAAATTCCCGGTGCCGGACACCATCGGAATTATGCCCGACGGAGGCAATGGCCGAAATTACCAACCCATGAATATTAAGCATTCCCGGCAGGAAAGTCCATACAGCAATGGTGGAACCGGGCTTGAAACTCCAGGCCGGAAAAAAGGGGGGGTTGCAGAATCAGCCCGGTGAGACAAGATTATAGGCCGAACCCACGAGAAAGCGAGTCTCCATGTGCCCTGCAGCCAATCGTTCCCTGGACCCCGGGCTGGATCTGTTCGCCGGCATCGACAAGCTGCGCCGGGACATGAACGCGGTGATTCTGGCCCACTATTACCAGGAATCGGATATCCAGGATATTGCCGACCATGTGGGGGACAGCCTCGCGTTGGCTCAGGCCGCGGCGACCACGGACGCCGACGTGATCGTCTTCGCCGGCGTCCACTTCATGGCCGAGACCGCCAAGATTCTCAACCCCGATAAACTCGTTCTGCTGCCCGACCTGGAAGCGGGTTGCAGTCTGGCGGACGGTTGCCCCCCGGCTGCCTTCGCCTCCTTCCTGAAGGATTATCCAGGTCACAAGGTGATCAGCTACATCAACTGCTCGGCCGCGACCAAGGCCATGAGCGATGTGATCTGCACCAGCGGCAACGCCCTGAAGATCGTGGCTTCCTTCCCCGCGGATCAGCCGCTGGTTTTTGCCCCGGACCGTTTCCTGGGCAGCTGGGTCAGCCGCAAACTGGGCCGGGAAATGGTCCTCTGGCCGGGTTCATGCGAGGTCCACGAGGTCTTCAGCGAGAAACGACTTGTGGAGTTGAAGGCGACCCACCCGGGCGCCGTGGTCGCGGCCCATCCCGAGTGCCCCGAGGGTATTCTCCAGCATGCCGATCACATCGGGAGCACGGCTTCCATTCTCGCCTTCGCGCGCGCAACGCCCGCGCTTCAGATCATCGTGGTCACCGAGGCGGGAATTCTGCACCAGATGCGCAAGGAAAATCCCGACAAGGAACTCATCGCCGCTCCCGGCAACGATGAATCCTGCAGCTGCAACGAGTGCCCCTACATGAGGAAGAACACCCTGGAAAAGCTTTATCTGTGCATGCGCGACAGGGCACCTGAAATCACGGTCGAACCGGAAATAGCCGCCCGGGCCCTCGTGCCCATCCAGCGGATGCTGGAGCTGAGCCGCTGATCCCCGCAGCCCGAAAGGCCCCATGCGGACTCCTGTCTACCTCGATCATCACGCGACAACACCCCCGGATCCGCGGGTGCTCGCGGTCATGGATGCTGCGCAGAGGGAGCATTTCGGTAATCCGGCCAGCGCGGGGCATGCCTTCGGCTGGGCCGCCTCCGCCCTGGTGGCCAAGGCCCGGGTTCAGGTGGCGGGGCTGATCGGCGCCGAGCCCGAGGAAATCATCTTCACCAGCGGCGCCACCGAAGCGGACAACCTGGCGGTGCTGGGCGCCGCGGAAGTCCTTGCTCCCAGGGGCCGCCATCTGGTCTGTTCCGCCTTTGAACATGAAGCTGTGCTCGGACCTGTGGCCGAACTGGAACGGCGGGGTTGGGAGGTGACCCGGGTCGCCCCTGATGCCGGGGGAATCATCCGGCTCGAGGCGGTGACCGCAGCCCTGCGTGCCGACACTGTTTTGGTGGCGGTGATGGCCGCCCAGAACGAAATAGGGACCCTTCAGCCGGTCGCCGCCATCGGCCATCTGTGCCAGGCGCGCGGGATCCTTTTTCTCACCGATGCCGTCCAGGCCGTGGCCCATGTGCCCCTGGATGTGCGCGCCATGGATATCGATCTTATGGCCCTGTCCGGGCACAAGATCTACGGTCCCAAGGGTGTGGGCGCTCTATTTGTGCGCCGGCGGGATCCCCGGGTCGTGCTGAGGCCGCAGGCGTTTGGCGGCGGTCAGGAACGAGGCTTGCGGCCCGGCACCCTGAATGTGCCCGGCATTGTCGGCCTGGGGGAAGCCTGCGCCCTGATTGCCGCCGGCAGGGAAGAGGAGAGCGCTCGGCTGCGGGCCTTGCGGGACCGGCTCCTGGCCCACCTGACAGGATCCCTGGACGGGGTGTTTCTCAACGGCGCTCGCGAACCGCGTCTGCCCAACAACATCAACCTGAGTTTTGCCGGTGTTCAGGCCCACCGCCTGCTCGGCAAGTTGACGCGTCTGGCGGTTTCATCCAGCTCGGCTTGCGGCAGCGGGACCACGGCGCCTTCTGCGGTGCTGCTGGGACTGGGTGTGACTCCCGCCCTGGCCATGGCCAGCCTGCGTATTTCCTGCGGTCGGTTTACCACGCCGCAGGAAATGGATTTTGCCGGGGAGACGATTGTCGCCGTGGTCGAGGAACTGCGCCGCAGCAATCCCCTGATTTGACTTGGAATGGAACCACGGGTGCCGGTTGCGGGCACCCGTGCGAAAAAATCAGTCTCCGTCGTAGCTGGCCGACTGGCGGAGAGACAAGGAAATCCGCCTGCGATCCAGGTCCACATCCACGATACGCACGGTGATGACATCACCTTCGTTGAGGACCTCCCGCGGGTGAACAATCCTGCGGTTGGCCAGTTCGGATATGTGGGCCAGCCCCTCGATACCGGGCAACAGTTCCACAAAAACCCCGAAATCGACCAGCCGGGTGACCTTGCCCTCAACATCCGTACCCGGAACCAGTTCGGCGGCGCCCGTAGGCCAGGGATCAGGGGCCAGGGCTTTGATCGACAGGCTGATCCGCTCCGAGCGGCCCTGTCCCAGGTTCTGGATTTCCATGACCTTGACCTTGACCGACTCGCCTTCCTCGATGACATCCGCAGGATTGCCCACACGTTGATGGGAAATCTGGGAAATATGCACGAGGCCTTCGACTCCTCCGATATCCACGAAGGCGCCGAAGGGCACCAGGCGGGTGACCACGCCTTCCTTCGTGTCGCCCAGAGCCAGCGAGGCCCGGGTGTCGGCCCCGATGGCCTGGCGATCGGCTTCCAGCAGGGCGCGACGGGAAAGAACGATGTTGCGCCCATCGTCCGACAGTTCAAGGATCTTGAATTTCATTTTCTTGCCGAGAAACTCGGTGGGATCGTCGATTCTCCGCAGATCAATCTGGCTGAAGGGGCAGAAGCCCCGCTTCCCGCCCAGGTCGATGGAAAAGCCACCCTTGTTGGTCTCCTGGACCTTGCCCTCCACAGGCGTACCGGCCTCATGCGCATCCCGCAGGGCCTTCATGCCGGCTTCCCTGAGATTGATGGCCATGGTGAGCTTGAAACCGTCCTGGACCTTCTGGACATGCGCGGTGATGACCTGTCCTACTTCGTAATTCAGGTGGCCTTCCTCATCCTTGAGCTCGGCCAGGGAAATGGGCAGTTCGGTGCGCAGCCCGCAGTCCACAAAGGCGTCGTTATCCCCGATCTGGATGATGGTTCCGGTCACCTTTTGACCGCCTCGGGGTTCGGCGGGTTGCCGGTCTTCTTCGGCGGCAAGCAGGTTGGCGAATTCGGTGCTCGGTTCTTCGTCGCCGGCTTCCGGGGTCTCCTCGATCAGCGGTTCATCGGTGTTCTGGTCGGTGGTGTGGTGTTCTTCGGATTCCGGGGTAGGATTTTCATTCTGTTCGCTGGTCATG
>CAZJGK010000020.1:33576-41357 GCA_964545545.1 uncultured Fibrobacteraceae bacterium | reverse complement strand
CTTGAGGGGGTAGTGGCCACAAGCCGTGCGGGTTCGAATCCCGCCCCGGGCACCAAAAAAAAAAGTCATCCGTTTACGACGGGTTCCTTTTTTTTTATTGACACTGTTTTCATTGCAAAGGAATAATGCAGTTGCTTTGGCTGGCTTCTTTGCGCCAGATGGAAGCATCGTTCGAGACAGGAGGTCTCGCCTGACCCCAAGGGTGCGAGGGACAGGTGGACGCAGGAACTCTTAACAAGCGAGGTCCAGTATGGAGGAGAGCAGAGCGTTGATGGCAGCTAATGCCACCAAGAAGAAGGCGGCCAAGAAAAAGGTAGCCAAGAAAAAGGTCGCCAAGAAGAAGGTAGCCAAGAAAAAGGTTGCCAAGAAAAAGGTAGCCAAGAAGAAGGTCGCCAAGAAGAAGGTTGCCAAGAAGAAGGTCGCCAAGAAGAAGGTTGCCAAGAAGAAGGTGGCCAAGAAGAAGGTTGCCAAGAAGAAGGTGGCCAAGAAGAAGGTAGCCAAGAAGTAACTTGGTTGATTTACAAACCCTTGAAGGGTTCAAGAAAACCGCCGGAGTCATGTTCTCCGGCGGTTTTTTTTGCGTCCGATTGTGCGGGTCAGTTCGCCAGGTCAGCCTCATGCTTGGCCCGGATCGCGGGTGGGAGCACATCCTGGAACCAGCTGAGGCCCAGGGTGAGGTTGGTGTAGCTGACCATGTTGGAATACCCAAGTTCATCCACATGGAAGGCGAAGGTGGAGACCCCGGCCCGGGCGTAGAGATCAAGGTTGTGGGCCAGATGGGCGGAGAGGCCGAAATTCCCCTTGAGGTACAAGCCGGTCTTGTCATCAAGGTAGGAGTAGCGGTTGATAATGCCGCCGAGTCCGAAACCAAGGTGGGGGGTAAGGCCGAGGAAGGTGGCGGGCCTGGCATCGTACATCAGGTCGAGTCCTCCCCGGTACACTTTGAAGCCGGTGTCCTCTTCCACGGTCACTCGTGTTTCCTGGTAATCATTTCCCGCTTCGCCGTCTGCATCGTAGAGCATGGTGGTCACGGCATTCCCGGAAGCGTAGGATGCCACTATGTCGAGATGGAAATCGTCGGCAATGTAGATTCCGATTCGCCCACCATAGACGGGTCCTGGTTTGATCTCCTTGCGCGCGGCATCAAAAAAAGCGCTGTTCGGTTTATCGTTATCGCGGTGGGGGTAGATGATGACACCTTTTTCCACCCGGAGTCCCGAGACCAGGATTCCGCTGCCGTCCGGCTGGAAGGCATAGATGGGATCCTTCCCGACTTCGATGACCGTCCGGTTGCTGATGGGTTTGTTGTCCAGGTAGGTTCCCCCCGAGAATCTCCCACCGAAAAACTCCAGACGATAGGCCTTGACCGAAAAGTCTTCGTAGGTTTCAAGGTTGGTCGGGACCGGCTTCTCCAGGTCCGCGGGAGCGGTTGTTGGCTGGTGGGGGGGAGGTGGGCTCTGCGCCAAGACGGTTCCGGCGGCCAGAAGGAGGCCCGGAATGAGCAGCCGGAGTCGATTCGGGGTAATCTTCATCGATTCACCTCAACCGGCAGGGATACCCTGAATGCGGGTGTTTCGCAACCGGTCAGCTGGAAGGGGTGGGGCCGACATCATTGTTGACGGGAATGGCCGGAAGTCCGATTCCACAACCCGAATAACGGTAATGTAAAGCCCTGTGGGTGTCCAGAACTTTCCCCCGGGTTGGAGTTTAGCCCATGTTGACAGGGACTATCCCGCCTATTACCATTCCTTTTCGCAGTTTTCGGCACCCAAGGACCCCCTTGTGAACCTGGGAGGATGTGCTTTGAAGAGCTATTCCATGGATAAAATCCGCAACATTGCCCTGGTCGGACCGCACGGTGTGGGTAAGACCAGTCTTGCCGACGCCATGCTCCATATCACCGGCAAGGTCGGACGAAGGGGTTCGGTAGACGACGGCAGCAGTGTCTTCGATTATCAGGAAGAAGAGATCGAGCGCAAGCAGTCCGTATACTCTGGCTTGGCCTGGACGGAATTCAAGGAACACAAGATCAACATCATCGACACTCCGGGGGTGGATGATTTCCGCGGTGATACCATCGCGGCCATGGGTGTCGTCGAAGGGCTCCTGTTCGTGGTCAAGGCCGACGGCGGTTTCGAGGTCGCCTCGGAGAATCTTTGGCACCTCGTCCGCAAAACCCAATTGCCAACCTTCATTGTGGTCAACCGTATGAGCAAGGATCAGGCGGACTGGCGCGACACCCTCAACGGGTTGAAGGATCGAGTGGCCGGTGCGGCGCCTCTGCAACTGCCCATCGGTGTGGGTGAAGACTTCCAGGGTGTGATCGACCTGATCACCATGAAGGCGTTCCGTTTCGACGGTCAAGCTGCCATCGAGATGGAGATCCCCGGGGATATGTCCGATGCGGTGGAAGAGGCCCGGGAGATGTTGACCGATGCTGCAGCCAACGCCGACGATGAACTGACGGAGAAGTATCTGGAGGATCTTTCCCTATCCGATGAGGACCTCATTCTCGGCTTGAGGAAGGGGACCAGCGAGGGCACCGTTTATCCCATCTTTTTCACCGATGCGGTCAGTGAGACGGGTGTGACCTCCCTGCTGCGCTCCCTGGTGAAGCTGGTGCCGTCCCCCGCGTCACTCCTGGGATGCGAGATCAAGGGCCTGGAGCCGGGCGGGGACGAGGAGGCGGTTTTTACCATTGGTGAAAAGGATCCGGTGGTGGCGTTGGCCTTCAAGCGTCAATACGAGGCCCAGGGTGGCGACGTGACCTGGCTGCGGGTCTTCAGCGGCAGTTTGAAATCGGGCGACACCCTCAATTGCAGTGATGGCCGCAACAGCGAGCGTATCGGTCAGTTGAATGTGGTGGTCGGCCGCAACAAGGATAAGATCGATGTGGCCGCTACGGGCGACATCATTCTGGCCGCCAAACTCAAGAACACCCAGACGGGCACGACGCTGGCCAGCGGTGTCGCTTTTGCCTTCCCGCCCTTTGCCTATCCGGTCCCGACCAGTGCGGATGCCATCTGTCCCACCTCAAGCGGAGACGAGGACAAGATGGCGGCGGGGCTCAACAAGCTCAGGGAGGAAGACCCGACCTTCCAGCTTATCCAGCAGCCGCATCTTTCCCAGACCTTGCTGGCAACGCAGGGTGAGATCCATACCAATTTCCTGTTGGACAAGCTCAAGAAGCAAACCGGGGTCACGGTGGAACGGCATCGCCCACGCATCAATTTCAAGGAGACCATCAGGGGGACGGCCGAGAAGCAGGGCCGGCACAAGAAGCAAACGGGCGGGCGAGGCCAGTTCGGCGACGTACATCTGCGGTTGGAGCCCCTGCCGCGGGGCAGCGGATTCGAATTCGTGGATGGCATCGTCGGGGGCGTGGTGCCCAACAAGTTCATTCCCGCGGTGGAGAAGGGCGCCCGTGAGACATTGCAGGAAGGTCTCATCGCCGGGTACGAGATGGTCGACGCCAAGGTGACGCTCTTCTTCGGTTCCTACCACAATGTCGATTCCAGCGAAGCGGCATTCAAGGCGGCCACCCGCAAGGCCCTCAAGGCTGCGGTGGAGGAAGAGGCCGATAAGTTGCGCCCGGTGATCCTTGAACCGATCATGAATGTCAGGATCGTGGTTCCCCAGGCCTACATGGGTGATGTGATGGGCGATATTTCCACGCGCCGGGGAGCGATTCAGGGCAGTGGCTCGGATGGCCCGTATCAGGTGGTCACCGCCAATGTGCCGGAAGACGAGTTGTATCAGTACGCCACGTCCCTGCGCTCGCTGAGTCAGGGCACGGGCACCTTCACCATGGAATTCTCGCACTATGCCGAGGTTCCCGGAGACGTGCAGAAGCGACTGATCGATGAGTACAAGAAGTCCCAGACTGCGGAGGACTAGAGGAGGCGGCCATGTCCGGACATTCCAAGTGGGCGAATATCAAGCACCGCAAGGGAGCGCAGGACGCCAAGCGGGCCAAAGCCTTTACGCGCCTGATCCGTGAGCTGACCATCGCCGCCCGTCAGGGTGGGGGGGACATCGAGGCAAACCCGCGTCTGCGTTCAGCGGTGATGACCGCCCGCGGTTCGAACATGCCCAACGATACCATCGAGAAGGCCATCAAGCGCGGCACCGGCGAGGGCGCCGGGTACATCATCGAGGAGATCAACTACGAAGGTTATGCCCCCGCCGGTGTGGCCGTACTCGTGGAATGCCAGACCGACAACAAGAACCGCACGACGGCCGAGGTTCGTCACGTTTTCACCAAGTTCAACGGCAACCTCGGGGCCAACGGCTGCGTCGGCTATATCTTCGACCGCAAAGGTGTGATTCAGCTTGACGGTGAGCGCTGCGATCTTGAGACCGCGATGGAAGCGGCCATCGAAGCGGGCGCCGAGGACGTCGAAGAGGAAGAAGGAACCATTGTCGTGACCACCGCTCTGGAAGACCTGCATGCGGTGGAGGGAACCCTGGTGGAGGCCGGGTTGCCGGTGACATCTTCCGAGTTGGCCTATATCCCCAACACGACGGTCAGGGTCGAAGGCAAGGATGCTTTCGGCGTGATGCGCCTGATCAATGCCATGGACGACCTTGACGACGTTTCCTGTGTTTACGGCAATTTCGAGATCGACGAAGACACGATGACCGAGATCGAGGAACAACTCGGATGACAGGTTGCCGGCTGACATGGCCGGCGCTGTGGTTGCGGCCATGATTGTTCTGGGCGTTGATCCGGGATCACATGCGACCGGTTACGGTGTCGTCGCCACCGGACCGGTCGTTCGCATGTTGGCCGGCGGGGTGATCCGGCCGCCGGGAAAATTGCCTCTGCCGGAGCGCCTGGTGGCCATTCACGAGGGCATTTCCAGGGTTATCAGCGAGCACGATCCTGTTATCATGGTGGTCGAGGACCTCTTCAACGCCAAGAACGCCCGCAGTTCCCTGATCCTGGGCCATGCCCGGGGGGTCCTGCTGCTGGCCGGGGCCGCGGCTGGACTGCGGATCCACGAGTATGCGCCCCGGGAGATCAAACAGGCGCTCACCGGCAGCGGTGCCGCCGCCAAGCAGCAGGTCCGGTTCATGGTGATGCGGCTGCTGGCGTTGAAGGAGGAGCCGCCGCTGGACCAGAGCGATGCCCTGGCCGCGGCCCTGGCCTTTATCGGCCGGCAGCGGGGTCCTGTTTCCATACGCTGAGAACCGAAGCCGCCGAGGTGGGGACATGATTGCATTCATTGAAGGCAGACTCATGACCGCTGGCACCGACGCCGTGGTCCAGGTGGGCGGCCTTGGCCTGCAGGTCCAGCTCTCGGCGCTTGCCGCCGCACAGTTACCCCCGCTCGGTGGGGAGGTGCGGTTGTGGACCCACCTGGTGGTGCGGGAGGATGGTTGGTTTCTGTACGGGTTTCTCGAACTGCAGGAACGCGAAATGTTCCGTCTGTTGATTTCGGTCACGGGCGTCGGACCCAAGGTGGCCATGAACATGTTGTCGCGGGCTCCGGCCGCCGACATTGCCGGATATCTGAGTTCCGGGGACGAGAGGGCCCTGGCCGGGTTGCCGGGGATAGGCAAGAAGAGCGCGGCCAGGTTGGTCGTCGAGTTGGGGCGCCGCGTCCAGGATGTATCCACTGCGGGAGGGTCTCTGCCCGTGAACCGCAGCGGGGGGCCTTTGGGGGATGCGCTGGCGGTCCTGGGGGCCATGGGGCTGCCGGCCGCTGCGGCCGAAACCGCCTTGCGCCGGGCTAGGACTGATGATCCCGGACTGGTGGATAATCTTGAAGAATGGGTGCGCACCGCCCTGCGGCATATCTGATCGGGGAAGCCATGAGTGAAAACGACAGGTTGACCGATTCCGGCCAGATGGCTGAAGACCGTATGGTGGAGCCTTCGCTACGCCCCCGAAATCTCACGGATTTCATCGGTCAGGAAGAGCTCAAAGCCAACCTGCGCGTTTTTATCCAGGCGGCGCGTCAGCGCGGGGAAGTGCTTGATCATGTGCTTCTGCATGGGCCTCCGGGACTGGGGAAGACGACGTTGGCCCAGATCATGGCTGCGGAAATGGGTTTGGAAATCCGTCTGACAAGCGGGCCGGCTTTTACCAGCCCGGCCGAACTCATCGCCCTGCTCAGCGAACAGGGCGATCGCCGGGCCATCTTCATCGATGAAATCCATCGCCTCAACCGGGTGTTGGAGGAGCACCTGTATCCGGCCATGGAAGACTGGCGCATCGAACTGATCATCGACAAGGGGCCGAACGCCAGGCATTTCAACCTGCAGCTTGAACCCTTCACCCTGATCGGCGCCACCACCCGCGCGGGTATGATCACCTCGGCCCTGCGTAGCCGTTTCGGGATCGTGTGCCATCTGGATTTCTATCCGGCCACGGATCTGGCCATCATCATCGATCGCAGCGCCGGGATCCTGGGCATCGGCATCGACGCGGACGGCGCCATGGAAATTGCCCGCCGCAGCCGGGGGACTCCGCGGGCGGCCAATCGCCTGCTGCGGCGGGTGCGGGACTTCGCCCAGGTGGCTGGACAGGACCTGATCACCAGCGCTGTTGCGGACCAGGGACTGGTCCGGCTGGGGGTGGACAAGCTGGGACTCGAGAATCTGGATAGACGTTACCTGCGCCTGATCATGGAACATTTCGCCGGCGGTCCGGTGGGTATCCAGAACCTTGCGGTTTCCCTCGGCGAGGAGCTCGACACGCTGGAAGATGTCGTGGAACCCTTCCTGATCCAGGCCGGTCTGCTCAAGCGCACGCCGCGGGGACGGGAAGTCACCCCTGCGGCCTGGCGGCACCTTGGCCTCGATCCCCGGGCCGGAGCCGCAGGGCAGAGCTCCCTGCTGTGAACGCCTCCGAGATGAAACCGCCCGCCCCGGATTTCCTTTTCCAACTTCCCGCGGAACTGATCGCCCAGTCACCCTATCCGGAACGTTCAGGGTCCCGGATGCTGCTCGTTGATGCCGCCCGCGGCATCGTCGGTGAGGAAAAGTTCGCCGTCCTGCCCGCGCTCCTGAATCCCGGCGACCTGCTGGTGATCAATGACAGCCGGGTCATGGCGGCCAGACTGTTCACCCGCCGCGCCGACACCGGGGGCAGGGTGGAACTGCTGCTGATCGAGCCCCAGGCTGACGACCGAACCTGGTTGGCCATGGCTCGTCCGGCGCGGAGGTTGCGCCCCGGGTTGCGCCTCGAGATCCTGGCCGCACCCGACAAGGGCGATGAGGGCCCGGTCGGCATTTTCCTGGAAGTGACCGCCTCGTTGGGTGGCGGGGAAATACTGGTGTGCGGCCATGATGATCCGGGGCAGGCGGCCCGGCAGTGGGGCGTCATGCCTCTGCCGCCGTACATCCAGCGGGATTTCCAGGATCCTGGTGATCGGGAATTGGCCGCGCAGGATCGGCTGCGTTACCAGACCGTCTATGCCACCGACGATCCCCGCGGCTGTGGATCCGTGGCCGCGCCGACGGCGGGATTGCATTTCACGGGCGAGGCCCTGGCGGAGCTGGAGCGCCGTGGGGTGGGCTTGGCCCGGGTGCGGCTGCACGTGGGCCCCGGGACATTTCGGCCGCCGGACAGTGAGCAGATCCGCAGCCGCCGCCTGCATCCGGAGCGGTTCATTTTTCCGGCCTCCCTCTGGCGACAGCTCGCGGAAACGCGGGCCCGCGGCGGGCGTGTCGTCGCCGTGGGCACCACCTCGCTGCGGGTGCTGGAAACGGTGGCCCGGCTGGGGCTGGAAAGCACGGCGGACCGCGAAATCGAGTTCGGCCAGGGGCAGGAC
>CAZJGK010000020.1:0-33476 GCA_964545545.1 uncultured Fibrobacteraceae bacterium | reverse complement strand
GCTGGGGCTGGAAAGCACGGCGGACCGCGAAATCGAGTTCGGCCAGGGGCAGGACGCGGCCCCCCTGTTTAAAGGCAAAGCCGTGCGCCAAGGGGGGGGATGGGAAGTCGAAGGGACCACGCGCCTGTTCATCATGCCGCCTGAGACGGTACGGACCGTCGATGGTCTGTTGACCAATTTTCACCTGCCGGGATCGTCGCTTTTGATGCTGGTTGCTTCGGTCCTGCAGCCCGGTGTTTGGCGCGGCGTTTACCAGGAGGCGGTGGCGCGCAGGCTGAGGTTTTACAGCTACGGCGACTGTATGCTGGCCTTGAGAACGGGGGGGGATCGGTATGACTTCCGACCGTAGGCTGGACACGCCGTTTTCCTTCACCGTGCAGGACCGCTGTCCGGGGTCGGCGGCGCGACGGGGTCTGCTGCGCACCGGGCACGGCGACATCCCCACACCCGTTTTCATGCCGGTGGGCACGGTGGGCTCGGTCAAGGCGGTGACCTTCGAACAGGTCTGGGACAGCGGGTCGCGCTTGATCCTGGGCAACACCTATCACCTTTACCTGCGGCCCGGCCATGAACTCGTGGACCGGCTGGGGGGGTTGCACCGATTCGAGGGTTGGGACGGAGCGCTGCTGACCGACAGCGCAGGGTTCCAGGTGTTTTCCCTGGCCGAGTTGAACCGCATCAGCGACGACGGGGTGGAATTCCGCTCCCACCTGGACGGCGGCCGCCATTATTTCACGCCCGAGCTGAGCATGGAGATCCAGCTGAACCTGGGTGCGGACATCGTCATGGCTTTTGACCAGTGCGCCAGTTACGGCGCCGAGTCCCAAACTGTAGCGGACGCGGTGCGCCGAACCACGGCCTGGCTGAAACGCTGCTGCGGGGTGTTGCCTGGGCGTATGGACCGCGGCGGTTGGCAGCGGGTTCTGTTCGGCATCATGCAGGGCGGGGTGGACGCCTCTTTGCGCCGTTTGAGTGCGGCACAAATAACCGAATTCGACCTGCCCGGTTACGCTATCGGCGGGTTGTCGGTGGGGGAGCCGGCAGCGGCCATGTACGAAACCACGGAACTGGCGGCGGGACTGCTGCCCCCCGACCGGCCCCGGTATCTGATGGGCGTGGGCTTTCCCGACGACATCATGGTCGGGGTGAGCGCAGGCGTGGACATGTTCGATTGCGTTTTGCCCACGCGGATGGCGCGCACCGGCACCGTCCTGACCCGGGACGGCCGTCTGGTGGTCAAGAACAAATCCTTTGCCGAGGATACGCTGCCCCTGGATACCGAGTGCGGCTGCCCTGTCTGTCGCCGACACTCACGGGCTTATATCCGGCACCTGTTCCAGGCGCGGGAAATGCTCGGTGCCACCCTTGCCACCCTGCACAACCTGCATTTCTATCAGGAATTGATGGCCAACATCCGGGAAGCCATCACCGGCGGACGGTTTCCCGAACACGCGCGTGCGGTCACCGCACGCTGGCGGGAGGGGGAGCGGGCCCGGCTGGATCAGGTCGCCGGCCGGCGCGACAGGAACCAGTGATTTGACCCGGGGGCCTGCGGGTTGCATGTTTCGCCCAAGTCCGGGTCTCACGTCATCACGGAGACCGTCTAATTAACCTTATCCCATGCAAGGAGCCGCCCATGCCCTTGACTCTGCTGCTGGCCATGGCCTCTCCCAACGGGGGGGGCGGAGGGAACACCAATCCCCTCTTTTCCTTTTTGCCCATCATCCTGATATTCGGGGTTTTCTGGTTCATGATCATTCGACCGCAGAAGAAGCAGCAGGACCTGCGCAAGGCCATGATCCTGGCGCTCAGGCGCGGAGACAGGATCGTGACCAACGGCGGGTTGCACGCCACAGTCAAGGACGTCAAGAACGATTTGGTGGTGGCGACGATCGCTGAAGGCGTCAAGGTTCAGATCAGCAAATCCGCCATCAGCGGCGTAATGGCCGGGGAAGAAGAGTAGAGGATTGACGGGCCCTCGTCCGGTGCTGCGGTTTGGGAATTCCTGCCTGCGGCAGATTTGCGAACCTGCTGAGCCCGGGAGTGAGGCAACCGCCGCCATCCTGGACGCTTTGTGGTCCGCACTGGAAAACGGCGACGGGGTGGGGCTGGCCGCACCTCAGATCGGAATCCTGAGACGCATCCTTGTGGTGCGCAAGCCCAGCGCCGGGAGCGGTGAACACCGGTTGGAAATGGTCAACCCGACCATCACCGAGACCGTGGGCCCGCGGGTTCCGTTCGAGGAGGGTTGCCTGTCGTTTCCGGGTCTATATCTCACGGTATGGCGGCAGGCCGGGATCAAGGTGCGTTACTTCGATCGCCGGGGGCGGCAGCAAACCCTGCGGGATCGTGAACTGGTGGCCAGGATCGTGCAACACGAGGTCGATCACCTCGACGGGCGGCTGTTCATCGATCATCTTTCTGTGGGGAGGCGGATTCTGGCCGCACCGCGTCTGGGGTTCATTCGCCTGGTCGGCTTATTGAGGCGGGAGGTGGGTTGGTGATGAAGATTGTTTTCATGGGATCTCCCGAATTTTCCGTGCCCTCCCTGGAAGCTTTGATCGAAGCACGGTTCAACATTCCCCTGGTTGTCACGCAGCCTGATCGGCCTGCCGGCCGGGGCCGCAAACTGCTGCCGACGGCCATCAAGACCGTGGCCGCCGCCCACAATCTGCCGGTCCTCGAGTTCGGTCCCGGGCAACGGGCAGCCGTCACCCGCGCCGTGCTGGATGTCGAACCCGACGCCGTGGTGGTGGTCGCCTTCGGCCATATACTCAAGGAACCCCTGCTGTCCGCTCCGCCTCTGGGTTGCATCAACGTTCACGCCAGTCTCCTGCCGCGCTGGCGCGGGGTCTCACCGGTGCAGTATGCCATTTTGCACGGGGATTCCTGGTCCGGGGTCACCATCATCCGCATGGATCGCGGCGTCGATACGGGGCCGGTCCTGGCCTACCGTTCCGTACCCATCGGGCCCGAGGATACCGCCGGCGAACTCCTCGATAACCTCGCCGGGCAGGGGGCCGACCTCTTGATCCACTCGTTGCGCCAGATTGCCAACGGTCAACTTACGGCCCGGGATCAGGGTGATGAGGGAGCGGTTTATGCCCCCAAGCTGACCCGGACCCTGTCGGCGGTGCGCTGGGACAGGGATGTGGTGACGGTCCACAACCAGATCAGGGCTCTCAGCCCCTGGCCGGGAGCGAACACTTTCGTGGGCGAGACAACCTTGAAGATCACGCGCGCGCGACCGCTATCCTATCTGGTGACCGGCGATGAGCCGGGCACCATCCTGACCGCCGGCCCCGCGGGCGTGTCGGTCGCCTGTGGCCAGGGAATCCTGGATTTGACGGGGTTGCAGGTTCCCGGACGCAAGGCCCTGCCGGTGGAAGAGTTCCTGCGCGGTTTTTCGCTCAGCCCCGGTATGATCCTGCGCTCATGAAGCCCGATCCGGTGCGCCAGCGGGCTTTGGCGATCCTGGTTTCCGTACAAGGCGGCGCCGATCTCGATCCCCTGCTGGAGGCGGCCCTGGCTGACTTTACCCTCGCCAGGGATCGCGCCTTCCTGGCCGGTCTGGTGCGCGGCACCCTGCAGTGGCAGGGACGCTATGACCACCTGATCGGCCTTTTCGCTGCCCGCAAGTTCCCCCGGGACCCGGGGCTCCTCTGCCTGTTGCGTCTATCCCTGCATCAGTTGCTGGCCCTGGACGGCGTGCCCCCGTTCGCGGCTCTTGATCAGGCGGTGCGCTTGTGCAAGCGATGCGTTGATCGCCGGAGTTCCGGATTCGTCAACGGTCTGCTGCGGCATGTGCAAAGACGCCTCCTGGTTCCAGAGAACGAGGCTGCGAGTGCCAAGGTAGAAGTCAGGCTCCGGGAGCTTTTTGTCCCCTTGCAGAAAGACCGGAGGGCGTTTCTCGCCGCCTGGCATTCCCATCCGCGGTGGCTGGTCGACAGCTGGCTCGACGCGTACGGAGAGCAGGCCACCGCAGCCCTCTGCGCGTTCAATAACCAGGCGGTATCGCTGGATCTGCACGACCTGCATGAGACAATGTCCCCTGGTCTGGCCGCCGATCTGGGTGACCGCGGTTGCCCGGTCACGCCCCTGGATATGCCGGGGGGGTGGCGCGCCGACGGTCATCCTGGGCGCGAGGTCATCCGGGATATCCTGGCGCAGCACCCCGAACTGATCGTTCAGGACGCCACCGTTCAGGAGGCCACCGCCTGGCTGGCCGCGGCCCTGGCTGCCGGCCCCCGGCATCTGCCTGTGCTGGACATGTGTGCGGCGCCGGGAGGCAAAACCGCCTGCCTGGGATCGGTGGGCAACCGTCGGTCGTTGCTGGTGGCCATGGATCCGGACGCGCGGCGGACCGCACTGCTGTCCGCAACCCTGGCCCGGACCCGCGTCCCCGACACGGTCATCGTGCGGGGTGACGGTGTCAATCCTCCGCTGGCCGAGGGCTCATGCGGGGCGGTATTCCTGGATGGGCCCTGCAGCGGCACGGGCGTCCTGCGGCGCCACCCCGATGCGCGTTGGCGGCTGCGGCCCGATATCGTCAGTAACAAAGCCCGGCTGCTGGGGACGCTTGCCGGACGGGCCCTGGATTTGCTGGCCCCGGGCGGCGTGTTGATGTACGCTACCTGCTCGCTTCAACCGGGTGAAAACCGGGATGTCGTCGAGGGGTTGTTGCAGCGCCGCGATGATCTTGAACCCTTGCCGGATGATCAGGGTCGCTGGCAGAGGACCTGGTTGCCGCCGGACGCCCCCGGCGACGGGTTTTTTGCCGCCAGGATGATCAAGACAAGCCCTGGGGAAGGCCGCCGCTCATGAAACTCTGGAAATTCCTGTTGTTGCTGGGCAGCCTTGCCGCTCTGGGGTGTGTGCTGGTGATCGGGGTGAATTTCCTGGTCTTGCCATCGCTGGTCCACAACAACCAGGTGGTGGCCATGCCGGATCTGCGGGGTCGGGATCTGGCCTCGGCCCGGGATGAAGTGAAGCCCCTGGATCTGAAAATCGAGGTCACCCGGTCGCGGGCTCATCCCACCCTGCCCGAAGGCTGCATCCTGGATCAGAATCCGGCTCCCGAAGCGCGGATCAGGGGCGGGCGGGTCGTCAAGGTCGTGCTCAGTTCCGGCCACCCCTCGGGTCGTCTGGCCATGGTGGTGGGCTTGACTCCCCAGCAGTGCAAGGTGACGCTGCAGCGTGAAAATTATCGCTCCGGGCGCATTGTCCATATGCCCCGGGCCGGCGTGACCCAACCCGTGATCGCCTACCAGAACCCTCAGGCCGGCTACGAACTGGCGACGGGCCGGCGCGTGGACCTGGTCATTGCCGATCCTGCTCCCCCTGCCCAGTTGCGTCTGCCCGATCTGACCGGCATGCCCCTGTATCAAGTCCGGCAGATCATCAGCACGGCGGGTCTGGTGCTGGCTCCGGTGCAGTACAGCAGTTCCGGGAAGGTTGCACCGAATCATATTCTGTCCCAGGATCCGGCTGCGGGGTCCCGGGTGGTAAAGGGGGATCGGCTTGTCCTGGTTGTCGCCACCCGCTGAAGGCCGGGCGCTGGTTGCGCCTTCTTTGCTTGCCGCCGACTTCGCCGCCCTGGACCGGGATATCGCCCGCATGACCGTCGCCGGCGCCGACCTCCTGCACCTGGATGTCATGGACGGGCATTTCGTGCCTAACCTGACCTTTGGCCCCTGCGTGGTCCAGGCCGTACGGCGGGTGGCCGATCTGCCCCTGGATGCCCACCTGATGATGACCCGCCCGGACCAGTTTATAGAGCCATTCATAGCGGCCGGCGCTGATGCGGTGACCATCCACGTGGAATGCGAAGCGGATATTTCCGCCACTTTGAAGCAGATAGGCACACTTGGTGCGCGGCGCGGGATCAGCCTGAATCCCCCGGCCGCCGTGGAAACCATCAAGCCGTACCTGGACGGTGTGGATCTGGTCCTGGTGATGACGGTCATGCCCGGATTCGGGGGGCAGGTCTTCGACCCTTCGGGATTGGACAAGATCAGGGAACTGGTCGCCCTACGCGCCGCCCGGGGGGGGGACTTCCTGATTTCGGTCGATGGCGGGATCAATGAGCGGACCGGAGCGCTTTGCCGACAGGCGGGCGCCGACATCCTGGTATCGGGAAGCTGGCTCTTCCAGGCGCCCGATTCCCTGGAGGCGGTTGCGCAGCTCAGGGGTTAACGCCTGGCGCGGCCTTTTCCTTGCTAAAATGCTCCCAAATTGTTAATTTCCTTCTTCGCACAGTGACAGGCGTACGGCCCGGCAGGACACCTGGTTTGGGCCCGCGCTGTATGTTGTTGTCGCATTATAAGTTGTGGCGCAACGGGTCGCCCCTTTCCTGAAGAGAGGGGGACGTGTTGTGTTGCGTTGACGTGTGCCGGACAGCACGGAAGTTGACCATGTTCCAGGATCTCACCAGGCGTCTTGACCGGGCGTTGAAAAAATTGGCCGGTCAGGACAGGCTTACCGAGGACAACATCAAGGAGGCCTTGCGGGAAGTGCGCATGGCCCTGCTTGAGGCTGATGTCCATTATGGTGTAGCCAAAAATCTGGTTGCGGCTATCCGGGAAAAGGCACTGGGCTCGGATGTGGCCACGAGCCTCAGCCCCGGTCAACAGGTTGTCAAGATCGTCAACGATGAATTGACGGCGCTGCTGGGCGGCCACGCCGCCGAGTTGAACCTGGAGCCCGGTACGGGCAAGCACAAGGACATGGCCACCGTCATGGTCATGGGCCTGCAGGGTTCGGGTAAAACAACGTTTTGTGGCAAACTTGCCCTGCGGCTGAAGCAGGAAGGCCGTCGGCCCATGCTGGTGGCCGCGGACATCTATCGGCCCGCGGCCATCGACCAGTTGATCGTTATCGGCGATCAGGTCGGGGTGCCGGTTCACAGCGACCGCGAGCGCAAGAACGCGGCCCAGATCGTCAAGCTGGGGCTGCGTCGAGCCAAGGACAACAAGTGCGATGTCCTGATCGTCGATACGGCCGGTCGCCTGCACATCGATGATGTGCTGATGAACGAACTGGAAGCCATCGACAAGATGGTGCCCATGGACGAAAAGCTCCTGGTGCTGGACTCCATGATGGGCCAGGAGGCCGTCAACATCGCGGTCACCTTTGCCGAGCGGCTCGATTTCGACGGTGCCGTGCTGACCAAGCTCGACGGCGATGCCCGGGGCGGCGCGGCTTTGAGCGTGCTGGAGGTCACCGGTCGGCCGATCAAGCTCGTGGGCGTGGGGGAGAAAATGGAGGACCTGGAGGTCTTCCACCCCGATCGCATGGCCAGCCGAATCCTGGGGATGGGCGATGTCCTGACCCTGATCGAGCACGCCGAGCAGAAAATGGATCTGGACCAGGCGCAGAACCTAGCGTCCCGTTTCGCGGAGGGACACTTCACCCTGGAGGATTTCCAGGCCCAGATCAGGCAGATGAAAAGAATGGGCCCGCTCAAGGGCGTGCTCAAGATGTTGCCGGGGGTAAACGGCGACATGCTGGACAAGGCCAAGGTCGATGACAATCAATTCGTCAAGGTCGAGGCCATCATCAATTCCATGACGATCGGCGAGCGGCGCAAACCCGACATCATCAACGGGTCGCGGCGCAAGCGGATCGCACGCGGAAGCGGGACCACGGTCTCGCAGGTCAACAAGTTGCTCAAACAGTACCGGGACATGCGGCGGATGATGCGTCAGATCAACGCCGCCGGTGGACTCCAGGAGTTCGGCCAGAAGGTGCTGGGCGGACGTTGACCCGGGTGCGGGGATCGGCCCCGCATGCCTGTACGCGTTGGGCATGGTGCCGGACGCGAAACCATAAAAACGGAGGTGTGGGGTGCCCACAACAATTCGTCTGACCCGCATGGGGCGCAAGAAGCGTCCTTTCTACCGCCTTGTCGTCCTCGACAGCCGCAAACGCCGGGACGGCGCCTATTTGGCTAACCTCGGCTACTACAATCCTTTCCGCGACCCGTTTGAGGTCCAGATCCACGATGATGAAATCATCAGCTGGCTCGAAAAGGGCGCCACCATCAGCCAGACAGCTCGCAGCCTGCTGAAAAGCGAGGGCGTCCTGTACAAGTACTCCCTGATGAAGCAGGGCCTGGCGGTCGAGGAAATCGAATCCAAGGTCGCGGCCTGGCGCCAGCAGTCGGATGCCAATCGTCAGCAGAAGGTCGACACTGCGGCGGTGCGTAAGGCAGAGGCCGAGAAAAAGGCCGAAGACGAGGCCAAAGCCAAGGTAGAGGAAGAGGCCCGGGTTGCCGCCGAGGCCAAGGCCGCCGAGGAGGCCAAGGCCGCCGCCGAGGAAGCCAAGGCTGCCGAGGAAACTTCCGCTGAGGCTGAAAGTGCCGAGGCTGAAGAGTCCGAGAAGCCTGCCGCCGACGAGGACGGTTCGGCATGAGCGAGAAGGAAACCGGACCCCTTGACAGCGCCGAGGTGAAGGAAGCTCTCGCGCAGGCTGCGGAAGAGGAATTGACCATCGGGCAGGAGCGGGTTGTCGAGCTGTTGTCGTACATCACGGTCAACTTGGTTGAACATCCGGACGACGTGAACATCGATATCCTGCACGAGGGGGACCGCGATGTTTTCCGGGTCAAGGTCCATGCCGATGATCTGGGCCGGGTTATCGGCAAGGGCGGGCAAACAGCCCGGGCCCTGCGGACCTTGCTGTTGGCGGTCAGCGCCAGGACGGACCAGCGCCTGGGGCTGGAGATCGTGGAGTAAGCGGTTTGGCGGCGCAGGAACGGCATTTCGTGGCCATGGCGGAGGTGGTCAAGGCCGTCGGACTCAAGGGAGAGTTCAAACTCTACCCTTTGCTGGATTTCCATGTCCCGGTGCTCGAATCCGAGTTTCTGGTGTGGGAGGACGGACGCCGCCTGCACCTTGCCAATCATCGCCCTGTCGGCGGTTGTGTAGTGGTGCGTTCTATTGGCTGTGATAGCCGCGAAGCGGCCGAGGCTCTGGTCGGCAGACTGGTCGGGTTCACGCGGGAAAGTTATCTGGAAGATGATTTCCCCCGGCCGGCCCAGGGTCTGCCTTTTCGCTGGCTGGGTCGACCGGTGGTGACAAGCGACGGCGCGGCAATCGGCACCGTCAGCGAGGTGCGGTGGACGGGCGGGCAGTACCTGCTGGTCGTCGGCACCGCGGCGGGTGATGTCCTGATCCCGGCCGTGGCGCCCATCCTCAAGCCGGACCCTGGTCTGGACGGCGACTTGATCGTCGATCCGCCGGAAGGGCTGTTTGATGTCGGGGTCGGATGAACGACCGGTTATCCGCATCTTGACCCTGTTTCCGGATATGGTCAGGACGGTGCTTGAGACCAGTATTCCCGGACGGGCAGCCAGCCAGGGGCAGGTGGATTATCAGGTCGTGGATATCCGGGATTTCGCGGTGGACAAGCACCGCACCGTGGATGACACGGCATACGGCGGCGGCGCAGGCATGATCATGATGGCGCCACCGGTGGTCTCGGCGGTGGAATCATGCCGCCGCGATCCGGAGGCCATGGTTATTTTGACCACGCCCCAGGGTGATACCTTTGATGAGGCGCTGACGCTGGAGCTTGTGGAGGAACTGCAGACCAGGGGCGAATTGATCCTGATCTGCGGGCATTACAAGGGCATTGATGAGCGTGCCCGGGAACTGGTTGTCACGCGGGAAATTTCCATCGGCGACTATGTCCTTTCCGGTGGAGAGTTGCCGGCCCTGGTGATGTGCGATGCGGTTGTGCGGCGGCTCGAAGGCGTCCTGCACAACCGGGACTCGGCGGACAATGACAGCTTTACCGCCCACCGCAGAGGCGGTCTGGATTGCGCCTGGTACACCAAGCCGGTGGACTACCGGGGACTGACGGTGCCGGAGGTTCTGTTGTCGGGGCATCATGCCAGGATCGAGCAGTGGCGGCGCGACAATGCTGCGGAGCGGACAAACGGGCGCCGGCCTGAACTTGGCCAACGGGACCAGGCAGCGGACGACGCCAGGGACGACCGGGAAGATACAACGGGTCAAGAATAGACGGTGAGCGGGTGTGAACGAGTTGTTCCATCCGGAGAGCCATTTCAGGAGGACGAGATGAACATCGTGGAACAGATGCGGGCGACCGGCCTGCGGGACGACCTTCCGGATTTCAAAATCGGGGACACCATCAATGTCGCCGTGCGGATCCAGGAGGGTGAGAAGTCACGGATCCAGAATTTCATCGGGGCCGTGATTGCCAGGCAGGGGACGGGGCTGGAAGCCACCATCACCGTGAGGAAGATCAGCGGCGGAGTTGCCGTCGAGAGGATCTTCCCTGTGGAGAGCCCCAACGTGAACGCCATCTCCGTCAAGAAACGGGGTCGCATTCGCCGGGCCAAGCTCTATTACTTGCGTGGCCGCACCGGCCGTAAGGCCAGGATCCGCGAAGCCCGCCGTTAGCCGTTGGGCGCTCGGGTCGGCAGATTGGTTGCCTTCGACCGGGAGCAATCCCGGCTGGGCAAGCTGATGCTTGCGGGCGTGGATGAGGCGGGGCGTGGCGCCTGGGCCGGTCCCGTCGTGGCCGCTGCGGTGGTTTTGCCTCCCGGTTGCGCCTTGCCTGGTCTGAACGACAGCAAACAACTGACGGCCTCCCGCCGGGAAGAGCTGTTTGTCGCCATTCTTGCAAGCGC
This sequence comes from uncultured Fibrobacteraceae bacterium, assembly GCA_964545545.1. Taxonomy (GTDB): domain Bacteria; phylum Krumholzibacteriota; class Krumholzibacteriia; order LZORAL124-64-63; family LZORAL124-64-63; genus JAHJTW01. The sequence goes on along the minus strand of CAZJGK010000020.1, from coordinate 22,819 downwards.
CTCGAGCTGGGGCGCTTGCGCTGTATCTCCCGCCATTATCGATCACAAGAACATTCTTCAGGCCACCATGGAGGCCATGGGTCGTTCCCTGGCCAAATTGGACCCGGTGCCGGACCTGGTTCTGGTGGATGGTAACCGGGTTCCGGATTGCCCCCTGCAGTGCCGCGCAGTGGTGCGCGGCGATGCCACCAGCGCCGCTATCGCCGCCGCCTCCATCGTCGCCAAGGTCCTGCGCGACCGTATCATGCGCGCCTATGAAAACCATTTTCCCGGTTACGGATTTGCCGCCCACAAGGGTTACGGAGTCAAGGGGCATGGGCTGGCCTTGCGGACCCTGGGGCCATGCCCGATCCACCGGATGAGCTATCGGCCGGTGGCCGAACTGGATCAAGGTCGGCTTTTCTGATGACGCCCGGGGAATGGAACGCCGTGCAACGGTGTCCCCGCCTTGGCCCGATCCTTGCCTCCTGCGCGTAGATTTCTCCCGCTGGAGGTCCCTACGTCCCTATCATCGCAGCGCGGGCAGCGGGGCGAGGCCATCGCCCGGCTCTATCTGGAGGATTGCGGGTATCGTTGCCTGGCGAGCCGGTATCGGCTGCCCGGAGGCGAGATCGATCTGGTCATGGAAGGTCCGGGCGTGGTCGTGTTTGTGGAGGTGAAGGTGGCGGGCCCCGGTTCCGCCCTGGATCCCTGCGCGCGGGTGGACGGCCGAAAACTGGAGCTGATGCGGCGGATGGCCCGCCAATATGTGTTCCGGCAGGGTATTCCGCCGGGTGTGTGGCTGAGATTTGATGTGATCGGCATCCGTTTGAAAGGAGATGGCCGGGGCCTGGGTCTGGTTCATCTCAGCGGGGTGGGCTGAAGTCTGTTGCGGTCGCAAACACAGATCCTTACCATCATATGGTCCGCAATCGGCGACCAGTTGCCGGGCTCACCGGCTCAACCCCACCATGAGCGCCGAAGCGATGCGGGCCGCGCCACGGTCACGCGGATGCCGCATAAGGGTGTCGTCTCCCGGTGACGGTTCGGCCCCGTGGAGTTGCCCGGGATTACCCGTCGCCAAGGATGCCGCATGCTTCGATTCCGCGCAGCTGTCGCCCGACGTTCGGCCAGCAACATTTTGCGAGTTGCTCCGGCCCCTCCTGCGGCCGTCAGTTGTCGGCACCGCCCCGGGTTCATCATCGGGTTCGCCCTTACCCTGCTGTTGGTGATCGGGCCGCCGCCGGTGGCCGTGGCTTCCGCTTCCAGAAGTGCCAGCCAATTCGATCTGACCCTGGACCACGACCGCAATGGAGTCGAGGATTTCCTGGATGGCTGGGTGGGGGGAACGGTTTCCTGGCAGGACCTGCGCCTGCTCGCCGCGGGGGATCAGGGGCTCCTGCCGGGACAGGAGAAATCCCTGCCGCAACCGCCGGGCCTGGCTCCGGCGGGTGGGATCTGGCAGGCCGGCGGTCTGCGTGTTCTGCATCTGGGGTCCGGCGGGAAGGTCGCCCGGGTGCTGGCCGACAAGTCCGCGGCGGGCCATGTGAACCTGGTGCATGATCTTGCGCTGGGAGGCGGGGTTCAGGTGCTGGCGGTGGACCAGCCCGGCCTGGCATTATTGCTGAGCCGGGATCTGGGCGGTCGCCTGCTGCTGGACAGGTGCGGCACTCCCGCCCTGGATACAAGCCGGGGCCAGGTCGGGGTTCCCGTGCTGGAGAAATCTCCCTGGCGTTTGGGGCGGGATTGGTCGGCCACCGTCGCCATCCTGGACTCGGGCTGCGACACGGCCCATGGCGACCTGGGTGATCCGGTGGATGACGACATCGACGGCCCGCCTCCGGCGGTCGGCGACGCGGGAGATTGGTCTCCGGCGGATTCCGGCTGGCCGTTGGACGAGGGATTCAAAGTGGTGGGCTGGCACGACGTTACGGATGATTTCCCGTTGGCGGCCGGTCCCTGGGACTATCACTATCATGGCACGGCCCTGGCCTCGGTTGTCGGGGGCAGTGGGCATGTCCAGGAGCGCTACCGCGGCATGGCGCCTGCGGCCAGGCTCACCATCGTGAAATTCTATGATTTCGACGGGGAATGGCGCACCTGGGCGGGCGACTTTCTGGCCGCCTGCTCCTGGACTCTGGCCCATGCCGACGTTTACCGGATCCGGGCTGTGCTGTGTGCCGTCAATTGGGATCAGGATGCCGGCATCAGCGATGCCATGTCCGCCTTCGCCGCGGCCGGGATCGTGCCCGTGGCCGCGGTGGGCAATCAGGGCAGCGCTCCCGGCGGTCCGGGGTATCCCGCGCGTTTGCCCGAGGTCCTGGCCGTCGGGGCGGTGGATGATCAGGGCGCGGTGTCCGCCTACTCCGGGCGGGGAACAAGCACCCTCGGCAAGCCGGATCTGGTTGCCCCCGGGGGCGGGTTGCTGATAGAGGCGGGAAGGATCACCGCCGCCGATAATGAACCCAACGACTCCTACCACGGGCGGGTTGGTACGAGCCTGGCCGCCGCCCACGTGGCCGGGGCCGTATATATGGTCGGCGACGCCTTGCGCGACGCCGGCTTGGCCCTGCCGGGAAACATCACTTCGGTCCGCAATATCGAAGCTGTGCTGAAATCAACCTGTGCCCCCGTCACCGAGGCCGAGACCGGCGATGGCTCCGGTGTTTTTTCCCTACCGCCACAGGCCGGGCCCGATTCCCTGCAGGGATGGGGTCTGCTGCGCATCGACGCCGCCGTGCGCGCCTTGCGCCAACCTCTGGGGTCCGGCGAAACCGCCGGTGACACCCTGGGAGCCGTGGCGGGAGTGCCGGTCATGGCCCGCAGGCTGGTGACCAGTCCCGGGGTTCGTTACCGGGTCGAAGCTGCGCCGGCGCCCGGGCTGGATGTCCGCCTCGAAGTCGTTGATCCCCGCTGGCTGGATGATGATCCGCAGGGTGGGTCCGTTTTGCGCGCCGATGATCAGGGCCCCGGGGGAGCCGAGTCCGTTTTCGTCACCCCCGAACCGGGCCGCTGGTTGCTCGCGGTGGTCAAGGTCAAGCAAGGGCAGGGGGACGTTGACCTGAGCCTGCGTGAGGATGACACCTTTGCCGCCCGCGGCCGGTATTTCAGCCTGCCCGGCCCTGCGACGGGCGCTCCCAATCTGGCTCATCTGGATTTCGGGGGCAAACCCCAGCTGGTCATCCCCTCCCGGGTTACGGTGGATCCGGTGGCCCGCGCCCTGAATGTGGTGGACATGCAGGGTGTACCCCGGCCCGGCTGGCCCGTTTTCCTGTTTCCCAGTCCCTCCAGCCAAGGCGGCTTGAATCAGCCGCTGGCCTGGGATCTGGACCTGGTTCCCGGGGATGAAATTGTCGCCAGCGCGAATTTCGGGCGGGTTTATTTCTTTGCCGGTGACGGAACCTACCAAGAAGTGGAATTGAACTTCAACCGACCCTTGACCCCACCGGTGGGCATGGTGACCGGAGACGGCGGGCGCATGGTATCGGTGGTTGATCAGATCGGGGTCGTCCGTGCCTGGAAAGCCGGGCCGGTTCTGCAGGGAATGCGCAATCTGGGTCACCTGAATCCCCTGGCTCCGGCGGCCGGCCGTCTGGTCCCCGACTCAGGGGAGGCTTTGGTGGTGGCCTTTGGCGACGGTTTCGTCACGGCTCTGGATGAGAATCTGGCCGCGTTGCCGGGTTGGCCCCTGGATTTGGGTCAGACTCTGGCCCTGCCGCCGGTGCTGGTCGACCGCGATGGTGACGGGTTGCTCGAGGTGGTGGTTCCGGTCTGGTCCGGCGCCGGGGATGACCTGACCCTGCGCGTCCTGCGGGGAGACGGTGCGGCCGCCCCTGACGACGGTGCCTTGCTGACGGCCCCCGCGGGAGGCCGCTGGCGGTCCCTCTCCAGCCCCGTGGTCGGGGGCGGTTACCGTTTCGGTGGGCTCAATGTCGACCTGGTGGGTTTGATGGACAACGGCCTGGCCGGGGATGGTGCCCGGTGGAGCCTGGGTTGCGTCCGACTGGGACCCTCAGGCCCGGCCGCCGATCCTCCCTGGCCGGGTTTTCTGGTGGAAGCGACGGCCGACCAGAGCACCCTGGTCCTTGACCAGGTGCTGATGCCACCTCCTTTGGAATACAATGGGGGCGGCGGGGCCAATGAACCGGTCGCCCTGGTCCACCTCCAGTGGCAGGATCTGCTTTACGGCTTGAAGACCATGCCCGGAGCGGTGACAGGCCTGTTCCGGCTCGGACCCGACGACGATCCCCTTGCCCAGCGGGATCCTTTGGATGTCGGCGGCGAGGATGCGCCAGCGGTAAGCTTTTTGGGCGCCATGCTGGTCCCCGCTCCGGGAACCCTGTTGCGGGTCCTGGTCCAGGATGCGCGGGTGGGGATTCAACCTCTGGGCAATGCCTTTCCTGGGGCGCCGTTCTGGTTGGCGGCGCGGGGCGACGGCCGCAACAGTGGCGCCGCAGCCCTGCAGGAATCGTTTTCACCGGCCTCCCTGGACCAGGAGTCGCCACGGGCTCTGGAGGCCTTCCCCAACCCGGGTTCCGGCCGGATTTACTTCAGGTCCAAAGGTGTTCCTGCCGGGGGCGCGGCAATCCTGGAGATTTACGATCTGCGGGGCCGCCGGCTATTCAGGCAGGCCCTGTCTGCGGATCCCGGCAGTTGGTTCTGGGATGGGGACGATGCGCGGGGACGGCCGTTGCCGGCCGGGGTGTATCTGGCCACGGTGCGCCAAGGGGCAAGGCGTGTGGCCACGCGCCTGACGCTGACCCGTTGACCCCGCAGGATGATTATCCGGCACGCGGACAAACTATCTCTCCACACCATGAAAATCCCGTGTTAGGTTTTCGCCATGAGCCCACATGATCAACCCTCGGGAAACAGTCACTACTGGGATCTTCTGGAGCAGGCCTTCAGCCTGGTCCAAAAGGATGATTTCGCCGCTGCCGAAGCGGCTTTTATGGCGGCGGAACACCAGCGGGAGATATCGCCCGGCCGGGTGTTCTTGACTGAAAAGCTGGGGGATCGCCTGCGGCTGATGCTTCACCGCCGCGACCCCGGTGCGACCGCCGCGGATTCCCCTGGGCGGTGGCTCCAGGAAACCGGGCAGTTTCGCCAGGAATTCCAGAAGCGGGCCGACGTCATGGTACGCGAGGGCTTGCGGCTGGCGGGGTTGCGGCCCGAGGATGAAGCCGAGACCAACCAGCCGGTGCTGGAGCGGGCCCTGTTCCTGGTTTCCCGCAGCCGCCTGTTTCCCTCCGAACCCCGGTCGGCGGTCTCCCTCCTCAAGGGGATCTTTCGGACCGGACAAAAAACCGGCCGGCCTTTTGACCACCAACTTGTGCGGCATGATCTGCCCCTGACCGAGGAGGATCGTTTGTGGCTGGCCGCCAAGGGCAGCGACCTGCTGGATGCCTTCATCGAGCAGGGGGGGTTGATCCCCGGTTCCCCGGAGGCCGGTGAATGGGCTCGTGCCATCCTGCAGATTTTGCGCCGGGAATACTTCGGCTCCTCCAGCCGCCTGGAAGCCGAGCGCAGCTGGCTGGAGGCCGTCAGCGCCGACCGTCTGCTTCAGCAACCCGGTTCCTGCATTGTCCTGTACGGTCAGTATCTGGCCCAGGCGCCCCAGGCGGGGACCCGGACGGATGAGGCCCGCTTGCGACTCCTTGAAATCCTGGCCAACATCGACGGTCTTCACCTGCAGGTTCCCCGCTACCAGGAAGCCCTGGCCGCCCTTGAGCCCGGGTTGTGCGGCGAGGGTCGCCAAACATCCTGGCGGCGCAAGCATGCCTTGGACTGCGTGGGCTTCCGCAGGCCGGACATCGTTGGCGACCAGGAGCTGGCCTGGGCCAGCGTGGGGCTGGAACCCGATGGCTCCGTGGGTGTGGTTTTCTGGTGGGATGACCAGCCCCGGGATGTGGCCTTCTGGCGCCCCGGGACCGAGGCCTCCGATCTGGACGCCCTGCTGAAACGGTGTGGTGAACGGATCGTGGCCTGGTCTCCGGCCGCCGTGGGGTGCGCCGCGGAGCAATGGGAGCACCCCTGCGGCAGGCACACGGTGATGGGGCTGGCCGCCGCCCTGCTGGAACCCCTCCTGCCGGAGGGGAACTTTGGTCTTGACGACTTTTTGTTGCTGGGGCTGACCGAGGTCGGCCCCTGGCGCCGGGATTGGTCCGAACGCTGGGGCCATCCGCAACTGGAACCCCCGCGCGGCAATCCCACACCCGCTTCCTGGCGTACCCGGCCCGCCCATCAGGCCTTGTCGGCCGGCCTGTTGGTGTTGGCCATGCGCACCCGCCTGGAGCGCGCCGATCCTTCCTTGAGGGCCGGCATCCGGGCCTTGGGCCATCGGGGCGACGAAGCGGCGTGGTTCCTGTATGAACTCGTGGGTCTGGGTAAACCGGCCGTGTTGGCGCTGGACGAGACTTTTGCGCCCTGGACCCTGCCCCTGCTGTGGACGCGGCCCGGCCCCTGGCGCGAGCGGGAAGGGGTGGCGGAACCCGGTCTGGCCGGAGACCTGCAACCCGATCTGGGGCGGAACGATCTGGCCATCGTGACCACGGGGAATTGCGACTCCGTCATGAAAGCCTGGGGGGGGGATCAGGCCAAGTGGAGGGTTGTCTGGGACCGGCCGGACCGGGCCCGCGGCATGGCTTTCCTGGCGGGAAATGTGCTGGGGCCCATGACTCTCATCCCTCCCGACGGCATGGTCTACGACCTGGGGGCCGCCCTGGCGATGCTGGACAACTTGCTGAGCGAAGCCCGGCAGGGAGACCCGGAAACCGTTGGCCTATTGCCGATTTTCCATTGGGTTCGTCTGGTGGAAACGCACAACGGAGATCTTGAGGATTATATTGAGATAAGAAACAGAACTTCCTGTGAAAATGAGATTTATGAAGCATACGGCCAGGTGGTTCGTGCGGTTCCTCGCCAGGCCGTGGCTGATTCCGGCGCCGACGGATGGAGTGGCCAGTATATCCAACGCGCGCGCAAGTCGGGCCTTGTCGGAGGAGTGGGAAGCGCGCTGTGTCTGGATAAAGGCGCCCTGGATGCGCGCTGGGGAATTTTTGACGGCAGTGATGCGTCCTGGGTATTCTGGGACAGTGCGGCGGTGCATCGCGGGCTCCTGCGTTCTGGCGAAGGAGTCGTGCGGAACCTGCACACCCTGCTTTATTCCCGGGGACATCGGCATCTTTCCCTCTTGACCGGGGCCTGCTGGATGCCCGATGTGCTGGGGGCCTACCTTGAACACCTTCTGCAGGCCTATGGACACGCCTACCATCTGACTCTTCAGGACCGCCGCCCCCCGGCCCTGAAGCTGGTGGATCAGGGGATCCGGCCTGATGCCCGGTTGCTGCAAAGCCAGGCCCTGGCCGCCCAGGCCATGTGGCTCCAGGGGCAGAAGGAGCCTCGACGTCTGGCGGTTTTGGTCCCTCAGGAGGACGTGCAAAGGCGCTTCTGGCATGATGTGGCCCGCCAGGATCTGCCGGGGATAGCCATCCAGTCCAAATTCCTGGAAGGCGTGGCCGGGGACGCGGTTTTCCCGGCGGGATTGGACGTTCTGGTCTTGCCTGAACTGCCGGGAATTCCGGAAAAATTTTCGGCTGCGGCGACCCGCACCGATCCTTGCGCCTGGGCTGAAATGGATGTTGAGCGGAGAGCCTGGTTTGAATTGACCCTGGCCCGGTGCGCCCTGGAATTGGCCGGGCTCATGGCCGGTCCCTGGCGGGAAGTTGTGGTGCTGGACGTGCGCTGGTGTCACATGTTGTGGGGGCGCAGCCGGGTCTGCTTTGATGAACCTGACACCTGGTCCTTCACCACCGCGCAGCAGCTCGCCGGCGCCGTGGACGCCCAACCCGTCCAGCTGCCCGATTCCGGTCGGGCAAGCGGGCCCCTGGCCAGCATCCCGGTGGCCGTGAATCGCTGGTTGGGCGCTCACACCGAATTGGTTGCGGCCCCGGAAACTCCTCGTGTCGTTGCGCCGCAAAATATCACCGGCGGCAGCTCCGTTATCCTGGAACTCGGTCCGTCCCGGAACGGCTGGAAACCCTACGCCGACCGCGTTGAGATGGAGCGCGAGCAGGGCCGGCTGGGTACTTGGATGCTCATGGTCTCCAGGACTTGCGATGTCCGGTGGTCGCCGGTCAACGAGCGGGACCATGCTCCCGGTTGCAGCGTGTGGCATCCGGGCGGATTCAACCAGCCGCCGGCGGCCATGGTGTGGGTTTCCCCCGAGCAGCTTGCCGACCAGGATCTGCTGGAAACCATCGCGCAGCGGCCGCCGGTCGTCATCCACGTTCAGGATTTTGCTGCCTGGTTGCCGGATGCGGGCCACGAAAGGCATTTCGCCGCCATGGCCCTGCGGGACCTTCTCCAGGTCCACCGTCGCCGGCTGGTGCTGCATGCGGAACAGTTGGACCGGCTGTGGTCCGATTTCCTGACCGGGTTGTTGGGTGATCGTTTCCAGATCGTCAATCCCGAGCATCTGACCACGGCTCTGCCAGTTTCCGCCGCGGGGGAATCCCGAGCCGAGGCGCCCCTGTCCGCGGGTGATGAATCCCGGGCAATGGGACGCCGCGACTGGTTGCTCAACCGGCTTTTGCGGGGATTGCGGCCCCTGCTGACGGCCACCCGGGGAGCCGACCCCGGCCCCAGCGGTTTGACGTCGGCCCATGAACAGGTCTCGCTGAAATATCTTGCCTGGTTGTCGGGGCTGGCCGAGCAAGAGGTTGCCCTGGGTATCCGGGTCCTGCGGTGGGCCCTGGGCGTTTGCGGGGAGCATCTGCCGGCGGTCGGCGTCGAGGGGGACCTGCCTGGCGAGCCGACCATGCCCCCGCTGAGGGAACAAAGTCATGCAGTTCTGATTTCCCACCGCTATGCGGAGCTGGAACATACGTTGGAAAAAATGGGCCGCGATCTGGCCATCCTGGTGCCTTTGTGGTTCCAGGGGCTGGCTCCCGGCATGCGGACCTGGATCGACCTGGAATTGCCTCCGGCGGGGATCGATGCTGCTGATCTTTTGCGTCTGGATGCGTTGCTGGGAAATTGGGGATATGACGGATCCCGGCCCGGGGGACTGGTTTACCGCGGCCCGGGGGGAATTCTCAATACCAATTTGCGGTGGATCGGGTGCGATGAAAATGCCGCCGGCTTGACCGGGGAACTTGACGCCCGCCTGGAACGCCTGCAACTGCGCCTGAGCGAAATGCTGGACGCGGCCATCGAAACTCCCGGAGGCTTCCTGGTGGAAACAGGCTTGCGGGAACCGGGCCCCCGCGAGCGGGATTTCCTGGCCCTGGGGTCGGCCCTCGGCTTCTGGCGTTGGCTCGGACCGGTCAGTGATCAGGCCGTCTCCCTGGTTGACCTTCTGGCCCTGGCGGACGTCGCCGGCAAACGGGAGCACAACCCCGCCTGGCAACTTTGCGCCGGGCTCCTGGGAGAAGCGGGAGGGCTGGATCCCGCGGAGGACGGGTCCCGCGGCAAGGATTCAGCCTCAACCTCGCCCCTGCATGGGTTGCGGAATCTTCTTTCGAAAGAGGCGCGGTCAAGCACCGAGTTACAGGAGAACATCACGGTGGTCGCAGACGCTGTGGCCGCGCGCAAGCCCGGGCAGCTCGTGCTGCGCGGCCCGGCGGGAACCGGGCGCCATGAAACGCTGGTGCGGGGCCTGGCCCTGGCTTGCGGAGGCCGGAGCCTGCCGCCTGAAGTGCGTGTTTTTTGTCCCGACACGGCGGTGGCCGCCCATGTCAGCGCGGAGTTCCTGCGCTGGGGACAGGGTATGGATTATGCGGTGGAAATTCCGGATTCCGGTGCCGTGCTTTCGGGACAGACCGGTCAGTTGCCGGCAACGGGTGCCGGGCAGGCCATTGTCCTTTGCGAGGCCCAACGGTTTCCCGCCGATCTGCGCTACAAGGTTTCCCAGCTGGGCCGAGGCCGCCTGTTGCTGGTGACCGTCGATCCCTGGGCCAGCGAGGAAACCTGGGAAAATCTCTTTTTGACGGCGCCCAGACCGGATCAGATTCGCGAGTGCTTTTCCCAGCGGCGGTCCTCCCGCAGAATCTGGTCGGCCGTGCGCGAACTTTTTCCCGCGGGGCGGCATTTCCCCGCCGGGGCGGGGTCCTCCGTGCGGGGCGAGTTGTCTGCCGAATACGCCGCCAATTTGGATCAATGTTTGGGACGTCTTTTCGCCGAGCCGGTTTTCAGCGGACCCCAGGCTTTCTTGCGGGTGGTGGCCGGAGTCCGCAGTGATCTTGAATATCTGGGGCTTTCCCTGGGCGAGCGGGGTTGGTCCGTGGTGGACGAGGACAAACTGGAACCCTGGTTGACTCCTGGTCCCAGGGAATTCCTGGCCATCGTGACCGACCTGGCGGATTCCGGCCGCAAACCCTTGTGTCCCCGCTTGATCGGTGGTCTCGAGGCGGATTCCTGGTCCGCGTGGTGCGCCGAAAACCGCGCTCTTGTCCAGCAGGAGAACCTGGCGGGAATACTGGACCGGCTGCAGGGGCTTGGCTTCCTGCAGGAGGTAATGGCCCATGCGCCTCACCGGCGGCGTCTGCATCATCTCATGCGGACATGGGGCCCCATGGGAGGGGAGGAATTCATGGCCACGCCGCTGGTGGCCGTCGCCCTGCAACTCATCCATCGGGAGCTGGGGATCGTGGTGGAGGCGGACCGGCATCCCACCGCCCTGCTGGCGCAGGCCGGGCGCCTGCCCGGCATCTGGGCGCCCACCTTGATGTATCTGTGCCTCGGCAGTGAGCCGGTCCTGAGGCACTACCTGCACTGGAGCCGGGTGACCACCAGCCTGCTGGTCCTGTACCAGGAGCGATCCCCCTTGCCGGGCGCGGGGCGGCCATGATCCGGGTCGACCTTGTTCCCTGCCGCCCGGGGGATTAGTTTCGGGGTGATCAGCCGGTCATCCAGCCGGCCATGGGCAGCTTGGCAAGACGGGAGAACATCATGGATCTGCCTTTCGAACCCTATCGCATCAAGGTCGTCGAACGCATTCACCGCATCCCCCGCGAGGAACGCGCCCGGCTGCTGAAAGCTGCGGGTTACAATGTTTTCAAAATTCCGTCCGAGGGCATCTATGTCGACCTGTTGACCGACAGCGGGACCAGCGCCATGAGTGATCGCCAGTGGGCGGCCATGATGACCGGGGACGAGGCGTACGCCCAGAGCCGTTCCTTCGTCGAGTTCGAAGAAGTCATCCGTGATATTTTCGGTTTCAAGCATGTGATTCCCGCGCACCAGGGCCGGGCCGCCGAAGGCATCCTGTTCGCCGTCGGGGTCCAGACCGGACAGGTTGTTCCCAGCAACATCCATTTCGACACCACGCGCGCCAATGTGGAACACGTCGGCGGCATCGCCCTCGATTGCATGGACGACCAGTGTCTGGATCCCACCCTGGAGGCGCCGTTCAAGGGCGACATGTCCCTGGATAAACTGAAGGCGGCCTTCGCCAAGTACGGCGCCCACCGGATCCCCATGGTCATGTTGACCATCACCAACAACAGCGGCGGCGGCCAGCCGGTATCCATGGGGAATATCCGCGCTGTCTCCGCCTTCTGTCATGAGCAGGGAGTACCCCTGATCTTCGACGCGTGCCGGTTCGCGGAGAACGCATGGTTCATCCAGCAACGTGAAGCGGGCTATGGCGACCACGCCATCAAGGACATTTGCCGCGAGATGTTCGCCATGGGCGACGGTTGCACCATGAGCGCCAAGAAGGACGCCCTGGTCAACATCGGGGGCTTCCTCTGCCTGAACGACGACGATCTTGCCCTCAAGGTGACCAACCTCCTGATCTTGCGCGAGGGATTCCCCACCTACGGGGGGCTGGCGGGACGAGACCTGGCGGCCATCAGCCAGGGCTTGCGGGAGGTCCTGGACGCGGATTATTTGGCCTACAGGATCGGCCAGGTTGCGCGGCTCGGCCGGCGCCTGGATGAGCTCGAGGTGCCCTACCTGCGTCCGGCCGGCGGGCACGCCATCTACCTCGATGCCCGAGCCGCCCTGCCGCACATACCGCCGTCCGAGTTTCCCGCCCAGGCTTTCACCGCGGCCCTGTACCTGGAGGGCGGCGTGCGGGGCGTGGAGATCGGCAGCCTGATGTTCGACCACAAGGATCCGGACACCGGCGCCACGGTTCACCCGGCCATGGAGCTCGTGCGTCTCGCTGTTCCCCGTCGGGTCTACACCCACACCCAGCTGGATTATGTCGCCGAGATCTGCGCGCGGGTGATGCGCCTGGGCGAGCGTTTGCGCGGACTGGAAATCACCTATGAGCCCAAGGCCCTGCGCCATTTCACCGCGACCCTGAGACCGATCGGGGGAGGGGACCTGCTGACCGGGAGGGATTGAAGATGGAATCCGGGCCGCCAACCATCCGGGTGACCGGAGTCACGGGAGAATTGGCCGCCAGGATCGAGGCGGCCGGCCATGAGGCCTTGGCTCACCTGGGCGAGGCCGGACCGGGTCCCCCCGTGATGATCTGTGTGGATGGCCTGCCCGGTGGGGATTTTTCCTGGTACGGGTTTGAACCTGCCGGCGATGACGGCCGGACCTTCGCTCTTTATTGCAGCCGGGAGGCTTTCCTGGAAGCGGAACCTTTGACCTCGGCCTTGAGCACGGGGCCCGAGATATGGGAGCAACGGCCCGCTCCGCGTTTCGAGGGGGATTCCGCCTCGCGCCCCTTCGCCGCTGATTCCGCGGCGCGTTTCCTGCACCATCATTTCCTTTTCGCCGGCGATTTGCTCGGCCGAAGGGTGAATATGGCCACGATCCCCCCGGGTCGGGGTGAGGCTTTCCAGGCCGGGTGGTCGGTGACCGTGGACGGCCGTTTGGCCCGTTGGGGTCTGCCCGGGTTTTCACTTTTTTGGCGGCGGGGGATTTTCTCCAGGCTCTTTGCGGGCTCGGCAATCCTGCTCCCCGACCATTGGCGGGTCTTTCAGTCCCTGTGGGACGGGGAAATCAATACCCAGGAGGCTGTCCTGAAGGTCATCCGCCGCTTGCCTCGACTATAGCGCACCACCGGAAAGGGGCCCTTTCCGGATTGGTCGCGCGGATTGCATTTGCATTTTTTGGGGCCATGCTGCACTTTCATGGGGTGGAATTTTAGGCTAAGGTTGACGGTCCCATCCACCGCATCCAGCGATCTGGTTTCCCGGTGTGGCGATGGGGATGAAGTCCTTGCATACCACCGGTAAGGCTCAGGGAATACCCTCAGGGAGGTTGGTTCATGTTCGGTGTTTTTTCGGCGCGTCGCGGGTTGTCTGCCCTTTTGTTGGCCCTTGCGGTCGTGACCTTTATCGGTTTGATCGGTTGTGGGAGCAAGGAAGTCGTGGACCCGTATGTCTACACAACCCTGCACCGTCTCATCCAGGGGGATACCCTGAGCGTGAATTTCCTGTTCGAGATCGATGCTCCCGAGTTCGAATATGTGCGTGGTGACGTGGCCATGATCCGCGACGGCAATCTCCTTGAGTTCCTGGTGGCCAAGGATCTGGAAAACAACTACCAGAACCTCGCCGGAACCCGCCTGGGCGTGCAGAAGACGTTCACGCCCCAGCCCACTCACCTGGTGTTGCGTCGCATCGTGCGCAACGGTGTGATCGAGGCCGACAGCCTGGCCACCCCCCAGGGTTATGTGCTGCCCAAGCTGCTGCGTTCCGGTCAGGTCGACCTGGAAACACCGGGAGCGCCGCTGCCTGATCTGGGTTGGAAGACCAGCGACATCAAGGAAGCCAGGTCCATTTATCTGCCGGAGAACGAGGGTGACGATCTGCGTGCCATCCAGTCCGGCATCGAGAACTTCGTTTACGTGCCGAAGCACGATCTTTCCGAGGAAGCCATGGCCAACCCCGCTCCCGGCGACTACGCGTGGTACGCCGTGTTCCCCAATTCCTCCCTGGAGATCGTCAACCTGGACAAGGGCGCCGACTGGATGCTGCACCTGATGAAGGATCAGGGTTATCCCCTGGTGGGATCATTCTCCCTGGTCTCCCTGGTCGACGAGTACTCCCTGCGCAAGGTCGAACACCCGGGTCTCGGCCATGTGGTGGGCACCATGCAGATCAACTGGATGAAGTTCGCCAACAGCTTCGTGCAGGGCACACCCTAAGAGATGAGATGATCGGTGCCCCGTGAATGGGCACGTTGGACGCAGGCAGGGCTCCCATGCGGGAGCCCTGCCTTTTGCCTACCCGGGTCCGGGGAACAGGAACTAGACCAGCGCTTCCATGAGACGCGCGTCGCGCAGCACGGCCTTGCCGGATAGGCGGGTGTTCTTATCCAGGCTCGAGGTTTTGATCTTGTTGGCTACCAGCCCCACCATCACCCCGTGTTTGCCCTCCAACAGCATTTCGGTGGCGTGGTAGCCCAGCCGGGAAGCGAGGATGCGGTCATAGCCGGAAGGCGAGCCTCCGCGCTGGACATGACCCAGCACGACCATGCGCACGCCCCGCTGTATGCGTTCCTTGATTTCGAAGGTCACGTAGGACGCCTTGCCTGCGCCCTCGGCCACGATGATGATGGCATGCTGCTTGCCCCGGTCGTAACCCAAGGTGATGCGTCGGGCCAGGTCATCCAGGTTGTAGGGGATTTCCGGCAACAGCACCTCCTCGGCCCCGGTGGCGATGGCGACCTGGGCTGCCAGCAGACCGTACTCCCGCCCCATGACCTCGATGACGAAGATGCGGCCATGACTGGTGGCGGTGTCGCGCACCTTGTCCACGGCCTCGATGGCGATGTTGAGGGCGGTGTCGAACCCGATGGAAATGTCCGTGCCCGGAATGTCGTTGTCGATGGTGGCCGGGATACCGATCACCGGCAGGCCCAACTCGTCTTCAAGTTTTTTTGCGCCGCGAAAACTGCCGTCGCCGCCGATGATGATCATCCCGTCGAGGTTGAGTTTCTTCAGGGTCTTGGCGACCGGCGCGGTCCCTTCGGGAGTGGCGAATTCAGGGTAGCGGAAGGTGCGCAGGATCGTCCCACCCTTGGCCATGATGCCGCTCACGCCTGAGGAGGTGAGGATCTCCGTGGTGCCCTCGGCCAAACCTTGCCAGCCCTTCTGGATACCGATGACTTCCACGCCGCGCAGTTCTGCGGTGCGCACCACCGCTCGCAGGGCGGGGTTCATGCCGGCCGCGTCGCCGCCACCTGTCAGCACACCTATTCTCTTCATGATCAACCTCCGTGGGACTCCTGGTCGTCATTTGCTTGCGTCGGGTTTACCGAAGTATCGGCGTGTCGTTCCTGCCAGCGCCGGATTTTTTCCAGCCGCAGTTTTAGCTCGCCTTCGAAACCCCGGCGGCCGGGTTCATAGAAAGTGCTCCCGGAAAGTTCCGTGGGCAGACACGACATGGCGGCAATGCCGGTCGTGGTGTCGTGGGCGTAGACATAGCCCTGCCCATATCCGGCCTTGCGCATGAGCTCGGTGGGAGCGTTGCGCAGGTTGTTGGGCACCGGGGCGTTGCGACCACGGGCAATTTCCTTGGTGATGGCCTGGTGGGCCTTGTACAGGGCATTGCTCTTGGGACTGAGGGAAAGGTAGACCACGGCCTGGGCCAGGGCCAGGTCGCCCTCCGGCCGACCCAGAAAATGGATGGCGTCCCGTGCGGCGAGGGCCTGGACCAGTGCCTGGGGATCGGCCAGGCCGATGTCTTCACTGGCAAAACGCACCAGACGGCGGGCGATGTAAAGGGGGTCGTCGCCACCGTGGAGCATGCGTCCCAGCCAGTACAGACCGGCCTGGACGTCGCTGTTGCGCATGCTTTTGTGCAAGGCGCTGATGACGTTGAAGTGTTCCTCCCCGCCCTTGTCGTAGCGTGGAGCGCGGGCGGCCAGGATGCGTGCGATAGCGGGCGTATCCAGCGGGGAGGTCTGCTCACCGGGTCCGTAGGCCATGACCAGGGCCACGGTCTCGACCAGGCCCAGGGCGGCGCGCGCGTCTCCTTCGCTCATGATCGCCAGGTACTCGAGGGCCTCGCTGGTCAACGACAACGCGCCGTCCAGGCCTGCGGGAGAGTCCAGGGCTCTTTGCAGAAGGGTGACGATGTCGGTGGTGGCCAGGGGTTTGAGAATGAACAAGCGGGTCCGCGAGATCAGGGCGCTGTTGACCTCGAAGGAGGGGTTTTCCGTGGTCGCCCCGATGAGGATCACATCTCCCCGCTCCACCCAGGGCAGCAGGGCGTCCTGCTGGGCCTTGTTGAAACGGTGGATCTCGTCCAGGAAAAGGATGGTCCGGCGTTGCGTTGCCCGTTTGAGCTTGGCGGCTTCGCCCATGACGGCTTTCAATTCCCGGGATCCCACGGCGACGGCGCTGTATTCCAGGAAGTTCGCCTCGGCATACTGGGCTACGAGGCGGGCGATGGTGGTCTTGCCGCAGCCCGGGGGACCCCAGAGCAACAACGAGGGTGGCAGGCCACCGACGATCAACGACCGCAAGGGACCGCCCGCACCAAGGATCTCCTGCTGGCCCACGACCTCGTCGAGGGTGGCCGGGCGCATGCGGTCGGCCAGGGGGGACTGGGCGCTACCATCCTGGGCCCGAGGTGAAGCGGGACGGTCTGCGCCTGCGGCAGGGCGCCTGTCGTTGTAAAAGAGGTCTCCGGTCATGGGTGCAGTTTAGCTGTTCCTTTGACAGGTGCAAGATAAAGGGAATGGATAAGCATGAACCACAGGGGGTTGACGCCGCCTGAGCACCGGCCTAATCTTTTAGGATTCAACACGAAGGGTAAATCCGCATACCGGAAAAGGAGCAGCAGCATGGCGCGCGCCATCTTGATCGTACTGGACGGCATGGGAGTGGGGGATGCTCCCGACGCGGCCGACTACGGCGACGCCGGAAGCGATACCCTGGGCAACATGGCCGCGAAGATGGGCGGGGTGGCCGTGCCCCAACTCGCTTCGCTTGGCCTGGGAAATATCCATCCCATCATGGGCGTGGCGCCCGCATCCGCCCCGCGGGCCTGGTACGGCCGTCTGCAGGAGGTTTCCGCGGGCAAGGACTCGACCACCGGGCACTGGGAGCTGATGGGGCTGGTAACGGAAAAACCTTTTCCGACCTATCCTCAGGGCTTTCCGCCGGAGGTGCTGGCGGAGTTCACCCGCCTGACCGGATACGGCGTGCTCGGCAACAAGGCCGCCAGCGGCACGGCCATCATCGCGGAACTGGGTGACGAGCATCTGGCCACGGGCAAGCTAATCGTCTATACCTCGGCCGACAGCGTGTTCCAGATTGCGGCCCACGACAAGGTCTGCTCCCTGGAGGAATTGTACCGCGTCTGCGCGCTTACCCGGGACATGCTCCAGCCGCCGCACCAGGTCAGCCGCGTCATCGCGCGGCCGTTCACCGGGGAGAGTGGGCAGTACGAGCGCACTCCCTACCGGCATGACTATTCCGTGGTGCCGCCGCCGGGGTTGCTGCTGCCGATTCTGCAGGACAAGGGGATCCCCGTGCGTTCCATCGGCAAGATCTTCGACCTGTACGCCGGGCAGGGCATCACCGAGTCCCACCCTTCGCGGAACAATGCCGAGGGCATGGCCATGCTGGACAAGCTCTATGCCGAGCCCGTGGCGCAGGATGAGCTCATCCTGTTGAACCTGGTGGATTTCGACATGCTGTGGGGGCACCGCAACAACCCGGCGGGGATGAAGCAAGGGCTGGAGATCTTTGACCGGTGGCTGGGAGGCTTCCTGCCGCGGATGGCCGACGGCGACCTGGTGATCATCACCGCCGACCACGGCAACGATCCCACGACCCCGAGCACGGACCACTCCCGTGAACAGGTTCCCCTGCTGGTCTTCGTGGCCGGCCGGGAACCCGGCGGTGAGCTGGGTGTGCGCCACGGATTCATGGATGTTGCGGCTACGCTGGCGGCTTTCTTCGCCGTGCCCGCGCCGCGTAAAGGGAATAGTTTCTGGCATACCATCAGCGAGGGAGCGTCCTCTTGAGCAAGGAATTCGATGCCCTGGTGAGCGCGGCCTGCGCGGTGCGCCACAACAGTTATTCCCCGTACTCGAAATTTCGGGTCGGGGCGGCCCTGCTCGGGCGCAGCGGGAAGGTCTACTGCGGGACCAATGTGGAGAACGCCAGCTTCGGGCTTTCGATCTGCGCCGAGCGGGCGGCCATATTCGGCGCCGTGGCCGCGGGTGAGCGCGACTTTATCGCCATCGCTGTTTGTGCCGACGGCTTGACGCCCACCCCGCCGTGCGGCGCCTGCCGACAGGTGTTGCTGGAGTTCGGCCCGGACATGGTCCTGCTCATGGCGGGCCAGGATGGGCCCCGGGGCGAGGTCAAACGCTTCACGGTGGCCGAATTGGTTCCCGAGGCGTTCCGCAACTTCAAACCCGGCACCGGGCCCGAGGTGGAATCGTGAACATCCTCGAAATCATCGAAGTCAAAAAGCAGGGGCGTGAACTTTCCGTCGCCCAGATAAATTTTCTGGTCGAGGGGTTCACCGCCGGCACCGTCCCTGAATACCAGATGGCGGCCTTTCTCATGGCCGTCTGGTTCGCGGGCATGAGCGCTGAGGAAACGGCGGAGTTGACCGGCGCCATGCTGCGCTCGGGCGAACAGCTGGACACCTCCGGACTGGGCGGGCCGAGCGCCGACAAGCATTCCACCGGCGGCGTGGGCGACAAGGTGAGCCTGTTGCTGGCGCCGTTGGCTGCCGCCTGCGGCCTCAAGGTGCCCATGCTCTCGGGGCGCGGTCTGGGACATACCGGCGGGACCCTGGATAAACTGGAGGCCATCCCCGGCTATCGGATCCACATGGAGAACGAGGAGTTCCTGGGGATCGTGGCGGACACGGGCTGTGCCATCATCGGGCAGAGCGGTTCCATTGCTCCGGCCGACGGACGCATCTATGCCCTGCGCGATGTGACCGCGACCGTGGACTGCGTACCCTTGATCACGGCTTCGATCATGTCCAAGAAGCTGGCCGCTGGACCGCGGACCATCGTGATCGATTTGAAAACGGGTTCGGGCGCGTTCATGCGCACCCTCGACCAGGCTCGGGAACTGGCCCACGCGCTGGTGGCCGTGGGCAAGGCCTATGGCCGGGATATGTCGGTGATCTTCTCGGATATGGACCAACCCCTGGGAGTGGCCGTGGGCCATGCCAGCGAGACCCTGGAGGCCCTGGCTGCCTTGCGGCCAGGCGGCCGGGATCATGCCCCCGCCGACCTTGTTTCGTTGACCGAGGAATTGGTAGCCGATATGGTACGGGTGACCGGTCTGGCCGCCGATAACGACGAGGCCCTGGACCTGGTCCGCGAAGCTTGGTCGTCCGGGGCGGCCTGGGACCGGGCCCTGGCCTGGATACAGGCCCAGGGCGGCAGGCTTGATCCCGACCGTGACGACCTGGGTCTCGAGATCGCCCCCTTGGCCCTGGAACTTACGGCTCCGGGCGATGGCTGGCTGACCGCCATGGATTGCCGCCAGGTGGGACTGGCGCTGGCCGACATGGGGGCGGCGCGCCGCAAGGTCGACGATCCCCTGGACTTGACCAGCGGCATGGATTTCATGGTTGCCATCGGTGACAAGGTGGCCCGGGGCGATGTCCTGGCGCGTTTCTATTGCCCGCGCCGTGCCGAGGCCGAGGCGGCCTCCCGGCGCGTCCTCTCCGCCCTGATCATCGGTGCCCAACCCACCCCCAGACACGAGTTGATTCTGGACAGGTACAGCTGAGGGCGGGATGGAGATAGCCCCTGGTGACGCATCTGAGGCCCGTAGGGCCGAGGCTAAGTCACCAGGGGCTATCTCCATCCCGCCCTCAGCTGTACCCGTCTAGAAGCCACCGTCGTTGAAGCCGGATTTGACGCCGCCGGTCGCTCCGTGGCGGTCACAAAGATCCTGGGGCACGTTGTCGGGCAAAAAGACTTCCACGGCGGTTGAGTCGCACTGACTGGTCGCCAGCTTCCCCGAGCGCAGGCAGATCGTTTTTTCCACGATGCCCGGCGGCCGGACAAAGGGCTCGTCTCCCTTTTCATCGGTGACCTTGCCCATGAATTTTGCCCAGATGGGCAGGGCCATCTGGGCTCCCGTCGCCCCTCGTCCCATGGGCAGTGCCTGGTCGAAACCCACCCAAACGCCACCGCAGAAGCTGGGGGTGAAACCGCAGAACCAGGCGTTGGTGCTTTCGTTGGTGGTGCCGGTCTTGCCCCCGCCGGTCTTGGTGAAACCCCGCCAGCGCGCGCTTTGGCCTGTCCCTTCCACCAGGGTGGTGTTCAGCAGGTTGGTCATCATGTAGGCCTCACCGGGATCGATGGCTTCCCGCTGCTCAATCCGGTTCTGGTAGAGAATCTCCCCCTCCGCGGATTCAACCCGGTTGACCAGATGTTGGGTGACATAGACCCCGTGGTTGGCGAAGGTGCTGTAGGCTCCCACGACTTCTTGCAAAGTCACTTCGCCGGCACCCAGGAACAAGGCCGGCACGTGGGGCAGGGGAGTGGTGAAACCCAGCTTTTTTACGTTTTCCAGCACCGGCGCCAGACCGAAATCGAGGTAGAGTTTTGCCGTCGGGGTGTTGATCGAATGACTCAGGGCATAGCGCAGGGTCATGGGGCCGTGGAAGATGCCGCTGAAGTTTTTCGGGCGCCACAAGCTGACGCCCGTGTCCAGCACGAACGGCGTGTCCATGAGGATCGAGCAGGGCGTATAACCCTGCTGCAAAGCGGACAGGTAAACGATCGGCTTGAAGATGGAGCCGGGTTGACGCAGGGCCTGGGTGGCCATGTTCCAGCGGCTGTCCGCAAAGGACCGTCCGCCCACCATGCCGAGAATCGTGCCCGTGCGCACGTCTTCCAGCAGGGCGGCTCCCTGGAGGTATTCCACCTTGTCGGGCCGTGCGCCGGCGGCCGTCAGGCTGTCATAGCGGGCCCTGGTCATGGGGTAGTTGCGCTTGGTCTCCTCGGCGGTGAGATGTTCCTCCAGGGCGTCTTCCATCCAAACCTGGTAGCGCGGTTGCAGGGTGGTCCAGACCCTCAGCCCCTCCTTGTAGAGCTTTTCCGCCCCGTAGTCCTTCTCCAGTTGCTTGCGGACTTCCTCGATGAAGTAGGAGGCAAACCCTGCGTCCTGGTTCCCGGTTGTCGAGCCGTCCACGGGGTGGACCTCGGTGGCGCCGATGGCGGTGGCTTCGGGCCGGGTCAGATAACCGGCCTTGATCATGCTTTCCAGGACGGTGCCGCGGCGCTTGTAGGCCGCATCAAGATGCTTCAGCGGCGAGTAGTGTTCCGGCATCTGGATCATGCCGGCGATCATGGTGCATTCCGGCGGACCCAGTTCCCAGATATCCTTGGCGAAGAACGTGTGGGCCGCCGCCTGGACGCCATAGGCACCCTTGCCCAGGTAGATCTGGTTCAGATACATGGCCAGGATTTCGTCCTTGGTGTAGATCCGCTCGATCTGTAACGCCAGGATCATTTCCTTCAGCTTGCGGACGATGGTTTTGTCCCGTGTCAAAAAGAGATTACGCGCCAGCTGCTGGGTCAGGGTGCTGGCGCCCGGGCTGTTCCTGGTCGTCAGGTTGATGATCACCACCTGGACGAGGCGGCGCAGGTCGAGGCCGTAATGGCTGCGAAAGCGTCGATCCTCCGTGGCGATCACCGCGTTCTGAAGCGAGGGGGGAATCCGGTCCAGGGGGACGAGGGTGCGGTTCTCGGAATAGAATTCCCGCAGGGTGTCACCGTTGGCCGCGAAGATGATGGTCTTGACCGAAGGCTCGATGCTTTGCAGGGAATCCAGCGGGGGCAGATCCCCGCTCAAAAATTTCAAGCCGCCCAGGGTTCCGGCCAAAGCGAGGATGAACAGAATCCCCATGGACCACAGGAAACCCCTGACCAGAGGTCGGGGAATAGTCAGATTTAAAAACCGCTTCATGGGTCCTCCCGGACTGCCGTAATTATTTAGGGTGACTAGAAAGTAAATGGAAGGGCTTGTTTTTCCAACCCCTGTGATCCATTTCCTGCACGCATGCCTGGACAGGATGGAGACAAGCCCGCAGGGTGAACCTGGAACAAGGCGTGGTGAAACCCATATCGTCGTTGTGATAAACAATTGCAAAATAATGTGTTATAGAATCCGTAAAAAAAATGAAAAAATCCGCTGTTTATCTTTGACTTCCAGCCTGGGTGAACCTAACTTGCCTCGCCGTTGCAGGATATGGACGATTTGGTCCCTGCCTGCTGCAGCCACCCGGGCCAAATCCGTAACGGATTCAGCTTCAGGGTGGGGGTCGAAAATAATGTCAGATAATTATTGACATTTGCCTTGACCTTGAGTAAGTTACCTCCCCCTTAACAAGGGGACCAGCGGCCAAGACTGCTCGGTTTCGGTTCTTTGACAACAGAATAGCGTGCGATGGCCCGAATGCAATTTCGAGTCGACCGGTTGCAGGGGAGGATCTTCGGATCCTGTCAAGTGACTGGAAGATGTTTATTTGCGAATAAACAGGAAAAAAACCTGTTGTTATTTTTTGACAACGGAGAGTTTGATCCTGGCTCAGAACGAACACTGGCGGCGTGGATTAGGCATGCAAGTCGAACGAGAACGTTTCCTTCGGGAAATTAGTACAGTGGCGAACGGGTGAGTAACGCGTGGGAAACCTGCCCTTTAATGGGGGATAACAGTTCTAACGAGCTGCTAATACCGCATACGACCTCTGAAACTCATGTTTCGGGGGTGAAAGGTGGCCTCTCTTTGAAGCTGCCGTTGAAGGATGGTCCCGCGTCCCATTAGCTTGTTGGTAGGGTAACGGCCTACCAAGGCGACGATGGGTAGCCGACCTGAGAGGGTGACCGGCCACACTGGGACTGAGATACGGCCCAGACTCCTACGGGAGGCAGC
>CAZJGK010000019.1:0-43439 GCA_964545545.1 uncultured Fibrobacteraceae bacterium | reverse complement strand
TGGGACCGCCTCGTGGTCTCGGGATTTTTTCGCACCGTGGATGTCGACTTCGACGACAGCGACGACCAGGCCGTGGTGTATATCCCGGTCGAAGAGGACATGAGGACTTTCTACGGGCCCTTGATCCGGTATGACCGCCGCCACAAATATTTGCTGGGTGGATGGATCGAGCAGCGCAACTTCCGGGGCCGGGGCGAAAAGCTGCGTCTGGAAGCAGCCCCCCTGTATATCCAGCATACCAGATTATCCTGGGATCACCCCTGGCTTCTGGGCCGCACGGGGCTTTCGGCCCACCTGGACGCGGGATACAGCCAGGGCGCTTTCGTCTATCGCCCCACCCGGTTTCGGAAATGGGATGCCCGGTTCCGCCTGCGCAATAAATGGGCTGGGATATTCTTCACCACTGCGGGGATCACCTACGGCCAGTTCGATCAACGGGACACCTTCACCTGGCATGCACCCGGGCGCGGGACCGGCCAGGCGCCCGGCGTCGAAACCCTGACCGCCGCCACCGAAAGTCATTGGGTGTTCACGGGGGCGTTCGGGATCGATTCCCGCAACAACATCTATTACCCCCTGCGAGGCGTCTACCTCGAGGGCCGGGTGCGCGGATGGTCGAGCGACGGCTTCTCCTCCTACCTGGAAACCACGGTGGACAGTCGGTTCTTCGTACCCTTGCCCTGGAAACATCACATCCTTGCCCTGCATGCCTGGGGCCGAAGCACCAGCGGCCCCGCCCAGCTGGACAACCTGCTGTATTTCGGGGGGCCGGAAACCGTCCGCGGCGAGCCCTACGCCCAACGCGAAGGAGACGAGGGCTACCTGCTGTCGGCGGAATACCGCCTGCCGCTGTTCCTGATGCCCATTTCCCCCCGGGGTGAACTCCTGGGCGGGGGGCTCCACCTGTTTGCCGATGCGGGCGATGCGTGGTTCCATGGAGCGGATCCCGGCCATGCCCTGCAGAGCGCCGGAGCGGGCCTGCACCTGAACCTCAACACGCTGCAATTGCGCTTCGAGGCCGCCCGGACACGGGAAGGTCACTGGGGTTTTGAATTCATGGACAAGTTCAACTTCTGATCAGTCCTGCGGAGAAAACGGCGAAGGCCGGCCTTTCAGGAAAGCTTCCTGGGCCCGACGGAACTCATCGCTCAACCGGGACTGATGGCGCAGGCGGGCTATCTCCCGCAACAGGCCATCGTTCAGGGTTTCGTTTTCCTCCAGGATCCGCAGCACCCGGCGCGTGCCGCGCAGGGCCCGCGGCCCGCCCTGGAGCAGGGCCGACATGATCTCCCGGGCACAGGCGTCAAGATTCTCCGGGGTCGCCACCCGGTTGAAGAACCCACTGCGTTCCAGCCTGTCCGTGCCCACCGGCAACCCCGTCAGCGCCATCTCCCACAACAGGGGGGATCCCAGCTGGTGGAGCAGCCGGCGCAGACCGGTGTGGCTGTAGATCAACCCCAACCGCACCGGGGTCAAGGCCAACCGCACGCCGGCGGCGGCAATCCGGATATCCGCGCAGGACAACATCTCCACGGCCCCACCCCAGGCATCGCCCTGAACCACCATCACCACGGGGGCGGGATAGTCCAGCAGACGCTGCATGACCATTTCGAAGGGCGTGGCCGCCCGCACCTGGGGATCTTCATGAAAAATTTCCTCCGGGATATCCCCGATGGGGTAACCCGTGGAAAAATGCTTCCCTTTGGTTCGCACCAGCAAGAGGGGCGCCGGCTCCGCGGCGAGGTCGTCCAGGGCTGCGGCCATTGTCCGCAGCAGCGCGGGCTTCAGAACATTGCAGGGCGGATCGTCCAGGACCAGTTCGGTCCAGCCTGGTCGGGCCATGATTTCCAGGGACATGCCGGCTTCCTTTGTAAGCGGTGTAGACATCCGGTATCCGGGGAATTAGCTTGAAGCATCCGGCAACCGCAAGGAAACCGCGGATTCCCATTGTTCCAGCCTCGAAAGGTCCGGCGGTATGAGTGAAGATGCCAAACGCAACCTGACTCCGGGTGAAAACGCCAACGGCGGTGACAGCGTGGACTTTATCCGCTCCATCATCAAGGACGATCTGGCCGCCGGCCGCAACGAAGGCCGGATCCACACCCGCTTTCCACCCGAACCCAACGGTTATCTGCACATTGGCCACGCCAAGAGCATCGTCCTGAATTCCGGCATCGCCCGCGAGTTCGGCGGCAAATTCAACCTCCGCTTCGACGACACCAATCCGGAAAAGGAAGATGTGGAGTATGTGGACTCCATCAAACAGGACATGCGCTGGCTGGGCGCCGATTGGGAGGACCGCGAGTTCTACGCCTCGGACTACTTCGACCAGCTTTACGCCTGGGCCCAGGATCTGATCCGCAACGGCAAGGCCTTCATCTGCAGCCTGAACGAACAGGAGATCCGCGAGTATCGCGGCACGGTCACCGAGCCGGGCCGGCCCAGCCCCGACCGCAATCGCCCCCCCGAGGAGTCCCTTGACCTTCTGGAGCGGATGAAGAACGGGGAATTCCCCGAAGGCGCCTACACCCTGCGCGCCAAGATCGACATGGCTCACGCCAACATGAAAATGCGCGACCCCCTGCTGTACCGCATCCGCCGGGTGCCCCACCACCGCACGGGCGACCGGTGGAACATCTATCCCATGTACGATTACGCCCACGGCCAGAGCGACGCCATCGAGGGCATCACCCATTCGATCTGCACCCTGGAATTCGAGGTCAACCGGCCCCTGTACGATTGGTTCATCCAGAACCTGCCGGTGCCCCACACCCCGCGCCAGATCGAGTTCGCCCGGTTGAACCTGACCTACACGGTCATGAGCAAGCGCAAGCTGCTGCAGCTTGTCACCGAAGGCCATGTGGCCGGTTGGGACGATCCGCGCATGCCCACCATCAGCGGCCTGCGGCGACTGGGTTACACCTCCGAATCCATCCTCACTTTTTGCGACCGCATCGGCGTGGCCAAACGGGATTCCACCGTGGATCTGGACCTGCTGAAGTGGGCCATCCGCGAGGAAATGAACCGCACGGCTACCCGCGTCATGGCCGTGCTGCGGCCCTTGAAGGTTGTCATCACGAATTATCCGGAAGACCAGGTGGAGCAGATCGAGTGCGTGAACAACCCCGAGGATCCCGCCGCGGGAACGCGCCAGGTGCCCTTCTGCCGGGAACTGTGGATCGAGCAGGATGATTTCCGCGAAGAAGCCCCGCGCAAGTTCTTCCGCCTGAAACCAGGCGCCGAGGTCCGTTTAAAACACGCCTATTTCATCACCTGCCGGGAGGTGGTCAAGGATCCGGCGACGGGCGAGGTCGTGGAGCTGCGCTGCACCTATGATCCTGAAACCCGGGGCGGCGATTCTCCCGACGGTCGCAAGGTCCGCGGCACCCTGCACTGGGTCTCGGCCCGCCATGCCTTCGGGGCCGAAGTCAGGCTGTACGACAACCTGTTCTGCAAACCCTTCCCGGATGAGGGCGGCTCGTTCCTGGCCAATTTGAATCCGGGTTCCCTGGAGATCATCCCCCGGGCCATGCTGGAACCCTTCCTTGAGAATGCCGGAGCGGGGTTCCGCTGCCAGTTCATGCGTCTGGGTTATTTCTGTACCGACAGCAAGGATTCCCGGCCCGGGGCCCCGGTTTTCAACCGGACCGTCACCCTCAAGGATTCCTGGGCTAAACTGGAGGCCAAAGGCAAGGCCGGGTGATCGACCCGGCCTTGCCCACAGCTTGAAATCCCGCCTTGCCCGGCGGGATTTTTTTAGTTGATGACCACCAGCTTACCTGCCGCGTGGTAGGGGCCCTCGTTGTAGCGCATGAAGTACACGCCCGAAGCCACTTCCTGGCCATTGCCGTCCCGCCCGTCCCAGAACAACCGGACCCGACCCTCACTGGAGGCAGCGGCCTGCACCATGCGAACCGTGCGGCCGCGCACGTCGAAGATCAACAGCCGTCCGTCACCACCACCGCGCGCATTCTCGGCCATGATGGTGCACTTTCCTCCGGAACGGAAAGGCGCGGGGAATATCTTCAGCGCCCCGGCATTCCCGATAATCTCAGTTTCGACCGCGGATACCGGTCGGAAGCCGTGGGGACCGTCACCGGCGGGGGTAATCCCGTGGCACACGGTGCAGTCTTCCAGGGTCCCTTGGTGCCCCTGCAGGTCGACCATCACCTTGTTGTCGGCGGCTTCGCGGCTGGGGAAAATCGCATGGGGACTGTTGTGACACCCGGTGCACATGACCCCTCCGTGGCCGCGGGCATCGCGGTAGCGCACCCCCACCGGCTCCCCGTACTGAGACGTGTGACAGGTCCGGCAAGCGGGCTCATCGACCCAGGGAATGCGGCCGTTGCTGATGGTGCCGGCCACATTGGCCATGGTGCCGTGGCAATCCTGGCAAATCATCTGATGATCCGTGGCCATAGTGCCGCGCAGACACTTGGTTTGGGGCCCGGGATGGCAGTGCTGGCACGCGGCCAATCCCGGCGTGAGCTGGTCGATGAAGGAATGTTGTGAGTGAATGACCCGGGAAAAATACCCCTGGCTGCCCGGCCCGGTATTCCCCGTCAGGACCACCGAGTTGTGACATGAGGCACAGAGGATGGGACGATTATCAGGATTGAATCCACCCTCCCGCTCGTGACTGTAAAGGATAGCCAGCTCGCTGCTGTGGCAACCGCTGGTCACACAATTGACCTCGGTGGAAACGGGCATCACCGGAGTGCTGGTTGCCAGCACCGTACCCATGGCGTCCTTCAACTGGATCAGGGCCGTCTGGTAGGGATTCTCCACAGTGGGCGTCGCATCGGGAAACGGGGTAAGAGGAATTCCCTCGGCGATGAACATGTCTCCCGAGGATGTGAACGATCCGGTCATCCCGTTTCCGGTCAAGCCGACATTGTCCGGCAAATCCACACCGAACAGCTGAACATCGTAGGACCAGAAATCGGTCTTCCCCACCGAATAGGTGTTGCCGGGTATGGAATAGTCCAGGCTCCCTCCCTGAAGGACGGTGATGACCTGGGGCAGGCGCGAAGCATCGCCCTTCCGGATTACCTGGGCATTGAGAGTATTGAACGGCGGCAGAATGGACAGATTGTGGTGGTCCTTGTTCATGCAGTGCATGCCCAGGTCATTGACCACCAGCAGGACATAGTCTCCCGGCACCTGCGCCCTAATTCCAGGCGGCACAGCAAACAGCCACCCAAAAACGCCCAGGAAAAATACGGTGAAAGCGGCGAAGCGGTGGTTCCGACTCAACATCATGGCCTCCAATCCCGGGATGGTGCATGGCAAATATCCTCGTGGGCCCAAAGGCTGTCAGGGGAAGGCGGAAGCCACCCTGAAGACCCACCATAATCATCCTGTTTTAATGGGAAATTGTCAAGTCAATAATCAATTATATTATTGATTATGATACCGAATCCCAAACAGTAATATCCCCGGAGACAAAGAGCATGTTGACGCTGCCCCTGTCTGATGCCATTTTCCAGGCGAAGGGAGGTGAGATCATGACCTTTTCCGAGCGCATTGCCCTGACCCGGTTCGCCAAGAGCGCAGGCTGAGCGGCCAAACTGAGTCCGGGTGACTTATCCGAAATTCTGGGCGCCATCAAGGCAACCGCCGGACCTGACCTGCTGGTTGGATTCGACACGGCGGACGATGCCGGCGTATACCGTTTGGACGGAAACCGGGCCGTGGTTTCAACCGCGGATTTCATCACGCCGGTGGTGGACGATCCGTTTACCTTCGGGCGCGTGGCCGCCGCCAACTCCCTGAGCGACATCTACGCCATGGGCGCGGTGCCCCTGATGGCCCTGAATCTGCTCGGTTTCCCACCCGCCGGTCTGCCCAACCGTGTTCTGGGCGAAATCCTGGCCGGGAGCGCCGAAGTCTGCAGGCAAGCCCATTGCGCCGTGGCCGGAGGCCATACCGTGCGCGACCAGGAGGTCAAATTCGGCCTGAGTGTCACGGGCATCGTGGATCCCGACCGTATTCTGCGCAACAGCACCGCCCGGCCCGGGGAGGTGCTGATCCTGACCAAGCCCCTGGGAACCGGCGCCCTGATCGCGGCCATGAAGAAGGGCGTGCTCGATGAGATCCCGTTCCAGGCCCTGGTGACGTGCATGACCACCCTGAACGATGTCGGGGGCCGGCTGTTCGATCTGGGAGCGACCTCCTGCACCGACGTGACGGGATTCGGCCTGACCGGACATGCCCTGGAAATGGCCGTGGGTTCGGGGACCACCTTCACCATCTCCTGCGCCCTGCTGCCCCTGCTGCCCCAAGCGGTGGAACTTTGCGGCCAGGGATTTACCTGCGGCGGCACCGTCTCCAATTCCCGGTTCACCGCCGAACACCTCAAGTACGACCCGGCCCTGGGTGAGGATACCATCGGACTCCTCAACGACCCCCAGACCAGCGGCGGCCTGCTGATTTCGGTTCCCCTCGACCGAGCGGACACCATGGTCGCCCATCTCCGCAAAGCCAAAACGTTGGCCTGGAGCATCATCGGCAAGGTCACACCTCATGATCCCCGGACTCCCTTTCTCGTTTTCACACCTTGATTTTCTTGTAAATCTCGAATTTCCCCTGCCGATAATAATTCCACACAAGTGAAGTGCGCGCCTAAGTTAGGAGCAGGCCATGGCCCAGTTGATGACCAAGTCCCTGATGGATCTGCATCCAAGGGAGTTGAAGGGGATCATCAAAGAGATCCCCACCCTCCCTATAATTTACCAGGAGCTCTTTCAGAAGATGCAGGACCCCGACGTGTCGGTGCCCCAGATCGCTGAGGTCATCACCCTTGATCCGGCCCTGACCGCCAAGATTCTTCACCTCGTCAATTCCGCGTTCTACGGCTACAGCCAGCACATCAAAACCATCAGCCGCTCCGTCGTCATTTTGGGTTTCCAGGCCGTGCGCAGCGCCGCTCTGGCCATCAGCGTTTTCGACTACTTCAAGGACGAGGAGTCCAGTACCAATATCGACATGGAACAGTTCTGGCAACACAGCATCGCCGTGGCCAGCATCTGCAAAATCTTGGCGCCGATCCTGCATATCAAACAGGCCGAAGAGGCTTTTGTCGTCGGCCTGCTGCATGATGCCGGCAAGTTGATCGAGAAACGATATTTCTCCGAGGACTTCGACGAAGTATGTTATGCCGCCAGCGAGCTGCACCTGTCGTGGTTCGACTGTGAAAAGGCGCTGTTCCAGGCCAACCACGCCATGATCGGCAAGACCGTGTTCCGGCAGTGGGAATTTCCGTCCCACTTCGTCGACGCCGTGAACTGCCACCACGAGCCCATCGCCGCCACCAAGGCGCCCCACCTGGCCTCCCTGGTGCATTTGGCTGACTACCTGAGTTATCAGATTGGTTTCGGCGCTCCCGGCGCCTGGGCCCCCAAGGAATGTTCCCCGGACGCCTTGAAACTGCTGGGCTTCACCCTGGCGGATTTCGAACTTCATCACCCGGCCGTGGACAATGAGATCGAACATTCCATGGAAATCCTCAAGCTTCTGGACTGACTCCCGCGTATTTTCAGCACACGCTGGACAGTGGATCACCCCGGCTCCATAATGGGGGAACATAATTTTCCCTGGAGCGCGTGCCTTGTCCGCTGTACCTGAAACCAGAATCCTTTTTGTCGGCGACATGCATCTGGGACGCGCACCCGGCGGCTTTCTGCCCGTGGTCAACGACCCGGAGCTTTCCCCCGCGGCAGCCTTGAAACGTTTGGTGACCCTCGCCATCGACCGCCAGGTGCATGCCGTAGCCTTCGCCGGCGATCTGGTCGAGAGCGGCAACGCCCTCTTCGAGGCCGCCGGCCCCCTCCAGCAGGCGGTGGGGGAGCTGGAACGTCATCACATCGAGGTCATCGCCGTTGCCGGCAATCATGACACGAGAGTCCTGCCCCGCCTGGTGCGCATGATGGGTTCAGGATTTCAGGTCCTGGGAAGCGGCGGCACCTGGAGTTCTCATCTCGTCGCGGGTCAAGCCCCCCTGCCGGTGCGTCTGGTCGGCTGGTCGTTTCCGTCCGCGCATTGCCAGACCAGCCCCCTGCAAAAATCACCGCCCCGCCCCCAGGCGGGCGAAGTGACGCTGGGGCTGCTCCACGCCGACCTGGATGTAGCCACGAGTTCCTATGCCCCCGTACCGTCCCGCCAACTGTCGGCCACCGGTTATCAGGGTTGGTTTCTGGGCCACATCCATCGGCCCGGCACCCCCTCCACCGAGGGGGCACCTTTCTACCTGGGTTCCCTCACACCCCTGGACCCCACCGAAACCGGCGCCCATGGGCCGGTCCTGGTGACGGTCCACGCCGACTCATCCCTTGCGGTTGTGCGGCTGCCCCTGGCCCCCTTGCGCTGGGAACATCTTGTCGTGCGGTGTCCCGATCCGGCCAACGGCCTGGAGGATCTGCGGGCGCTCCTGCTCGAGCGCATGCTGGCGACGTTGCGGGACCTGCCTCGTGCCGACCTCCCCTTGCGCGCCCTGGGGTTCCGCATTCGCCTGACCGGACGGGTCCGTGGCCCCAACGCCGTCCACGAGGCCGTCGCAACCCTGCAGGCCGAGAACCTCGTGTCTTTCCAGCAGGAAACCAAGGTGTTCGTGGACAAGCTGGAGTGCGATGTGACCGGCGCCCACGACCTGGAACGCATGGCGGCCCACGGCGACCCGATCGGTTTGCTGGCCAGGCGCATTCTCACGCTTGAAAACAACCAGACCACGACCTCTGATGTGTCCGCGGGCCTGCTGGCCGCCGCTGAAGATCTCCAGAAAGAGCTGGGGCGCACCGGCAATTACACCCTCCTGGAGCTGCAGAAACAAGAATTCGAGCCCGATCCGCTGCGCAGAACCCTGATCAAGGTTGCCCACCGTCTGCTCGACGCCATGGTGGACGAAAGGGGGGACGACCGTGCATCTGCGTAAATTTGCGGCCATCCACCTGCCCGGGATTCCCCATGCGTTCGACTTTTCCGCGCAGCCGGGCCTGAACATCCTGACCGGCCCCAACGGCAGCGGGAAGAGCTCCGTGGCGCGCGCGGTGGCTCACCTTCTGTGGCCCGAAAAAGATCCCCCCGCCGAACGTTTGGATGCCCAGGCCTGGTTCCAGATCGAGAACCGGGAATGGGTTGCCGCCGTGACGTCCTCCGCCGTGGTGTGGACCCGGGACGGCGCCGTCGCCCCGGCGCCTGAACTGCCGTCACCCCATCTTGCGGCCTGCTATCATCTGGACGTTCTGGACCTCATCAAACCGGCCATGTCGGACGACGACATGGTGCTGACCCGGGATCTGGCCAAGGCCTTGAGCGGGGGCATCGACAAGGGGCTGCTGCGGGATCGTTTGTTCTCCCTGAGCGGTCTGGCGGCCAACCGCAAGATGGCGGCGGTGATGGCGGCTCGTTCCCATGCCAACCAGGTGAGACAAAAACATGAGGCTCTCGCGGAGCGGCAAGCGACCCTCGAGGATCTGAAACAGGAGTTGGCGCAAGCGAACTCAGCCGTCCGGCGCGCGACCGTACTCGAAGCCGTGGCCGCGAGGATGTCCCAGCAATCCCTGCTGACCCGGTGTGAAACCGAGTTCAACGAACTTCCTCCAGGCGCAGGTCACATTCGAGCTGAAGATCCTGAACGTCTGCGCAAACTCTTGCAAAGTCGGCAAGAAACAACCGATCTGCTGACCGAATCCCGGCAAAAACTCGAGGAGGTCCGCACCCGGCTGGCCACGGCCTCCCGTCCGCCGAGCCGGGGGGCCACCGCAGCTTTGGCCGAACTCGAGGGACGCGTCCAGGATCTGCTCACCGCGGAAACCCAGCTCCAGGAAACGCGCCGTTCCCTGGCCCAGGGGCAGGAAGCCCACCACCGGACCTCGATCCCGGGCGCACCGGCAGAGGCCAACTCATCCTCGCTGGATCGTGCGACCTACAAACGCATCCTGGAAGCCTGGGGCTCCTACATGGATCACCAGGTTCAAGCCCAGGCTCACCGCGCTTTGCTGGATGGTTCCTCGACAGAAGAGGCGAACCGGTTCAACAGCGGTTGGGTCGGTGCCGGCGGCGGGGTGCTGGGAGGAGCGCTCATCGCTTTATGGAAACATGCGGACCCCCACCTCTATTTCGGCCTGGGCATCATCGGGTTGTTGATTTTGGCCGCGGCATGGGTGCGGTCACGACTGCATGATTCCCAGGCCACCGCCTCCGTTTCCCACCAACTCGACGACGAGCAGGAAAAGGCCGCGGAGGC
This sequence comes from uncultured Fibrobacteraceae bacterium, assembly GCA_964545545.1. Classification (GTDB taxonomy): domain Bacteria; phylum Krumholzibacteriota; class Krumholzibacteriia; order LZORAL124-64-63; family LZORAL124-64-63; genus JAHJTW01. Next base: position 33,196 of record CAZJGK010000019.1, on the reverse strand, counting down.
CAAATCCCGTTTTGACGCCCTGGTGAAGGACACCGGACTGGACCTGGATCTGTCCGATCCCTCCGGCTCCCTGATCCTGCATCAGGTGCGCACCCACTGGGAGCGCCAGGAAGAACTCGCCCACCTGCAGGACGCCGTGACGGTCACCGAACAACGGTGGACCCAGGCCCTGGATCAGGTCCGCGAACTCTTGGGCTTGCAGCCGCAGTTTCCGGTGCAGGATGTGAACTCGGCCAGGGCTGCCGTCGCCGGCCTCAGGGAAACCTGGGGTGAGTTTCAGGCCCTCCGGGATAGGGCCGAGGCAACGGAATTGGAAATTGCCCGACTGGAAAGGGACCTCACCCGCCAGCGGGCGGAAATTGCCCAGATCTTCAAGACCTTCGATCTCGACCCCGACGCCGCCACGGAGCGCAGCCTCCAGGATCTGCTGATTATACAGCCCCGTTTCCGCGACCTTGATCAGGAGCGGTCCGCGCTGCGCCACAAATTGGCCGAACTGGATGCGACCATTGGCGGCCAGGGTGACCTGTTTCCTGCGTACGATCCCGCCCAGCTTTCCGCCGCTGAGATCGAGCAGCGCCTGAGCGAGGAAAAACGCCGGGCGGACGCGAGCCAGCAGCTCCTCATGGACATCGGGGCCCTGGAAAAAGAAATCACCATGGCGATGGAAGGCCATGACCTTGAGCAGGCGTTGGCCCACTGCCAACAGGAAGAGAACACGTTATTGGCGGCCTACCAGCGGGAACTGGAAGCCGGGCTCGGAAATCTGCTGCTCGACGGAATCATGGACGAGTATCAAACCACCACCCGGCCCATCGCCCTGTCCAAAGCCGATGATTTTCTGCGCACCATCACAGGAGGGCCCTATCGCCTGTCCAGCGGCATCAACGAACAGGGCGAGCCGGAGCTTTTGATACTGGACAGGGAACTGGGACGGAACCTTACCCCCGCCCAGCTTTCCACGGGCACGCGCACCCAGTTGTTCCTGGCCTTGCGGCTGGGATTTCTGGCCACGCAATCGGCGCACGAACAGCCGCCGGTGATCCTCGATGATGTCCTGACTTCGAGCGATCCCGTGCGCTTTGCCTCGGCCGTGACAAGCCTGGGGCGCCTGGCTGACGAGCATGGGCTCCAGATTTTCTACCTGTCTTCCCGGCCCGACGAGGTGGAGGGCTGGCAACAGACGCTGGCGCATGAAGGTCTGCCGCCGGCGCATGTCGTCGATCTGGCCGCCCGGCGCAAGCTGGCCGCGGCCGCGCCTGCCGGGATCCTTACCTCCTGGAACCGCGACCAAAGGGAGGGCTTGCTGCCCCCGGATCCTCAACACATGACCGCTGCGCAGTACGCCCGCAAAATCCAGGTCCCCCGCATCGGGACCTGGGATGCTCCCGGCGATCTGCACCTGTTCTATTTGCTGGCTGACGACCTGCCGCTGTTGCGCCAGCTCCTGATCGCCGGTGTGGCAAAAGTGGGGCACTGGCAAACCCACGGCCGGGGATTGACGACGCCCCACATCATCCCGGATCAACAGGCGAAATATCTGGATGGGCTCATTCGCATCTGGGAACGATTTCTCCCCTTGTGGCGCATCGGCCGACCACCGCGGGTCACCACCCAGTGGCTCAACAAGAGCTCCGTCCGCAAATCCACGAGGTTGCCGGACACCCTGGCCTATCTTGACCAGGTTCATGGTCAGGCCGACAGGCTCATCGAGGGCCTGCGGGCAGGCCAAATCCCCAGGTTCCGCGCCGCCATCCTCGACCGATTGGAAGCGGAATTGAAGGCCGATGGTTACCTCGACCCCGATCCCCCGCTGTCCCTGGATGAAATCACCCGTGAGATGCTTTCAAAATCACAGGATGAGCTGCGTCAAAACCTGGTCACAAAAGAAACGATCCACCTGTTGGCGGATCGTTTGGAAAAAATTCTCGAATCATAAACAGGAATCAGTGCTGGCTTTTCTTGATCATATCCGAAAGGTTGACCTGATCCTCGAGCCGCTCCAGCAAAATTTGGCGGGTAATGGCGCAAGCCTCGGAAATCCTGTCCGAGCGCAGGCTATAATAAACATTGATACCGTCTTTGCGTGTGTCAACCACATGGGCTTGGCGCAAGACCGCAAGGTGCTGGGATGTGTTGGCCTTGGGAATTTCCAGCAATTCGGCCAGATCATTGACGGAAATTTCCTGCCGTTCTCTCAGAATATCAAGAATTTCCAAACGCTTGGGATTGGAAAGGGTTTTGCAGAGTTCGGCCTGCATTTCGTATAGTTTTTTTTCCATCCCTGTGACCTCAAGGGAAAAAGCCGTGAGCCCTTGATGCGGGCTCAGGAAAAGCAAGACAACAGCTTGCGGCGTTTTTCAATGATAAACGACAAACAGTTTCCTGTCAAAATCAAATTAATTCAAATCTTCATATATATAAATTGAAGTAATTTAGGTCATGCCTCGCCGATGGTTTTCGCCCTCAGGGAATAGGACGCCAAAGGTGGTCCGGGCAGGCCTATCCTAATAATTCAGCCGGCAAACTGAAGCTGATACTTTCCTTCAGCGTAACAATTTCCCGGGGCAACCATCCCGCCCGCCCCAAATGAGCCACCACGTCCTGAACCAGATGCTCCGGCGCCGAGGCTCCCGCGGTCAACCCGATAACCGGGATGTCCTCCACCTTCACGGCATCGATATCCGAGGCGCTGTCGATGAGCGAAGCCGACACACCCAGATTCTCGGCCACTTCACATAGCCGGAGGCTATTGCTGCTGGTCCGGGAACCGACCACGAGCAAGTGCCCGATACCGGCATTGACCAAGGTCTTGACGGCGTCCTGGCGATTCTGGGTCGCATAGCAGATATCGCTTTTGCGGGGTTCGTGTAAAGTGGGATAGCGCGCTTTCAAGGCTGCGACGATGTCCCGGGTCTCATCGACGCTCAAGGTCGTTTGCGTGGCGTAAGCCAGCATTGCTGAGGGTGGAAATGAGAGGGCGGCAACGTCAGCGACTTCCGTGACCAAGGTGATCTGGCCGGGGGCTTCGCCCATGGTTCCCAGAACCTCATCATGACCTGCATGACCGATCAGGATCAGGTGATAACCTGCGGCGGCATGCCGGGCGATTTCCTGGTGAACCTTGGTCACCAACGGACAGGTGGCGTCTATAGCGCGCAAGCCACGGCTATTTGCCTCAGCCCTGACGACCGGAGCGACCCCATGGGCACTGAACACAACCGTTGCCCCGTCGGGCACCTGATCCAACTCCTCCACGAAGATCACTCCCCGGCTGATGAAGTTTTCGACCACGGCCTTGTTGTGGACGATCTCCTTGCGCACGAAAAGTGGTGCCCCATGTTTTTCCAGCAGCAGATCAACCACCGCAATGGCTCGCTCGACTCCGGCGCAAAAACCACGAGGATTGGCAATAAGCAGTTGCCCAGGGTGGGACATGAAACGATATCTCCGAGCTAGGGATAGGCGGCCACCAACGACCAGTCCGATTGACATTTCCTGAGCCAACCATACCACCAGCGGACAGACGCCGCCACTGCCCGGCAACCGGAATTGGCCCTGGTGAATCAAATTGAAACCCAGGGAAAGGTCCTGTACGATGAGGAAGAAAGGGGAAGTTCCGACTTGACATCTCTAATATTATATCTTAATATTCGCAACTGTTGGTTTTTGAAACAAACAATGCCATACAGTGGGTAGGCCGTCAACCGGGACCAAGGAGAATACAACTCGTGACTGTAAATAGACTTACGCACATCATCGCAGGACTCATGATCATGGGTAGCCTCACCCTGGCTCACTACGTCAATCCGAACTGGCTGTGGTTCACCGCCTTTGTGGGTTTGAATCTTTTCCAGAGCGGGCTGACAAACTGGTGCCTCATGAGTTCCATTCTCCGGAAACTCGGAGTCCCCGACTCCACCGGGGACCCTTCCTAGAACCTGGAGAGGTTAAACATGATCCACAGAGGAAGAGGAGCGCCCCTGCTCCTGGCCCTTACCCTGGCCCTGATGATCATCGGTCCAGCCGCGATTTTCGCGGCCGATTCCGATTCTCCATCTCAAGCAAGCAGGATTGGTTTGGTCCGCGCCGACACCTTGTTCGTGGACAAGGGCAAGATCCTGGGCGCCGCGTTGAAGCACAACGAAATGCTGGCGGCTTCGGCAGCCATGCAGGATGCGGCCGCCGCCGACGCCCAAAGCGCCTGGCGCGGTTTTCTGCCCCAGATTCAGCTGGGGGAATTCTTCCTGCGCGGTGACGACGCCCTCAACAGCTTCGGCTTCAAGCTGCAGAACCGGATCGTCACCCAGATGGATTTCGACCCGGCCCTGTTGAACAATCCCGGCACGATGAATCAGCACGTCACGCGGCTGCAGCTCATGCAACCGCTGTTCAACGGCGGCATGGGCCTGTTCGGCAAACAGGCCGCCAACGCCGCCAGCGACGCCTCGACGTTCAAGCATCAGCGTGCAGGTGAAACCGTCGCCCTGAAAGCCATCGAAGCCTACGAAGGACTCGCCCTGGCCCAAGCCTACGAACGGGTCATGCAGGCCGCGGTTGCCTCGGCGGAGGGCCACGTCAGGCAGGCCCGGTCCATGGTGGATAACGAGATGGCCACCGAGGCTGATCTGCTGCAGGCGAAAGTTTATCTCAGCGGCCTCCAACAACGGCTGATCGAAACAAAAAACATGGTTGCGGTGGCCGGACAGTACATCAAGCTGCTCACCGCCGTGGATACCGACCTGCCCCTGGCCGCCGACCAGAGGCTGGAAACAGAAACGGTGACATCCCCTCCGACGGTCCTCAATCCGGCGGCCACCCGCCAGCGAGCCGACCTGAACGCCCGGCGCAAGGAAGCCGAAGCGGCGGGCAAGATGGTGGGTGTGGCCCGCGGAGCCATGCTGCCCCACCTCAACCTCAGCCTGCAAAAGGACTATTACAGCCTGGACAATGTTTTTGGCAATGATGCCCAGAGCTGGAACCTGGGCGTGTACGCCACCTGGGACATATTCAAGGGCCTGCAAAACATCGGCGAGCTGAAAAAGGCCCGCGCCCAGCAGCGCGCTGCCCAGTACATGCTGGATTTTGATACCCGGAAGGCGGGCGTCCAGGCTACCGAGGCCTGGTTGAATCTCAAATCCGCATTCGACAAGGTGAAGGTGGCCCGGGAAGCCGTGACGGCGGCGCGCGAGGGCCTGCGTATCGTCACCAACCAGTACCGCGAAGGTCTGGCCGGCATGGTTGACCTGCTGGATACCCAGGCGGCCGCCACCATGGCCGAAGGCAACCTCGTCCAGGCTCTTCACGACTACCAAGTGGGCCTGGCCAATCTTGAATACATGGCCGCAGTCCCGGTCGGCGCCCACGTTATCGACGAAGGCGACCAGGCCGCTGACCCCGCACTGAAGCGACAATCACAGGAGGCTCTCCTTCATGGCAACCAATAGCCGCATTCCCCTGCGCCTGACGACCCCGGCCCTGGCCGTGCTGATCCTCGGCGGACTGACCCTGGCGAGCGGCTGCACGCGCAGCTCGGAAACCAGCGCGCCGACACCCAAGGACGTGCGCTGCGAAACCGGCCTCATCCAACGTGTGGACTTGCCCCGGGAACTGATGGCCACCGGCAGCCTGGAGGCCACGACCTCCATCATGGTCTCCACGCGGATGATGGGCTGGGTCAAGAAGATCCACGTTACCGTGGGAAACTACGTCCACAAGGGCGAGCCCCTGATCAGCATCGACGACACCGATCTGCAGGCCAAGAAGGCCCAGGCCCAGGCGGGCATCGAGGAGGCTCAGGCCGTGCTGGCCAACGCCGAAAAAATGGCCGCTCGCTTCCAGAATCTCTATGCCGACAAATCGGTGTCCCGGCAACAGCTGGACGACGTGCTGACCGGACGCGACCGCGCCGCGGCGGGCCTGAAGATGGCCGAGGCCGGCTTGCGCGAGGTCAACGTACACCTGAGCTACGTGGACATCACCTCCCCGGCCGACGGACTGATCGGGCGCAAGATGGTCGAGGAAGGCGACATGGCCAACCCCGGCATGCCCCTGTTGGTCCTCGAGGACGTCTCCCGCATGAAGGTCGTCGCCCACGTGGGGGAAAAGGATGTATCCAACCTGAAGATCGGAGACCCGGTCAAGGTCGACATCACATCCCTGGACAACGCGGTCTTCGCGGCGGCCATCACCAAGATCGTCCCCACCGCCAACCCCGGCAGCCGGACCTACGATATCGAGACATCGATTCCCAATCCCAAGGGCCGGCTCAAGAGCGGCATGTTCGCCCGGGTCATCCTGCAGGGTCCGGAAAGGACCACGATCCTGGTGCCCGAAAAGGCTCTGGTGCGCCACGGCCAACTGACCGGAGTCTGGCTGGTCGATGCTGACGACACCGTGCACCTGCGCTGGATCCGCCTGGGCCACGCGCGCGGGAACGCCCGCGAAGCCCTGTCCGGCCTGGAAGGCCTGGAAACCGTCGTGCTGTCCGCTCAGCAATCCCTGGTCGAGGGCGACAAGGTGGTGAAGTAGCCATGGATCAACATCAGAATCCACTGCCGCCGATACCGGAAAAAGAGCCGGGTCTCGGCTTTGCCGCCAAGATCGCGTCCGTCTTCATCAATTCGAAGATCACGCCGCTGTTGATCATTGCCATCCTGCTGCTGGGTATGTTCTCCCTGATGATGACGCCGCGGGAAGAAGAGCCCCAGATCGTGGTGCCCATGATCGATGTCATGGTGATGATGCCCGGAGCCAGCCCCCAGGAAATAGAGAACATCGTCACCCGGCCCATGGAACAACAGATCTGGGGAATCGAAGGCGTCGAATACGTCTACTCGGCCAGCTACCCCAGCTTTTCCATCGTGACCGCGCGCTTCCTGGTGGGCACGGACCAGGAAAAGGCCCTGACCCGTATCGCCAACAAGATGTACGGCTCCGCCGACATATGGCCCCAGGGCATCACTCCGCCTTTGATCAAGGTGCGCAGCATCGACGACGTGCCCATGATGACCCTGACCCTGTGGAGCGATCAGTACGGCGAGTACGGTCTACGCCAGATCGCGGGAGAATTGCGCAACGGCCTGGCGGACATCAAAGACGTCTCGGTCAGTGAACTGATCGGGGGACGCCGGCGCACCGTGCGGGTCGAACTCGACCCCCAACGCATGGCCGCCTTCAGCCTGACGACCCTGGCCATCCTCCCCGCTCTGCAAATGCAGAACCAGAACCTGCCCTCGGGCGGATTCGCGGCCGGAAACAACCAGTTCCTGGTGGAGACGGGCATGTTCCTGCGTTCGGCCGATGATGTGGCCAACCTGGTGGTGGGCAGCTTCGGGGAACGGCCGGTGCGGCTGATGGATATCGCCACGGTGACCGACGGACCCGGAGAGATCGACAACTACACCTTCATGGGCCTGGGCCCTGCGGCGGAACAGAAAAATATCGCCAAGCAATTCGCCGTGGGCACGGAATACCCTGCGGTGACCATTTCCCTGGCCAAACGCAAAGGCAGCGATGCCACGCGTGTTTCGGAAGCCGTCCTGGCCAGGGTGGACAAGCTGCGTCCGCGACTCATCCCCGACGACGTCCACGTCACCGTGACCCGCAACTACGGCGCCACCGCCAGGGACAAGGCCCACAGTTTGATCAACAACCTGGCGCTGGCGATTTTCCTGGCGGTGATCGTGGTCTTCTTCGCCATGGGCTGGCGGGGCGCAACCATCATCTTCCTCTCGATTCCCACCACATTTTCCCTGACCCTGTTCGTGTACTACATCCAGGGCTACACGTTGAATCGGGTGACACTTTTCGCGCTCATCCTTGTGACGGGCATCGTCATCGACGCCACGATCATCATCGTCGAGAACATGCACCGCCACTTCCAGATGGCGGGCAACCGGAGCCTCAAGGTTGCCCTCGGCGCCATCCGGGAAGTCGGCAACCCCACGATCATGGCGACCCTGACGGTGATCGCGTCCATGATGCCCATGGCCTTCGTGCGCGGCCTGATGGGTCCGTACATGCGGCCCATGCCCATCGGCGCTTCCCTGGCCATGGTGTTCAGCCTCTTCGTGGCCCTGACCATTTCCCCCTGGCTTGCCATACGGTTGCTCAAACCCAGACAGCACTGGCATGACGACATGGTCGGCGACGGAACACTCGAGGGGGTCGGCGCCGACAGTTACAGCCTGCAGCAGACCAGAATCTACCAGGTCTACAACCGGCTGGTCCGGCCGCTGGTGATCAATCCGCGCAGAGGGATCATGGCTCTGCTCGTCGTGGCTGTGCTGACCGGCGCTTCGACCATCCTGTTCTTGACCAGGACCGTCCAGGTCAAGATGCTGCCCTTCGACAACAAGAACGAATTCCAGGTCATCATCGACACGCCCGAGGGCACCACCCTCGAAACCACCACCCAGTTGGCGCGCGCGATCGGCGATTACCTGTCCACCGTGCCGGAGGTGACCGATTATCAAATCTATGCCGGCACCGCGGCCCCGGTGAATTTCTCCGGTCTGGTGCGTCACTACTTCATGCGCCAGGGACCCAACGTGGCCGATATCCAGGTAAACCTGGTGGAGAAGAACAAGCGCAAGGGTCAGAGCCATGACCTGGCGGGGCGCGTACGCGGTCCCATCGACGAGTTGGCCGCCAAATACGGCGCCGCAGTCAAGGTCGTGGAGGTTCCGCCCGGACCGCCGGTGATGTCCACCTTGGTGGCTGAAGTCTACGGACCCACCTTCGCCGGACGCATCGAAGCCGCCCGCAAGATCAAGGAAGTCTTCGCCTCCACCCCGGGCGTGGTGGACGTGGACTGGTCCGTCGAGGACGACCAGACCCGCTACAAGCTCGTGGTGGACACCGACCGCGCCGCCGTGCGCGGAGTCAGCACCCAGCAGGTGGCCATGACCCTCGGCGTCGCCCTCAACGGTTACAACCAGGGTCTGGTCCACATGGACGATTCCGCCGAACCCGTGCCGATCAACGTGCGCCTGCCCATCGCGGACCGGTCGGATCCCCATAGCCTCAGCGGGCTGTATATTCACAGCCGGGACGGAGGCTTGATACCCCTGTCGGACGTGGTCAAGATCGATCAGGATCTGAACCAGAAAAGCCTTAGCCGCAAGAATCTCAAGTCCGTTGTGTACGTGACGGCCGACGTGGCCGGCGCGCTGGAGTCCCCGGTCTACGCCCTCCTGGACATGAACAAGAAAATTGATCAACTGGCCATGCCCGACGGCACCCACATCAAGAAGTACTCCACGGCCCAACCCAAGACCGAGAGTAACTACGCCATGAAGTGGGATGGTGAATGGCATATCACCTATGAGGTTTTCCGCGACCTGGGCATCAGTTTCGCCGTCGTGCTGATCATCATCTACCTGCTCATCGTGGGCATGTTCCAGAACTTCACGGTGCCCCTGCTGATGATGATCCCCATTCCCCTGACCCTGGTGGGCATCATACCCGGGCACCTGATGTTCGGGGCCTTCTTCACGGCCACCTCCATGATCGGGGTGATCGCCCTGGCGGGCATCATGGTTCGCAACAGCGTGTTGCTCATTGATTTCATCGAGGCTCGCCTCAAGGACGGTCTCAACCTCGAGGATTCGGTCATCGAAGCGGGGGCCGTGCGCTTTCTGCCCATCGCCTTGACCGCCGGCACGGTGGTCACCGGGTCGTTCGTGATGGTGTTCGATCCCATCTTCCAGGGTCTGGCCATCAGCCTGATGATGGGATCGCTGCTTTCGACGGTGCTGACGGTCGTGGTCATTCCCTTGGCTTATTATCTTTACAAGAAGTAAGCACGCCCACGGGAACAGACATAAGGAAATACTTAGCAAAATTCAGGAATTCACCGCGGGAGGGCCATGGGCCCTCCCGCATTTTTTCGAGGGCGGTTCTTGATCAGAGTAAAGTCTACCCCTTTACTAGAGACTCCATTATATTTTCAAGGAAGTAAAATGTTATTTTGTTTCTGTTTTTTATTTTTAATCATTTATTCCAGGGATAAATCTCGAAATCCTCACGTTTTTTTCAGATATTTTGTTTTTCCCATTGCAAGGGACCCAAGATTCCTTTAATATTGTTTCATGGGATGGGGAGAATCTCCAAATTCATGAGCAAGCGGCCTGTCGGTATCTCCCTCCAATCCCCCACCGGCACGCCGTAGGACCGGCTTCGTTATACGAGGCCGGTCCTTTGTTGTATAAAGTATCCCCTTAAAAATCCTGCACGAAATGAGGAACCCGGAAATCCCGGGAATCTTCCTCCTCCCGTGTGCGCCTGTTCAGGGGGAACTCAACAACCAAGGCGGGCATGAGGCCCGGTACCGAGCCAGGGCTGAACGAAAGTCGGCATTGTCGGGATCCTGGGCCACGGCCTTTTCCATCCAGCGCACCGCCCTGGCGTGAAAGCTGCGCCGGTCATAGCACTCGGCCAACAAGGCGACCAGATCCGGCCTGTTGTCGCTGCGGATCACCGCCCGCAGGGCACAGGTGGTAGCCTGGGGCAAGCGGATGCCCGCAGCCAGGGCCGTCCTGGCGAATCCCTCGCTAGCCTCCATGCAACCGCGATCCAGATTGATCATGTGGGAATATGTTTCCAGCACCCCGAGGGTATCCGGGAGCTGGTTTTGGAAAGACGCAAGCTGACCCAGGGCCGCCAGATCATCCCGTCGTACGTCCCGCCCGAGATCAGGTCCGTCAGCAGGGAACATCGTCTCGATATTGCGGGCCAGATCCCGCGCCGCAGCCGGGGAACCGGCCGATTGATCATCGGCGGCGATGACCAGCAGCATCCTGGCCGCTTCCGGCCGCCGGGTCCCATCGGTCATGCCCAGCAGCCGCTGTTTGTACACCGAGGCATCCCCCGTACGGCCTTCCCGCATGCGCCGGTGGTAGGCGGCCAGCAAGACGGCGGGATCATTCGGCGCTGATTCCAGCCGCGCCATGAAATCATTCTCAGCGGCCAGGCCTTTTTTCCAGCGGCGAATCCGGACCAGAAACGTGTCGGCTGAAACATACCCGGTAAAGCGGGCCCAGGGTACCCCGTCGGACCCGCAATAAACCAGAGTCGGCAGGTTCGTGATGCCGAATTCTTCTTCAAGTTCATCATACTCGGGTTTGTCCACGTCCACCTTGAAAGTCAGCACATCCCGGAGCTCCCGGATAACCTCGGTCTCGTTATAAACCATGGCGTCCAGCACCTTGCAGGGACCGCACCAGGTGGCGTAGAAATCGATCAGGATGGGACGCCCCGCAGTCCGGGCCTGAGCGACCAACGTCGGCCAGGGAACATTCTCCAGCCACGCCACATGAGGGGCCCGGTGCGGAGCAGGAGCACCGAAGCCGGGCAGGGACGTCAACAATGACCAACCGAGAATCACCAGCACCTGGAATTTCAGACGGAGTGCATTCCCCTGCAAAAGTTTCTCAAGACGATGTTTTCTCATCGATAATCTCAATTTTTCAGGGCCAAAAAATTCAGGTACGGGCTGCAGAACCCGGCGCAACCATCCTCAAGTGAGCAACAAATTTCCGCAATGTCAATCCGGCCTCCGGTGAACGTTCAATCCCATTGCCCATTCCCACACGGTAAACTATCATGGCCCCTGTCGTCATCAAACAGGAGCAGCCATGGCAAGTTGTTGTGGAAACACCCCGGACGTGACCATGGCCATTCTGACCATCTGGGCGGCCATGGGAATTGGGCTGACCACCAGCCTGGGTCACTGCATCGGCATGTGCGGCCCCCTGATCAGCACCTTTTCCCTGGCCCAGGGCAAGCATGACCATCGGCTGCGAGCCTTGCTGCCGGCGCTTCTGATCTATCATTTCGGACGTCTTAACGCCTATGCGGTCATCGGCTTGGTCTTCGGCCTGATGGCCACCCTCGCCCAGGCCACCGGGCCATCCCTTGAAGTTCGCGGCGCCCTTTTCCTGTTGGCCGGTTTGTTGATGATCGTCATGGGTATGGGCATGCGCGGCTGGCTGCCTACCAACCGCATCATCGAGAGCAGTCGGTTGGGGCGATTCGCCAGTGAGAAATTCATGGGACTGATCGGCACCCCCAGCATGGCGGGACGCTATTTCCTGGGAGTGGCCAACGGGTTCCTGCCCTGCGGGCCGGTCTACGCCATGGCCATGGCCGCCCTGACCGCACCGACCCCCCTGCACGGCGCCGGGACCATGGTCGCTTTCGGCCTGGGCACCGTACCGGTCCTTTTGGCCATCGGTCTGGGCGCCGGTCGTATGGCGCCGGCTCTGCAACGAAAGTTCAACCTGGTAGCATCCTTGCTGGTGATCATCGTCGGTCTGGAGTTTCTCTTCCGCGCCGGGAAATTATTCGGAATAATCGTGGCCATCAAGTGGGGGTTCTGGCCCGTTTTCTAGCCAAATAAACCACAAGCCGGGGGTATTACTCCGGTTTGACTACAGGAGCGATTTTCTCTATAATTTGCCCGGTTTTCTCAGTCTCCATCCGGGAAAAAGCATGACCGCAACGACCATTCACATGACTCTGCCCGACGACTGGCCCGACGACTATCGCCAGGCAGCCGAACAGGGCCATTGTCTGCACTGTGGCAACCACTTGGGACGTTTCTGGCAACCCAGCGACGGCCCTTTCTGCTGTCGCGGCTGTGCGGGTGTTTATCGCCTGATCCATGAAGAAAACCTCGCTCGTTTCTACGATCTGAAATACGGCACGACAGCCCCTGCCGCCGACCTGCGCTCCGATAGCTTCGGCTGGCTTGATCGCCTCCTGGCCGCACGGGAAACCGCACCCGGATCAAGCGATGGCCCTTTGCGCCTTGATCTGGATATCCAGGGCGTGCATTGCGCGGCCTGCGTCTGGCTCATCGAGGAACTTTTCCGGCGTCAGGCCGCGGGCATTCAGCTCCGCATCAATCCCACCCTGGGCAAAGTCGAACTGGTCTGGAATCAGGAACGCGGGGACTTGAAGGAATTCCTGGCAGAGATAGAAAAATTCGGTTATCGCCTGGGGCCGAGCACCCGCGGCGTACGCAAGCAGTCTCGCGCCCTGCTGTTGCGCATGGCCATCGCCATTTCCATGGCCATGAACGTCATGATTTTCAGCCTGAGCATTTATTTCGGCTTGGCCGAGGGGAACCTCTTCCAGTTCTTCGGCTGGCTCAGCCTGATCATGGCCACGGTCAGCATGCTGGCCGGCGGCGGGGTGTTTCTCAAGGGCGCGGTGGCCGGGCTGAAGCGCGGTGTCCTCCACCTGGATGTCCCGATTTCCCTGGGTATGATTCTGGCCTACGCCGGGTCAACCTACGGTTTTCTGACGGCGGGGCCTCGTCATGCCTACTTTGACAGCCTGACCATCTTCATCGCCCTGATGCTGATCGGACGCTGGATGCAGGAACACATCCTGGAGCGCAATCGCAACAGCCTGCTGGACACCTCCGGGGCGGAAAATCTCACCGTCAAGCGCAAGCTGCCCGGTGGCGATCTCGAGGCCATCGCCGCCACCGGGATCCATAAGAACGATGAAATGTGGATCGCCCCCGGCGACCTGCTTCCCGTGGAGGCCATGCTCATGCGCCGGGCCACCTCCGTCAGTCTCGACTGGATCACCGGGGAATCCGATCAGATTGCTTTTCAACCGGGCGAACGCATCCCCGCCGGGGCCTTCAACGCCTCCCAGAACGGTTTTTCCGCCACGGCCCTGGAGGATTTTTCCACCAGCCGCCTGCAGGACCTGCTGAGCGCCACCACCATTTCGGACGAGGAATTCCGGCCCCGCTGGTGGCACAAGGTCAGCAGCTGGTACGTCACGGCCGTGCTGACCGCCGCCGTGGCCGGATTCGTCCTGTGGTTGCCCACCGACCCCACCCGGGCCATGAAGGTCGCCATCGCCGTCCTGGTCGTCACCTGTCCCTGCGCGCTGGGCCTGGCCACCCCCCTGGCCGAGGAACTGATCCATGCGGCCTTGCGTCGGGTCGGGGTTTTTCTGCGCAAGCCATCTTTCCTGGAAAAGGCGCTGGACGTGCGCAAGATCCTGCTGGATAAAACGGGAACCCTGACCCTGAACCGCCTGGTGTTGACCGGAAATTCCCGGCGTACCCTTGCCCGGCTGGATGACGCGCAACGCCGCATCCTGCGTCACATGACATCCCGCAGCAACCACCCGATCAGTGTTGCCCTGGCCGACGCCCTGCAGGAAGCCGGTCCCACCGCGCCCGGCGCCGATGATTTCCTGGCCGTGGCTGCCGAAGACCTGCGCGAGACCCCCGGTCACGGACTCGAGCTCAAGCTGGATAACGTTACCTGGCGCCTGGGTCGTCCGGATTTCGCTTTAAAGAACCATTCCCTTTCCCCGGACGACACGACCACCGTATTCAGCTTGAACGGGGCCCTGCAGGCGGATTTTACCTTCCAGGAGGACCTGAAAAAGGATGCCCCCACGGAAGTGGGTCGGCTGGCCCGGGCCGGATACGAGATCTATCTGCTCAGCGGCGACCGGCAAGCGCGGGTCAAACAGGTGGCCGCCTCCCTGGGCATCGACCCGGCACACGCCCTGGGAGAATTGACCCCCGAGGCCAAAGCTGCCAAGGTGCAAGAGCTGGACGCCCATGATACCCTCATGATCGGCGACGGCCTCAACGACAGCCCGAGTTTTGCCGCGGCCTTGTGCGCGGCCACTCCGGCCGTGGACCGTCCCGTGCTGCCGGGCAAGGCCGATTTCTATTTCATGGGCGACAGCATCGGAGCCATCGGCAAGGCCCTGACGGCCGCCCATGATCTGCGGCGGGTCGTCCGGGACAACCTGATACTGGCCGTGCTGTACAACGTCGGCGCGGTGGCTTTGTGCCTGGCCGGACTGGTCACACCCGTGATCGCCGCGATCATCATGCCGATCAGCTCGGTGACCGTGGTCACCCTTACCGCCCTGCGTCTTGGCGGCAGGAGGCTGTCGTGGACATCATAATCGCCCTTGTTTTCATCAGCCTGACCCTGGTCATCGGCGGGCTCGTCTTCTTCTTTTCCCGCCTTGTAGACGGCGATTTCGAGCACGGGGAGCGCCTATCCCTGTTGCCGCTGGCCGATGACGACGGCATGCCCCATGAGGGCCAGGATAATTCGCAGGATGACAATCCCGGTAAAATCGGGTTGAATGGTAGGCTTTCCACGAGTGATGATCGACCCCAGGACCCGTGATCGCGTTCCGCCCCAGGGGCGGACAACTGCCTCCCAGGAGGAAGGAACCCCGCATGGAAGCCGTAACGAGTCAAGATACCCGGATGAAAACCGTCGTTTTCGACGATTCCATTGTCCGCGCCTTTTCCGTCGTCACCGTTGTCTGGGGGCTGGTGGCATTCCTGGTGGGCGTTTTGATTGCTTCCCAGCTAGCCTTCTGGCAGGCCAATTTCGGTGTGGAATGGTTTAGCTTCGGGCGCCTGCGCCAACTCCACACCAACGCGGCCATTTTCGCCTTCGTGGGCAACGGCATGTTCGCCGGCATCTATTACTCCACGCAACGGCTGTTGAAAGTCCGTATGGCCAGCGATGTACTCAGCCGGGTCCATTTCTGGGGCTGGCAACTGATCATCCTGGGCGCGGCGATTACCTACCCTCTGGGTTTGACCCAGGGCAAGGAATACGCCGAGCTGATCTGGCCGCTCGATCTGCTGGTTGTGATCGTCTGGGTTGTCTTTGCGGTGAACTTCTTCTGGACGCTGGCCAAGCGCAACGAAAAGAACATGTACGTCGCGATCTGGTTCTATATCGCCACCATCGTGACCATTGCGGTGCTCTACATCGTCAACAACCTGCAGATCCCCACCAGCTGGACGCACAGCTACTCCATCTTCGGCGGCGTGCAGGACGCGCTCGTCCAGTGGTGGTACGGCCATAATGCCGTGGCCTTTTTCCTGACCACGCCGATCCTGGGTTTGATGTACTATTTCCTGGTCAAGGCCGCCGAGCGTCCCGTTTATTCCTACCGCCTTTCGGTGGTCCATTTCTGGTCCCTGATCTTCATCTACATCTGGGCCGGGCCCCACCACCTGCTCAACACGGCCTTGCCCGACTGGGCCCAGACCCTGGGCATGATCTTCTCCATCATGCTGTGGGCTCCCAGCTGGGGCGGCATGCTCAACGGCCTGCTGACCCTGCGCGGCGCCTGGGACAAGCTGCGCACCGACCCGGTCCTCAAATTCTTCGTGGTGGCGGTGACCTTCTACGGGATGGCCACCTTTGAAGGACCCCTGTTGGCGATCAAGAGCGTCAGCGCCCTGGGCCACTACACCGACTGGATCATCGGCCATGTGCACGGCGGCACCCTGGGCTGGAACGGGTTCATGATCTTCGGCATGCTGTACTGGATGTGGCCGCGGTTGTACGGCACCAAGCTCCACTCCAAGAAGCTGGCCGAGGTCCATTTCTGGCTCGCCACCGTCGGCATCCTCCTGTACATAGTCTCCATGTGGGTCAGCGGCGTAAGCCAGGGTCTGTTCTGGCGCGCCCTGAACGCCGAGGGCTTCCTCAAGTACCCCGATTTCATCGAGGGTCTGACCAACAGCCTGGCCATGTACCACATGCGGCTGGCCGGCGGCATTCTTTACTTCCTCAGTTCCTTACTGATGGTCTACAACCTGTTCAGGACCGCCAGGCGGGGCAGCCCCTCCACGGTGAGCATCCAGGTGCCGGCCAGGGAAAAGGCCCCCGCCGGCGAAAACGCCTGGGCATTGCTGACCAGCGCCCCCATGCTGTTCATTGTCGGCCTCCTGGTTCTGGCCATCCTGTTCGGCTCGGTGGGCCCCATGGTCAGCCCGGTCGTCCTGTCGGTCTTCATTGTCGTCTGCATCGCGGCCATCATTTCCTACGGCCTGCAGCAACGCAAATGGGGACACTGGTACGGCCTGGTCGAGCGCCACGCCATGGTTTTCACCGTGCTGACCCTGCTGGCCATCCTGGTCGGCGGCGCAGTGGAAATCATTCCCACCCTGATCATCGGCAGCGAGGTGCCGGTGAACATAACCCGGGAAATGATGGACGCCGATCCTGCCCTGGCCGAAAAGGCAAAATGGATCCAGAAACCCTACAGTCCGCTGGAACTGGCCGGGCGCGATGTGTTCATCGCCGAGGGTTGCTACGTTTGCCACAGTCAGATGATCCGACCCTTCCGCCACGAAGTGCTGCGTTACGGTGACTACTCCCGCCTGGAGGAATCCATCCTGGATCACCCCTTCCAGTGGGGCAGCAAGCGGACCGGGCCCGACCTGGCGCGCGTCGGCGGCAAGTACGACAACCTGTGGCACTATCTGCATCTGATGGATCCCCGGTCGACCTCGCCGGGCTCCATCATGCCGACCTTCACCCACTTCAAGCGGGAAACCATTGACCCCGAGATGATGCGGGGGAGGATGAAGGTCCAGGCCAAGCTGGGGGTCCCCTACAGCGATGAAGATCTCAGCCTCGCCGTGGAGCGTTTCAAAAGCCAGGGTGAATTGATCGCCTCGGACCTGACCGCCAAGGGCGTGACCATTGCGCCGGACAGCAAGATGGCCGCGGTGATCGCCTACCTGCAACGCCTCGGTCGCGGGCCCCAGCCCCTGGTTCCCGAGCCCGTGGCGACAGCCGCGGTGGGCGACAACAACAAGTCCGCGCAGGCCACCGCCTCCGCGGCGGGAAACTAGGGGGACCGGCGTGTTTCATGATTATTTCTCGGGCAGCAACCATCTCATCTGGCCTTTGCTGGGCCTGTTGATCTTCGGCTCCATCTTCATCGGTGTGCTGGCCTATGTCTTTCTCGGCCTGCGCGACAAGAAGAAGCTGCACCATATCGCATCCCTGCCGCTGGCCGAGGATGACCGTCCGCACCCCGAACCGAACTCCGAAAAGTCAGCCGAGGGAGGGTTGGGCCAATGACCCAGCAAAACCAGACACACCGGGACAACCGGACGGAGTACCAGCAGGACACCGTCTTGAGTCATGAATTCGACGGGATTCAGGAATTCGACAACCGCCTGCCCAACTGGTGGTTGTGGCTCATGTGGGGCAGCATGGTTTTTTCACTTCTTTACTGGCTCACGTTTCAAACCCTGAAACTTCGTCCGCAGCTCCACCAGCAGTTTGAGCACACCATGCTCCAGGCCAAGGAAGACCAGCTGGCCCGGGCCGCCAAGGCGGGCGTCAGCAATGAGACCCTGCTGATGATGAGCCAGGTTCCTTCCAAGGTGGCCGAGGGCCGGGAGATTTTCGTCAAGCACTGTGTGGCCTGCCATCTTGACCAGGGACAGGGCCTGGTCGGCCCCAACCTGACCGATGGCTACTGGATCCACGGATGCGAGCCCATGGGGTTGCTGAAGGTGGTGCAGGAGGGTGTGGCCGCCAAGGGAATGCCGGCCTGGATGAACCAGCTCGGGCCGACCCGCACCCAAACGGTTATTTCCTATATTCTGACCCTCAGGGATACCAATGTTCCGGGCAAGGAACCGCAGGGGGATCCATGTGAGTTCGAGTGATGCCCCCTCCCCGCAGCGAATGCCGAACCTTGATACGGTATATTCCATCAACCCGGACGGTTCACGGAATTTTCTGCAGGTCGCCGAAGTCAGGGGACGCTGGACGACCCGCCGGTACCTCATTTTCCTGGCCCTGATCCTGGTCTACCTGCTGGTGCCGTGGCTCACCCTCGGCGGCCATCCCCTGGTCCTGATCGACCTGCCTCATCGGGTTGCCTATCTGATGGGCGCAACCTTCACCAACCAGGATTTCCACCTGTTTTTCTTCGTGCTGATCGGCCTGGGCATCGGGCTCTTCGTGATGACCTCCCTGTTCGGTAGGGTCTGGTGTGGATTCGCCTGCCCCCAGACCGTGTTCATGGAGGGCGTGTACCGCCCCCTGGAACGACTCATCGAAGGCCGGCGCATTGAACGCATGCGCAGGAACAGGAAAGGCGGCGCCGGCAAATGGTTCCGCAAGCTCGTCAAGCACGCCGTTTTCCTGGTGCTGGCATGGAACCTGGCCATCGCTTTCATGTGCTATTTCATCCCCACACGCCAGATGCTGCACGATATCCCCTTCTTCCACGGCAACACCTCGGCCCTGATCTGGAGCCTGTTCTGGACCGGGTTGCTTTACTTCGACTACAGCTGGTTTCGCGAACAAACCTGCCTGATCATCTGCCCATACGGCCGCCTGCAATCCACCCTGGTGGATTACGATACGATCATCATCGGCTATGACCAGGAACGGGGCGAACCGCGTCATAAAGGAGTGGGCAGCGGCGGTGACTGCATCGATTGCCGGCGCTGCGTGGACGTCTGTCCCACCGGTATCGACATCCGCAACGGGCTGCAGATGGAATGCATCGGGTGCACCAACTGCATCGATGCCTGCGATGAAATCATGGACAAGATCGACCAACCGCGGGGCCTGATCCGTTTCGATTCCTCGCGGGGATTCGAGACCGGTCAGGCGCGCCTTCTGCGTCCCCGGTTCTTTATCTACGGCGTGGTGATTCTCGCCCTGGTGGGATTATTTGTCGTGCGTGCCGCCCGTCGCGAGAGTTTCCAGGTTACGGCCATGCGTTCCCAGGGGCTGCCCTTCAGCTTCCAGAACGGAGAAATCCGCAACCTCTACACCATGCACCTGCAGAACAAATCCTCGGTGCCCGGCGTCTATTTAGTGACCCCTGAAGCCGGGGCCCTGAGCGGCAGCCAGGGAGTTCGGTTCATCATTCCCCAGCCCCGCATCGAGCTGGACGCCTTGGCCGATGTGCCCTTGACCATGTTTGCGGAGATGCCGAAGGAAAGTTATTCTCAGCCTGAGGATTTTTACTTCACCGTCACCGACTCGGTCAGCGGTGAAGTGCAGAGCATCAAGGTGCGGTTCCGGGGACCATGAGCCCCGGCCCCACCCCCGAAGGGAACGCCATGCGCAAGTGGTTGTACGACAACCCCTGGATCTGGGTCGCTCTCTTTTTGAGCTCGGTGGTCGCCGCCAGTTCCGTGGTCTTGGTCATCGCGGAAATACACAAGCCGGAGATCGTCAAGGTCAAACCAGGGGCCCAGACCCGCGGCCATGAAGTTGATGCCGACGTTCGGATTGTCTGAACATGAATCTCAAGTTTTCCCGCAACACCTTGACCGCTTCGGATTCCCGTCCGGCCGGGAACCGCGGCCAATGGCTGCCGATCATGGCCCTGACGCTGCTGGCCCTGGTGATCCGCTGGCATCTGGCGGTCATCAAGGAATTCCCCTCGGTCGACGGTGTCCAGTACATGGAGCAGACCCGCTTCCTGCTCACCCACGGTCGTTTGCCATTCAGCTGTTTCCCCCCCGGCTGGCCCCTGCTCATCTCGGTGCCCCTGCTGTTTTTACACAAGCTGGACCCCATGGTCCTGCTGCGCACCGCGCAGGGGGTCAACGTGTTTTGCGGCACCGGGTTGACATTGTTGACCTTCATGCTGCTGAAGCGCCGCCTGGGCTACTTCCCTGCGCTGCTGGGTATGGCGATCATGGTTCTGCTGCCGCAAAACCTCATCCTGTCCAAAGGCGATCTTTCGGATACCAGCTACGCCTGCGGCTTGCTGGGGTCCTGGCTCCTTTACGAAAGGGGCCGGCGCGGCAAGGCCGGTTTTCTGTTCGGCGTGACCTATCTGATTCGGCCCGAAGCCCTGCTGGCGGCCGTCGGCTTGCTGATCCATGAAACCTGGCGCCGGCGCAAGCTTCCACTACGGATGATCCTCGGCCTGGCCATACCCGTCCTCCCCTACCTGATCTTCATCAAGGTGGCCGGTGGCTTCTGGGGTTTGAGCAGCAAGGATTTTGCGCTGACCCTGAGTCTGGCCGCCCATCCCGGTCTGGATTTTCTGGGGCTCATCGCCCACAACCTGGAGACACTGGGGCTTTTGCTGACCGGCATGCTCGGGTTGCCCCTGGTTCTGCTGGCCACATGGGGAATGGTGCGCAAGCGCGGTCGCTGGCTGTGGATGCTGGCGCCCCTGATCCCGATGCCGTTGGTCATCTTCCCCATGGTCGTCCGCTACTGGCAACCCTATGTGCCGTTTTTCCTGCTCGGCGCAGGGCTGGCGTTTTTTGATCTCCGGCAGATGATCCCCCGCGGTCGCATCGCCGCCTGGGGATTCCTGGTCCTGGCCCTCGGCGGTGTGTTCTGGGCGGGTCGCGACGACATGTTTTTCGTGCGTCATGATACCGAGGCTTTCTTCGGTTTGAAGGACGCCGGCGAATGGTTGAAGCCGCAGGTGGAACCCGGAACCGTCATTGCCGCCTACAAGCCCTACACGAGTTTTTGGGCCGGCTGCAGCTTTATCAAGTTGCCTCCCGAAGAAAACACCGCCGCCCTGATCGCCTGGGTAAAGCATAGCGGCGCCGAATATCTCATCGTCAATGTCCTGGTGGCCCATGTCCTGGCACCCGGTCTGGATCCCCTGTTGCAGAAACCCTTGCCCGGGTACCTGGACAAAGAGCTGGAACTGGTCCAGCTCTTCGAGTACGACCTGGTTGAACAGAACACCGCCGTCTACAGGGTCAGGTCGAATCCCTAGAGAAAATGGAGTGACCGATCACCCCATATTCTCCAGGGACAGGAGGCGGTGGCTCCGGCCGGTCCGAAAGTGTTCCTTCCGGTTATATCGATTTCACTTCCATCGCTTGGTGCAGATCCGCCAACACTTCGGTTTTCAGCATGGCGATAATATCGCAGATGTAATTCACCCCGGCCGCCTCGAAAGCAACCCGGTAATTGGGGTCCCTCATCTTGGCGATGATATGCGGCACGCCCAGGCTGCGCGCCAGCAAGGAAAAACTCATGTTGTCGGAATCGCGGTACATGCAGGCCACGGCTGCGTCGGCGCGATCCATGCCCGCTTCCCTGAGGGTTCGCATCTCGGTCGCGCTGCCGTTGATGGTCACCGCTCCGGTCTCGGCATACAGGGCCTCGCAGGAATCCTTGTCGGGTTCTATGACCACCACGTCATGCTTGAGATCAACTAGGGCTTTGGCCAGGGTCGAGCCGGCGACTCCGCCGCCGCCGATGACGATGTACATGATGATCCTCCTTGGGGATCACGCCGAACGCCAGGTTCGGCGGGACAAGAGCACGATCAGGGGCAGGATTTCCAGCCTGCCCGCCAGCATGCCGACGATGTAAACGACTTTGATGACCCAGTGCAGCGATGCCATCTTGGCCACCGAAAAATAGAACGGTCCCATGTTGCCCACCGCCGAGGCCATGCCCGACAGGGATTGCCAGCCGTCCAGATCGCTGTACCAGGCCGTGACCATGGCGCCAAGCCCCACCAGCAGCAGCCACCCGCCCAACAGGGCTCCGATGCGCTGCAGTTCAAAATCCGGTATGACCTGACCACTGACGGTCACGGGGGTGATGGTGCGTTGGGAGGCGGTCAGTTTGTGAACCTGATTGCGCAGCATGTTGACCAGGATACCCAAGCGCAGCACCTTGATCCCGCCCGCCGTCGAGCCTACGCATCCCCCGACGATCATCAGGACCAGAAACAGTTGCTTGGCGACGGCCGGGAAGAACGGATCGCCGATGTCCTTGGTGGCGAATCCCGTGCTGGTGATCATGGAGGAAACCTGGAACAGGACGAGCCGGAAATCCGCGGCCAGGGATTCGCCCCCGGCGCGCAGGGGGGCGTGAAGAAAATGGTCGGCCAGGATCACACCCGTGAATCCCGCGACCAGGGCCCAGAACCAGCGCATCTCGAAATCCCGCCACAGGGAGCTGATTTCCCCGCGCAGCACCTTGTAGTGCACCAGGAAGTTTATGCCACCGGTGAGCATGAAGATGATGGCCGCATATTCGATGAACACCGCGTGGGGAAAGCCCTGCTGGGCGAAGTAGCCGATGCTGGCGTCGTGGGTGGAGAAACCGCCGGTGGACACGCAGGTCATGGTGTGGCAGACCCCATCGAACAGGTTCATGCCGCCCATGAGAAACGCCGCCAAGGCACCGCAGGTCAACACCAGGTAGACCCCCCACAGCGCCTTGACCGTGTTGTGGATCCCCGGCACGGGGCGCGCCCCGCCGATCTTGTGCCCCTCAGCGGAAAACAGGGTCGAGGCGGCCTGGCCGCTGCGAAATCCCACCGCCAGGAAGAAAGCCAGAATGCCCAGCCCCCCCAGCCACTGGATGATCGAGCGCCACAGCAGCATGCTCCGCGGCATGTCGTCCAGACCCTGCAAAACCGTAATGCCGGTGGTGGTAAAACCGCTGACGGACTCGAACATGGCGTCGATGGGCGAAGCGTGCAGCCCCGTCATGAAGGGAATTGCCCCGATGGCGCAGACAGCCACCCAGCCCAGGGCGGTGATCACCATGGCGTCGCGGACCGAAAGTTCACGCCGGGGAATCAAGACCTGCAACAGGCGGCCGCCAACCAGGGCCCCGATGGCCGGCCAATAGAAAACTCCGGCGTGCAGGCCGTGCTCAAGCGCTTCGCCGTCGAGCCAGTGGAAAAGCAGAGGCGTGAGCATCAACACGCCCGTGACCTGGAGCAAGGCGCCGATCTCGTGCAGCGACGACAGCTTGTCCCGCCAGGTCAGCACCGGCCGGACACCCAGAAGAGCCGGGATGACCGGCTCTTGGCGCGCGGTGATCACGGCCGTCAGTTTGGGCTCCAGGGTCTCGAGTACAGGCATGGTCTGCTCCCGGTTGCGCATAGGGCATTCAACCGTTCTTTCGGCATCCGGCAGGGAAAAATGAGAAATTAGGGCCGGACGGCGAAAAGTCCGTTACCCGTTGGTCAGGAGGCGGAGTTAAAGCGTTGTTTCAATAATGGCGCGGGCAATCATGGTCACCCGCTGTCCTCGGGCCGTTCGTAAACAGCAAAGAAGTGCGGCACGGGCGGTTCCTGGTCATCGTCGTAGGCCTGAAACCGGATCTCAGTCAGGCCCGCTCTTTTGAAGCCGTCGATCTCCTGTCGGTCCAGGGCCAAGGGGAAGGCGTCCGGTTGTTCATCCGTGTCGCGGCTCCGGCAGGAAACAAGGACCTGGCCACCGGGGGCGACCAGCTCGGCAATGGCCACCAGCGCCCGGGAACGATCCGCACCCACCAGGATCTGGATCGTGTTGCACTCGTAAACCAGGGCATACGTCCGCCGCCACTGGGGGGGAAGAGCGAAGAGGTCGGCGACACGGTAATCCACCGTGCTGTGCGGATACCTCTGCCGGCACATGGCAATGGCCGAGCTGGAAATATCGAAGGCCGTGACGCGGTAGCCATGCCTGGCCAGGGCCTCGGCGTCATCTCCCAGGCCGCACCCGATGGTGACAGCCGGCGTCCCCGCCTGCGCCGGATGTTCCTCCAACCAGGCCGCCAGCAAAGGATTGGTTTTCAGATCGGCCCAGTACACCTTGTGGATATCGCCGCCGGCCCGGGCGTAAAATTCCTCGAACCAGCCGTTGGGCTCTCCGCGGTCCCGGTAGTCCTTGGCCAGCTTCATCGTCGCAGACTTGTCATGCTTCATGCCTAACTCCACCAGATCCGGTTTGACCCGTCATCGTTCAATACCCATCGTCGTCAGTTGCGCCGCAAGGTCACCAGGGTGACATCATCCCCGATGGGCGCCTGGCCGCGGAACTCCGCGAGTTCGCCCTGCAGGAGTTCAAACAACTTCTGCAGATCTCCCTTGCCCTCGCGAACCAGCAATTTCTGGAAGTTTTCCTCGCCGTACTCCTCGTCGTCCAGGCGTTGGGTTTCGGGAATACCGTCGCTGTACAGGGCCAAAAGATCGCCCTTTTCCAGGATGGCTTCACCCAACCGGTAATTCGAATCATCCAACATGCCCACCGGCAGACCCGAGGGCGGGCATTCCTCGACCGAACCATCGGCCCGCACCAGGTACGGCGGATTGTGCCCGGCGTTGACAAAGCTGAACCGTCCGGACGCCGGATCGAGAAAGCCCAGAAAGAACGTCGCGAACCGGATGTGATCCGTGCACTTGAAAATCTGTTGATTCAGACGCGTGACCAGGGCCTGCGGCTCCCAGCCTTCGCTGAGCATGAACCGGGTCAGGGACAGGATATTGCTGACCAGCAGGGCCGCGCCCAGGCCCTTGCCCGTCACATCTCCGATCAGGAAGGCGTAACGGCCGTCGTCCAGCAGCTGCGCGTCGTACAGGTCACCTCCCACCTCATAACAGGGTTCCAAACTGGCCAGCACATCGTACCCTTCAAGGGCGGGCAAGGCGGAGGGCAGCATCTGATCCAGGATTTCACTGGCGGTGGCCAGCTCGGCGTCCTGGCGGGCTTTTTCCTCTTTGAGATGATGATAGCGCGCGTGGGTCAGCGCCACGGCGATGGTATTGGCCAGCAGGGTGAAGGCCGCCAACTGATCCCGGGTGAAAAAGCGGTCGGGCCGTGAATCGTCCGCGTACAGGATGCCGATGACATCCTCGTTGTCGAACAGGGGTACGGCGATGGCCGAGCGGATCCCCTGGCTGACCATGCTCATCATGCCGCCGAAACCAGGATCATTCAAAGCGTCCGAGGTCAGAAAGGATTTCTTCTCCTTCAGAACCTGCGTGATCATGGTCTTGCTCAAAACCAGGGCATCATTGCCGCGCCTGAGAAAACGCGAAGCGGTCTGCACTGGTTCCCCGGCGTCGCCCTCCAACAGCAACACGAAAATCCGTTCGGGTTTGAGCAACGCGGTTTCCACCAGATCCAGGATGGGTTCGTACAGTTCCTCCGGCGCGCGCGGAATGGTCAAAAGGTCGCCGGCCTTGGCCAAAACCCGAAACAACAGGGACTGCAGATCCCTTTGTTCTCCCTGCTGGGTGTTCACCTCGTCCCAGCTGATCTCAACGTTGGGCTTAACGGTGTGGCCCAACATGGTGACCGGGCGGCTTTTCGCTCCCACCACCGTGGCGTGTTCCAACCTGAAGCAAAGATCGGCCACTTCAAAGCGGTCACCCGGCGACAGGGTGGCGGTATCCTCCACCTTGACTCCGTTGACCAGGGTGCCGTTGTGGCTGCCCAGATCACGCACCAGGATCTGGTCCCCCGTGACGATGATTTCCGCGTGGCGGCGGGAAACCTGCGACTTGCCCAGGCGGATAGCCGCCTCTTCGGAACGCCCCACCAGCAGGGTGCCCTCGACCACGGGAAAGCGTATCTCCTGGTTATCGACAATTCCGACCAGCATGAGATCCATGAAATTACCGCCCCTCCAGGAGATCCTGCCAGGGAGTGACGATACTCAGCATGCCGCCCTTGCCGAGCAGGGCCGTGATTTCATACGGCCCGCTGTTCTGCCCGATCATGGCTCCCCCTTTGGGACCCTGTATCTGAAAAGGAAAATCAGTTATTGATTTAAAGCATATCAAAAAACTCTGGTTTTGCCAAGGTCATTTCCGTGAGGCGGGGAAGAGGTCTGCCAGCCGATGCCCGTTGCCGGGTGCAGGTCGCTTGGGTTGTGCCTCGGAAATTGTGTCCGCCGCGCTGGAATGTGGTGCCACAGGCGCTTCAGACAGGCACCACCCAATGGTCAGGCGTAGTGGCGCAAAACCCGCTGCAAGGCCATCAACAGTTGTTGCGGCTCATCGGTCCCGATGCGAAAACTGCGGTTGTTCTTGAGTTCCAGTTCGACGGCGTCCAATCCGGAGACGTTGAACATCCAACCGAATGGCGTCCGCTTGATCCCCCACCCGTAATACCACCGATTCCGCACGATGCGGGCCTTACGGATGTCTTCAATACGGAATTCCTTCCGAATGATTCCTGAGCCGAACCATACCTTCAGACGGTCGGTGGTGACCTCTGTATTGAGGGACCAGAACAGGAACAGGCACAGCAAAAGAATCAGGAGGACGGGACCATCCACCATCAGGGCAGGTCCCGAAGGTATGGCCGCCAAGATTGCCGTGACAGCCACCGCGGCAAAGCCGAGAGCCAACAAGACGACCGTTCCGATCTGCCGGTGTTGGTATATCTGCATGACCATCTCCCTTGTCGCCCCCGGCCAAATGGGGAACCCCGGTTCGCCTCAGCCCCATCCAGATGGCCCTGCTAAAGGCGGGATTGCGGACGCGAACTTGTTCCCTCGAGCCGGGGCAGACGGTAATATACCACCAAACTCCCGATCAGAAGCACCGTGGCGAACAGGGAGATGGTCAAGAACGGTGAAATCACCTCGGCGATAAGGCCGACCAGGAAGGCGCCCAGCGGGAGCGAGCCGCCGAAGGCAACCGCCCAGATCCCCATGATCCTCCCGCGGATCCTGTCCTCGACGCTGGTCTGGATCAGGGTGTTCGACGTCGACATGAACAATACCGCCCCCAAGCCGGTTAGCATCAAGGCGCCGCTGACGCACCAGAATGCAGCCGGGCGGGCACCCAGGAGAGTCCCCGCCAGCGCCACCAGGTAGATTCCGGCGACCATCGCCCACACCCCGCCGAAAACCTGGAGTCGGCTGTTGCTTGAGGCCTTGCGACTGGCCACGAACAGCGCCCCACCGATGGCCCCCACGCCGAACATCGACATCAACGCTCCATAGTGCATCGCGTCCAGCTTCAAGAGGTCAGGCGCTATGGCCGGCATCAGGGTCTGGAAAGACCAGCCGAACACCCCCACGAGAAACAGCAACAAAAGCAGCACACGCACGCGCTGGTTCCGGTGCACTTCCCGCGCGCCCTCCATCAGGGCCTGCCAGTGGGAGGCAAGGCGCTCGGGCTCGTGGAAAGCGGGCAGGGTGAGCAGAATCAGCGTCACGATCACCACCAGGTAGCTCACGGCATCGAGGGTGAAGCAGAAACCCATGCCGATGGTGCCGATGAGGATGCCCGCCACGGCAGGACCGAAGATCCGCGACAGATTGACCAGGCCCGAGTTGAGCGCGATGGCGTTCATCAGCTTGTCCCGGCCGACCAGTTCGACGATGAACGCCTGCCTCGCGGGCATCTCGAAGGCGAAAGCGATGCCGCTGGCTGTCGCCAGGGCCCCCAGATACCACACGTTTATGCGGTCCGTGAAAATCAGGGCCGCGATGAGGCCCGAGCTCAGCGCGGCTGCCGACTGGGTGATGATGATCATCCTGCGCTTGTCCACCCGGTCGGCGATGGAACCCGCCAGCGGAGACAGGACGAACATGGGGAACGTGGCCAGCCCCATGATCAACCCGAGCAGGGCCCTGCTCCCGGTGAGCTGGTAGACGAGCCAGCCCATGGCCGTCCGCCTCACCCACGTTCCCACCAGGGAGATTCCCTGGCCGAGGAAGAACATCCGGTAATTCCGCACCCCGAGAGAAGTGAAGGTGGATCTCAGCCAGTTGCCGAGTGCGCCGCCGACGGTCAGGCCTGCGACCCCGATCTGATCAAGGTCGCTTGATTGAGCGGATCGGTGGTGGTTGGAATTGGACACCTGAACCCCTTAGGTTGCGCCCTGGATCCAGAGCCCTCATGCCAGCCTGGTCAATCATCCACACGCTCCCAAACCTCGTCGATGACCAGGGCCTGTCTCCCGGGCTTCAGAATGCTCCGGTGGTGCCATCTGTCGTTCTTGAGATCGTAGCTGAAATCAAGCACCTTGCCCACCAGTCCCGGTTTGCTGTGGTACTGGATGATCTCGGTATAGACGCTGCGCGTCACCTGGACCCGTCCGCCGCCGGCCCACACCGCGCCCGGTCCCTCATTCCTGCCGAAGGCAAAATGCGTGGGCGTGACGATCTTGATGGTATTGCCGGTGACGGGCTGACCCTGGGCCTCGATCAGATGCCAGGTTCCCACCAGCGGACTGTTCCGGGAGGCGCAACCGATGCAGATGAGCAGGAATGCAATGGATAAACAATAGAGAATGGGCCGCTTCATTTTGTCCCCCTTGCCAAACATCATTGACATGACAAGTCGAGGATATCACATAGCTCCCGCCAGAGGCAATCCGGTTCAAGGGATGCGGTTATAGCCGCCCTGGGCTCAAGGTTACTTTTTGACCGCCATCAAATCGGGGATCCTGTCGAACACCTGACCCGTCTCGGTAATGAATTCCAGGGACATCCGCTGTTCATCGGCCTTGAGCAGCACATAGCCGCACTGGGAGGTGAAAACATCCGGCTCCCAGGGAGTCTTTTCCCGCGCATAGAAGGGAGCCCCGGCCGTCCCGGCGGTGACGAAATACGTGGGATAACGGAAGCGCGGATTGGCGGAATACCGATCCAGGATCCCATCGCCGTTCTCATCGTCCGCGGGATAGAGGCCCACGGGCGTGTGGTCGGTCACCAGCATGCGGTAATACTCGTGTTCATCGGCGCTCAGGACCAAGGCCACCTTGGCGTGGGAGGAGATCGCCTCCCACAGCCGGTTCCTGACCTCGATGAGGCCGGGGCCGTCGGGCTCGACCTCTCCCGTCTCGCTGTTCAGGACAAAGGCTCGTGTGTTGTTGTTCCCCCGCCACCACATGGCGTCACTGATGTGGCCCCCGCAGGGAAAAACCGGTTCCTGGGCATACAGCAGGATGTACTTGACGGTGGGATCCTGTTGCGCCTTGTCCAGCTGCTGCTCGATCCACTGCAGCTGATCCGCCATGATGTAGCCTTCGGGTGAGCCGCCGTAGATGGGGATCTTCCGGTTGCTGGTCCACCAGTAGTTGTTGTTGAAACTGATCATGAACACCGGGCCGTACTGGAAAGAATAGACGTTTTCCTTGTACGACGGGCGGCGAGGATCCGATGGTTCCGGCCCGTTGGTGGGATTGACGAACATGTCCGCGAATATTCTTTCGGTGCTGGAGGTGGCGTAGGGCCATTTGTCCAGGGTTATCCCGAATGAACTGCCGTCGGCGAAGCCATTGAGAAGGGCTTCGTGGTTGCCCATCCCCGGATAAATGGGATGAAAACGCCAGAACCCCGCCACGGCCCGTTTCCAACCGGTCAGCTGGAGTTCGAATTCCTCGGTATCGGTGGTGTAGCCGTTGACCAGATCCCCGCCGAACAGCAGCATTTCGGCGCCCCGCCGGTGGGCGTCCCGGGCTATCCAGTTCATGACGCGAAAATTGGAGCCCATGCACGTGCGCTCGCCGCCGCCGACACCCTCGCGGCCATCGCCGACAAAGGCGATGGTAACCTTGCCTTGTCCCGCCTGCGGCGCCGTGAGCAGTTCGTAGCGGTTGGAAACCACGGTATCCCCGCCGGCCGAGATACAGGAAACATGGTAGGTGTAGCGGGAGCGCGGCTTCAAGCCCGCAACGACGATCTCATGGTGCAGACCTGCGGCCGCTTCGGTGATGCGCCGGTCCTCCTGCTTGTCGGCGGCCATGGTCACGGTGCCGAGGCTGACCTCGCTGGTGGTCCAGGACAGCATCAGCGAGGTGGGATCGTCGCTGCCCACCAGGGAAACAAACGGCCCCTCCATGATGGTGTTGACCCGCCGGAAGGACTCGTCGTCCCTCCGGAAACTCACCACGCTGTCGTAGAAACCCAGGTGCCGGATATCCCCATCCTGCTGCCGCCACAAATCGAGCCGGTAGGCGATCGTTGGTGTCATCGTCCAGCCCTGGCCATGGGGCCAGTTGTTGGCGTTGTCGCGGTTCCCGAAAAAACCGGCGATCCGCAGCACACCCCGGCCGCCGCGGATGCGGTCCCAGCGACGGTACCGGGTGTAGTCGAAATCGGCGCTGCCGGCCTCGAAGGGATACGGGC
Organism: uncultured Fibrobacteraceae bacterium; assembly: GCA_964545545.1. Lineage (GTDB taxonomy): Bacteria > Krumholzibacteriota > Krumholzibacteriia > LZORAL124-64-63 > LZORAL124-64-63 > JAHJTW01. The sequence goes on along the minus strand of CAZJGK010000019.1, from coordinate 2,546 downwards.
CGGTGTAGACGTCACCCACCAGGGTGGAGTCCAACAGGTCGATGACCAGTCCTTTGCCCTCGGCATCGGGTCCGATGATGTTGTTGATCTGCCTGAGGGTCAACTGGTTGCGGGCGCCGCCCTCCTTGGGTGGCAGATCCGGCACCTTGACCGGAAGCGGCTGGTCCGCGGCACCGAAACCGGGCGCACCCGAGAAGAGGATGGCCAGAGTCGCGGCGCAGCCCAGCAAAATCCGTTTTGGTCTTCCTCGGGAGCCACGTCCATTTTCCTCCCTCGTGTTCGTATCAACCTTCATCCCGATACTCCCGGTAATTCACGCCCCGCTGCGCCAAGCCCTTCAAGAGAAACGCCGCGCATCCCGGTTCCCGGCCCAGGAATTCCGGCGGTGAAATGCCCTGGGCGGTATATATCCCGTCGGCCACCGCGCGCACGGCCATGGTCGCGGTATAACCCGTGGTCCGGGCCATGCTGCTGACCCCCTGGGCGTGATCATATCGATCCACCAGCTCATGGACAAAAACCGCGCGCCGACCGGCTTCGAGGCCCTCGACCCGGATGCGCATCACGGTGATATCGCCCTCGCCCGGCTGCAACTGCCACATGGGGAAAAGCAGCTTGGCGGTCACGTCCACAGGCCGCACCAGCTGCCCGCCGACCTCGATTTCCTTGTCCGAAAAGAAGCCGCACTCCCGCAGCAGACGCACCTTCTGGATATGACCGGGGTAGCGCAGGGTTTTTTCCTTCATGTTCGGCGCGCCGATGGTCTGGATCATGGTGCGCAGGCCGTCGGTGTTGAAGGCCTCCAGGGTTCCGATGCCGGGAAAGTCGATCAATTCCGGATCCGACAGGGCGGGGCGCGTCACCAACTCGCCGTTTTCCAGATAGCGCGCGGGACGGGTGTACTCCTCGATCACATCCACCGGCGAAAAAACCGCCCGGTATTCCCAGGGCCACTGCCGTACGTCGGGCAAGCCACCCACGAAGGTCAAGACATCGGTCACCTCGTCCAGGCGGCGGGCATCACGTCCGATCAGAACGCTGCCCATGCCCGGGAAAACGCCGCAATCGACGATGGCCGTGACACCCTGTTCGCGGGCCAGCCCATCGAGCGCGAAGGGATCCTCGGGAAAGAAAGCGATGTCGACCACGTTGCGGCCGGCTTCGATGACCGCCTTCAGCGTCTGAAAACCCATGAAGCCGGGAACCGCATCGACCACGAAGTCGAAATCACCAACCAGGGCGGTCACGGCCGACGGATCGGACAGATCCTGCGTCAGCGGCGTGAGGGTAGCCTGCGCCGCCAGCGCAGCCAGCGCCTGGGGATCACGATCGGCCACCGTTACCTCGAAACGGGCATCGGCCGCCAGGTCGCGCGCCATCGGCCCGCCCACCAGACCACCACCAAGAACAATGACCCTCATGACTGACCCTGCCTGCAACAATGGACATAGGAATTCAGAACACGAAATGCACGCGTTCCAGGAGACGTTCACGATGACAGGAAAATGAAAAGTGTGCAACTCGGATTAGGAATCTCGTGCTCTATCCAACTGAGCTACGGGGGCACCAAATAACTTACGCCTGCTGTTAATTATCCAGTACAAATCCGCTACAATCGGGCTGAACTTTACGAATCGCTCCCTCAGGCTTACCTGTCAAGCTGAGCCCGTATATGCGCTAAATCGACCGACCACGGCTCACAGGCCATTGCATTCAGCAAATAGAACGGCCGTTTCTTGTGTATTACAAAGCAGCCTGGGAAGGTTGTGACAAATCGAGCCCGTACTGCTACCCTTGAAAACATGGTACCAGGATTGGAAAGGAATCCCAGAGCATCCGATATCTTGAAGGCAGCCCAAGATATGTTAGATTCTCGACAGGAGGCGCCAAGCTCCAGCTGAAAAAAAGTTCGGGGATCGTTGGCCTGTCCCCCTTGCGATGAAGAAGGAGAGTGACACGATGGCGAGAATTGGCAGGCGGGAGATTCTCATGCTCCTTGTTGGGCTGGACCAAAACGGTCGAGCAGGAAGCAGCGTCAGCGGGATCCCGCCTACAGAAATTCCTCTTTCTGTTGGAGAAAGAGAGCCGCATTCAGTCTGTACCACGTTCTACATTTCAACCACATCTTGACGTTGGTTCACGGTACATCAATCGCTTTCCTTCCATCCCGCGAATAGCTTGCAAAATACGTTCCCCATCCGTTTTCTTTCTGGTATTCCACATGAATTCGCTTTGCGCTACATAGCGGTGAAGATGTTTCTTGCTGACATGAATATAGCTTCCCCCAAGGCAGCGCTTTAACCCGGAGAAAAAGCTCTCCGCCGTATTGGTATACGCCAATCCATTTACATACTGACGCTTGCTATGATTTACCCGCAAATGCCCACCCTGTTGTTCGCGCCCCAATGGGATATACGTTCTGGCCTCATCCGTTGATTGCATGCTGGAGTTCAGCCATCTCGCCCGGGCGGCGACCTTGTCCGGCCAGCTTTTGCCGGCCGGGACCGGTGTCCATTTCACTCCCGAGGGCGTCTTCGATTGGTGTT
>CAZJGK010000018.1:21861-43720 GCA_964545545.1 uncultured Fibrobacteraceae bacterium | reverse complement strand
CATCCCCGCCGCCCCTGACGCCGCTGAAGACGGGGGAGAGGGCATCTCCGTTCATCTTGTCCAGCTGACCGGTTATTCCGCCAAATCCCCCTCCTCCCGGCAAGGCATCGTGACCACAACCACGACCCATTTCCGGATCTATCATATCGGTCAAAACGTCGATGCGGCCAATCTGGGAACTTATCTGGAAGCTGCCTACGACCAAATGGCGACCTGGGGATTCAGCTACGCCAAACGCACTAACTGGCCGATCCAGGTGGTCATCAATGACATGAAAGTGGGGAGATTCGGGGAGTTCAGTCCTTCCCTGTGGGGGGACAACCATGGCTCCATAAATTTCAATTCCCTTTATCTGGATCAGTCCACGGAAATGAAGGTGACCGCCGGACATGAATTCTTTCACCTTGTGCAGGCCCTGTACGACAACCGCAATCGTTTCATCAAGTCGAAAACAGCCTCGGACAGGTACTGGCTCGACGAGGCCTGTTCGACATGGAGCGAACGGGCCTGGATGGGGGATCCGGATTACTTGTCGTTGGGGGCCCGAGACGGTCACCAGCGGTTGCCCTTCCACTATTTTCATGTGCCGGCAAGCGGAAACCATCCCGACTACCACGGCTACGGCATGTCGGCCTTCATCCAGTATGTCGTCAATCGGGCGGGTGGCACGGCGCTGGGCGCCATCTACGACTACATCCTGGTCCATGGCAATGACCCGGTAGCGGCCATCAACAGCATCCTCAGCGCCAGACTTGGGGAAACCTTCTCTGAGTGGCACCCGAGATTTCTCCAGGAGCTAATTCAGGGCGAGTTGTACAGTGATGTGAATATTTCCATTGCCGTCGCCTACGACACCGCGACCTGGGAAATTAAGGATGCCACCGATACGCACCAGAGCTACGCCTATGAGTACGGTCCAGGCGCGGCACGTTTCTTTATCCTCAAATTGAAATATCAGGGTTTCACACCCGAGACGACGATGTCCCTTGATCTGAGTTCCGGGGGGACGATGACGGTCTATAGAGTTTATCACTCCACCATCACCAAGCTGGAAGTAGGGGACTCCCTGACATTGGAACATCTGGATGACATGGTGGCCGCAGGACAGTACTTGATGGTCATGGTCACCAACTCCTTTCTGGGACCGCACTACGACTACGACACCGGCATGACTCTGGATCTCGACATCAAGGAATCGTCAGGATTCAAACAGGGGTATGTCTGGGTCAGTGGGAAGAGCACCATGACGGTCCACGAAACCTGGGGTTCCTCCGTGGATACTACCTACACCATCGAGGACAGAGTGACCCAGTTTGACGGCAGCCTGATGGTGAGTCCCATCAGCGGGAGTTCCGAGGGCGCGACTTTTACGGCTAGTTATGATTCCATGGTCGTTGACAGCAACGAGCACAAGAGCGGGACCATGACCATCACGGTGGACGATGTGGACAATCCCACCCAGGTGGACGCCTTTTCCCTGGAATCCGTGGTGGTTCGGCCCTACACGGGGACCCCGGACAACACCAAGACCTACAACATTTCCGGCAGCGCCATTCCCCTCCAATATGGTGGGGGGGCGGGGGTGAATTATGTTTTCCACGTCGAGGGCTCCGGCACCGAACATTTCATCGGTGATGTGCACTACCGCGAAGTGAATATCTTTGGCGAGACCAAGGAGTATACCCTGACCGATTTTTCGGCGGAGTACATCACGATCAAGTTGGACCGCTGAACCTGTGCGGGGCCCGGCCCACCAAACCCGGCCCCGACTTGATTCTTGACGGTTGCACGGGATGCGGTTATTCAGGTAATGCTCTCCATCCAGGTATTCCGGGTCGCCGACCGCCGGGTCGGCCACCTTTTCAACCGGAGTCCAGGAGACCGTCCCGATGCCGTCCTTGCCGTTCATGAGCCGTCTGGAGCGCTTGTCACCTGCGCAAGCCCTGGTGTTCTATTACTCGGTGGCCATTCTGCTGGGCGCCCTCCTGTTGACCCTGCCCCTGGCCGGCCACGGCGGCGGGTTGTCCTTCCTGGACGCTCTGTTCACCGCCACCAGCGCACAGTGCGTCACCGGCCTGGTGGTCTGCGATGTGGGCACGCGCCTGACGGTGTTCGGTCAGCTGGTGGTGCTGGTGCTGATCCAGATCGGCGGCCTGGGGATCATGACCTTTTCGGTCTACCTGTTCTTCTACCTCGGGGTGGGGGTGGGAGCCAAGGGCCGCTGGATCATCAACGACACCCTGTCCCATACCCCCGTCAAGTCCTTGCCCGATTTGATCCGGCGCATCTTCCTGCTGACCGCCTTTACGGAACTAACAGGCATGGTTTTGCTGGCCGTGGCCTTTGTGCCCCGCCTGGGCTGGATCCACGGGATTTACTACGCTCTGTTTCATTCGATTTCGGCGTTTTGCAACGCGGGTTTTTCCCTGTTCTCGGACAACCTGGTTTCGTTTCAGGGCAACGCGCTGGTCAACCTCACGGTCATGGGTTTGATCATTGTCGGCGGTCTGGGCTTCCTGGTGGTGATGGAGGTCCTGGGCCGGGTACAATCAGCCCGCGATTCCCGCTGCCGTCGCCTGTCGCTTCACTCGCGGCTGGTGCTGGTCACCACCGGTTGCCTGCTCGTGTTCGGGACCCTCGCCATCGCCCTCATGGAATGGCGGGGTTCCCTGGCGGGGATGCCTGCCGGAAGGGCCCTGCTTACCGCGATGTTCCAGTCGGTGACCACCAGGACAGCCGGCTTCAACACCCTGGACTTGACCGCCCTGCGCACCCCGACCCTGTTCGTGATGATATTCCTGATGTTCATCGGCGCCTCGCCCGGCTCCACCGGAGGCGGCATCAAGACCACGAGCCTGGCCTTGTTTTTCGGGATCATGGTCAGCAGGCTGCGCGGCAACCAGCACACCAACCTTTTCCGTCGGACCCTGCCCGATGAGACGGTGACCAAGGCCCTGGCCCTGGTCATGCTGGCGGTGCTGCTCATCGGCCTGGCGCTGTTCGGACTGCTGCTGGCCCAGGTGCCGGCCAGGGCCGCGGAAGGATCGCGCGTGCTGCTGGATCACGCGTTCGAGGCGGTTTCCGCGTTCGGGACGGTGGGACTCTCGCTGGGTGTGACCAGCGCATTGACGGAGGCCGGCAAGTGGATAATCATTGTGCTGATGTTCATCGGGAGGGTGGGCCTGCTGACCGTGGCCTTCGCCATCACCCGCAGGACGCGGAACTATCCCACCCGCTACGCCGAAGAAAGCATCATGATCGGCTGAGGGACAAGGAGCAGGATCGCCATGAAACAACGCTTCGGAGTGATCGGCCTGGGCAACTTCGGCTACCATGTCGCCCTCACGCTTTTTGACGAGGGGCACGAGGTGGTGGCCATGGACATGGACAAGGAGAAGGTCCAGGCCATCCGCGACCACTGCACCTATGCCGTCTTGGGCGATGCCGCCCATAAGGAGTTTCTGCAGGATCAGGGTGTGGGGGATCTGGATGCGGTGGTCGTATCCACCGGTGAGCGATCCCACCTCTCCACGCTCATCACCCTGTTTCTGAAGGAGCTCAAGGTGCCGCGGATCCTGGTCAAGGCGATCAGCGAGGACCATGGACGGATTCTGGAAAGCGTAGGGGCCAGCGACATCATTTTTCCCGAAAAGGACATGGCCCAGAAAGTGGCCCACAGCCTTTCCAGTCCCAATGTTTTGGAGTACATTCCTTTGGCCGAGGGGTATTCCCTTTCGGAGATGGTTCCGCCCCAGAGTTTCCTGGGCAAGACCCTGATCGATCTGGACCTGCGCCGCAAGTACCAGGTGACCGTCATCGCCATCAAGGATGTCCTGACCGACAAGTTCATCACCGTGCCGCCCCCCAACTACCTGCTGAAGGACAGCGACGTGATGATCCTGATCGGCAAGTCCGATGACCTTGCGAAATCCATGGAAGATTCCTGAGGGATCTATCCGCTACCGCGCGCCGGAGCGCTTGAATAAAGGAGACCGTCATGCCGTTGATTCCCATGCGCGCCCTGCTGGACCACGCCGCCGAACACGATTACGGAGTCGGAGCTTTCAACGTCAACAACATGGAACAGATCCAGGCCATCATGCAGGCCGCGGAGGAGACCAATTCCCCGGTCATCGTGCAGGCTTCGCGGGGGGCCCGTTCCTATTCCCAGGACAACTACCTGCGGCATCTGATGCTGGCCGCCGTCGAACTGTACCCCAAGCTGCCGATTGTCATGCACCAGGACCACGGCAACAGTCCCGAGACCTGTTTCAGTGCCATCGACCAGGGTTTCACTTCGGTGATGATGGACGGCTCGCTGCAGGCCGACGGCAAGACCCCTTCGAGCTACGAGTACAACGTCGAGGTGACGCAGAAAGTCGTGGCCCGCGCCCACGCGCTGGGCGTGACGGTCGAAGCCGAGATCGGTTGTCTGGGCGGCATCGAGGATGGCCACGGCGCCGGCCTGACCGGTGAGGAGGCCCTGGCCCATTTGACGGACCCCGCCGAGGCCGAGCAGTTTTCGGCCGCGACCGGTTGCGACGCGCTGGCCGTGGCCATCGGCACCAGCCACGGCGCCTACAAGTTCGCCAGCAAACCCACGGGCGATGTCTTGAAAATGGATCTGATCGAGGAAATCCACCGGCGGTTGCCGAACACCCACCTGGTCATGCACGGCAGCAGCTCGGTGCCCAAGGAGCTGGTGGACATCATCAACCGGTACGGCGGCAAGATGCCCGAGACCTACGGCGTGCCCGTGGAGGCCATCCAGCGCGGCATCAAACACGGGGTGCGCAAGGTCAACGTCGATACCGACAGTCGGCTGGCGATCACCGGGGCGATCCGCAAGCTCTTCGCGGAGCATCCGGAGAAGTTCGATCCCCGGGATTACCTGAAGCCTGCGCGCGCGGCCATGACCGAGGTGGTCAAGGCCCGCATGATCGCCTTCGGCCAGGCGGGCTGGGGGGACAAGGTGCCCCATGTGACCCTGGAAAAAATGGCCAAGCGATACTAGAGAGTTTCTTCGCGGGAACGGACTGAACAGCGACGGGAGTCAGGCCTCATGTATGGAAAATTCGGGGAATTTTTGGCCGCTGAACTGGCTGCGGTGCGCGAGCAGGGTCTCTACAAGGATGAGCGGGTGCTGGAAAGCCCCCAGGGGGCGGAGGTCACCGTCGGCGGCCGCAAGGTCCTGAACTTCTGCGCCAACAACTACCTGGGCCTGGCCGCCGATCCCCGGGTGGTGGCCGCGGCGAAGAAGACCCTGGACCAGTGGGGTTACGGCCTCAGCTCGGTGCGCTTCATCTGTGGGACCACCAGCCTGCACAAACAGCTCGAGGCGGAACTGAGCGCCTTCCTCGGCACCGAGGACACCATCTTGTACGCGGCCTGCTTTGACGCCAACGGCGGGGTGTTCGAACCCCTGGTCGACCAGGATTGTGCCATCATCCCCGATCAGCTCAACCACGCCTCCATCATCGACGGCGTGCGCCTGGCCAAGGCCCGGCGCCTGATCTTCAAACATGCCGACATGGAGGACCTGGAAGCCCGGCTCGAGGAAGCGGGCGACAGCAAGTTCCGCTTGATCGTCACCGATGGCGTTTTTTCCATGGACGGTGACCTGGCCAACCTGCAGGGGATCTGCGATCTGGCCGAGAAGCATGACGCCCTGGTGATGGTGGACGACAGCCACGCCACCGGCTTCGTGGGCCAGACCGGCCGCGGCACCTGCGAGCGTTTCGAAGTCATGGGCCGGGTGGACATCATCACCACGACCCTGGGCAAGGCCCTGGGCGGGGCGCTGGGCGGCTGCACGAGCGGCCGCAAGGAGATCATCGGCTGGTTGCGGCAGAAAAGCCGTCCTTATCTGTTCAGCAATTCCCTGCCCATGATGGTCTGTGGCGCCACCCTGGAAGTGCTGCGGATCCTGCGCGAGGACCCCGAACCGTTGCGCCGGCTGGAGGCGAACCAGCTTCAGTTGCGCCAGGGCCTGCGCGAGCTCGGTTTTGACGTGGACGAGGGGGAACACCCCATCATCCCGGTGCATTTCAGACGTCATCAGAACGATGCCATGCTGGCCCAGGGGATGTCGCGGGATCTGCTGGAGGCGGGCATCTACTGCATCGGTTTCAGCTTCCCGGTGGTGCCTCACGGCCAGGCCCGGATCCGTTTGCAGGTTTCGGCGGCCCATTCTTCCGAGCAGGTCCGGCGATGTCTGGATGCTTTTGCCGCAGTGGGGCGCAAGCACGGCGTGATCTAGCCCGCATGATCGGGGCTTACCCCTGGACCGAAATCAAACCAGCGGACAGGGTTCGGCCACCGGGGCCGGACCCTGTTTTCTGATGAAGCGCAGCATGTTCTGGCCCGTGGTGCGGAGGACCCAATACAGGGTTCCGCTTGTCCCGACGGCCAAGATCAGGAATAAGTACAGCGGTAGGATGTGTTGGCTTTGCCACCAGTGTGGTTTCAAAAATCCATCCGTACCTTCAGTATGCCTCGGCATTTGTAATCCCCGCTTGTCGTTTTGATATTCCTGAACAAAGTTCGCCAGCAGAAGGATAGTCTGGAGAAATGACGTCATAATTGGACAAGGGCCCTCAAGGTTGTTGAATCAGGAATTTCCCGCTCTGATTTGCATTTTCGGGGCTTCGGATCTAAATTGCGGCTCGCCACGCCTGCGAACCTGCGTTAAGGTCCTTGCAGGCGTGTGTTTTTCTCCCGGCGGTGACCACCCCCGGGCGCCACACGGACTGACTGCAGGGCCCCGGCCCTGGACGGGACGATTATCATGAGCGACGATCTGAGCAGGATCAGGAACATCGGCATCAGCGCCCACATCGATTCGGGCAAGACCACCTTGACCGAGCGCATTCTCTTCTACACAGGGCGTATCCGCGCCATCCACGAGGTGCGCGGCAAGGACGGGGTGGGCGCCACCATGGACTCCATGGAGCTGGAGCGCGAACGCGGGATCACCATCCAGAGCGCCGCGACCTACACGACCTGGAAGGACCACCACGTCAACATCATCGATACCCCGGGACACGTCGATTTTACCATCGAGGTCGAGCGCGCCCTGAAGGTTCTGGACGGCGCGATCCTGGTCCTGTGTGCCGTGGCCGGGGTGCAGAGCCAGTCCATCACCGTTGACCGGCAGATGCGGCGTTATTCGGTGCCGCGCATCGCATTCGTCAACAAGTGTGACCGCAGCGGGGCCAATCCCGCGCGGGTGACGGAGCAGCTGCGCGACAAGCTCAAGCTCAACGCCGTGATGATGCAGATTCCCATCGGGCTGGAAGACGAGCTCGAGGGTCTGGTGGATCTGGTCACGATGAAGGCCTTCCGCTTCGCAGGCGAGAACGGGGAAAAGATCGTCGAGGGCGAGATTCCCTCGTCCTTGATGCTTGAAGCCGAAGCCAGGCGCGAAGTCATGCTGGATGCGGTAAGCATGTTCAGCGATGAGCTGATGGAGGCCATCCTGGAGAATGCCGTCACCGAGGATATGATCAACGCCGCGGTTCGCAAGGGGGTCCTTGATGGACAGCTGGCGCCGGTCTACATGGGCAGTGCCTACAAGAACAAAGGCGTTCAACTGCTGCTGGACGCAGTGGTCCGCTATCTGCCGGCTCCGTCGGACATCGTCAACACCGCCCTGAGGGTGGAATCCGACGGCACCGAGACCGAATTCGATTTGAGCAGCAGTTCCGAGGATAGCCTGGTGGCCAATGTCTTCAAACTGGAAGAGGGTCCCTACGGTCAGCTCACCTACATCCGTATCTACCAGGGCGTGGTCCACAAGGGCAGCGATATCTTCAACAGCCGCACCGGCCGTAAGGTCAAGGTGGGGCGCATCGGCCGGATGCATGCGGATCAGATGGAGGAGATCCAGGAAGCCGGCGCCGGCGACATCATTGCCCTGTTCGGCATCGACTGCGCCAGCGGCGACACGTTCACCGGCGGCGAGCGGGTCGCCCTTTCGAGCATGCACGTTCCCGAACCGGTGGTTTCCCTTGCGGTCACTCCGGTGGACAACAAGGCTTCGGCCAGTTTGAGCAAGGCCCTGCACCGCTTTACCCGCGAGGATCCCACTTTTCGCTCCGCGGTCGACGGCGAGACGGGGGACACCATCATCAGCGGCATGGGTGAACTCCACCTGGAAGTCTACATCCAGCGCATCAAAAGGGAATTCGGGGCCGAAGTGGCCACGGGCGCCCCGCAGGTCAAGTACCGCGAAACCATGACGCGTTCCGTGGAATTCGACTACACCCACAAGAAGCAGACCGGCGGTTCCGGCCAGTACGCCAAGGTCCAGGGTATTCTGGAACCCAGTGACGACGGCGATTTCCACTTTGTGAACAAGGTGGTCGGCGGCCGCATTCCCAGCGAGTACATCGGGGCTTGCGAGAAGGGCTTCGCCACCTCGCTGGAGGAAGGGCGGTATATCGGCCATCCCGTGCAGGGGCTGAAAGTGACGCTGGTGGACGGGGCTTTCCATGCGGTGGATTCCTCGGACATGGCGTTCACCACGGCCTGCCGCGCGGCTTTCCGGGAATTTTATCTCAAAGGCAAACCCGTGGCGCTTGAACCGCTTATGCTCGTGTCCATCGAGGGGCCGGGTGAGTACCAGGGCGACATCATCAAGACCCTGATGCAGCGCCGCGGCGTGATCGTGGGAACGACGGAGGACGAGGGCTTCATCCGGGTCGACGCCAACGTGCCGTTGGCCGAGATGTTCGGCTATGCCACGGTTCTGCGTTCGGCAACCGCAGGCAAGGCCGAATTCACCATGGAGTTTGCGCGCTATGCCCCCGCCCCTGCCGAGGTGGCGGAGGAACTGGTCCAGATCTACCAGACCAAGCGCGCCGAGGGACGATGACTGCGCGGGAGCAATCCCGTGTGTAGGATGTATCACCTGCAGCAGTGAGGAAAAGCATGCCTGATAACAGCATGATTCAGAAGAGCCCCGTGCGCATCTTCGAGCGTGCCATCGGAGGCGGTCTCGGTGCCGGCAACCTGGGGGTGGTGCTCTCGCGCCCTGGAGTCGGCAAGACGGGATTCCTGATCGGCCTGGCTGTCGATCAACTCATCCGGGACCGCAAAGTGCTTTACATCTCCACCAAGGAAAGCGTGGAGCACATCAATCATTTCTTCGAACAGATCTTCCATGCCATGGCTTCCAGTCTGCAACTGAAGCAGGTGCTGGCCAAGCAGCTGATCATGGAACGCAACCGCCATATCCTTGTCTACAACCGGGATCTGCTTTCCCTCGAAAAACTCGAACAATCGGTGGACTTTCTCAAAGAAACCACGGACTTCGCCCCCGACATGGTCGTCATGGATGGCACCCCCCGGTTCGAAAGCACCGAGCCCTGGGAACTGGAGGGGATTCGCCGGCTGGGGGCAGAGTGGCAGGCGGAGATCTGGACCAGCAGCAATACCCATCGCGAGAACCAGAAATCGGACGCGCGCGGCGTGCCGCTGAAGGTCGCCAACCACGACAAGTATTTCGACGTGATCGTGACCCTCTGCCCCGAGGGTGATCGCGTCAGGGTCAAGATCGTCAAGGAACACGGCAGCACTGAACTGCCCCAGGTGAAGTTGGAGCTGGATCCGGGCACGCTGTTGTTGCACTGGAGGTAGCTCATGACCGATGCGGTGGTCGCCGAACGGTTGGCCCGTGTTCGGGACAGGATTGCCGCGGCTTGCCTCCGGCATGGCCGGGCTCGGGAAGCTGTCCGCCTGGTGGCCGTTGCCAAGCGCATTCCCCTGTCCCTGGTGGCCGCTGCGTGTGCGGCCGGCCAGAGGGATCTGGGAGAGAATCGGATCGCCGACGCCCTGGAACGGATGCAGGCCTTGCCGGGGATCCTCACCGCTCGCGGCATCAATCCCGAAACCCCCGTCTGGCATTTCATCGGCCATTTGCAACGCAACAAGGCGCGCAGGGCCGCCGGACGGTTCCGCCTGTTGCAGGGGGTGGATTCCCTGGAGCTTGCGGAGCGATTGTCCGGTTACGCATCGGGCGAGAATCGTCGTGAAGCCGTGTTGCTGGAGGTGAACATTTCCGGGGAGCCCCAGAAAAACGGGGTGGCGCCGGAAGATGCCCTGGTGCTGGCGGAAAAATTTGCCGGACTGCCCGGTCTGGATCTCCGGGGCATGATGGGCATGGCCAGTTTCGGGGATGATGAGCGGGGTCAGCGCCGGTCATTTGCCCTGTTGCGGGATCTGAATGCCGAAGCCGCCGCAGCCACGGGTCTTGAACTACCGATTCTGAGCATGGGCATGAGCGGGGATTTCGAGGCCGCCATTGCCGAAGGTTCCACCCTGGTTCGTATCGGGACCGCCATTTTCGGGCCTCGTTCCTGATCACCCAATCGCCGCCCAGATTCGTGGCAAGGAGGTCGAGATATGGTCATGACCAAGCTGGTGGTGGCGATTTTGCAGGTCTACTCCTGGCTGATCATCGCCAGGGTTATTATCAGCTGGGTCCATCCCGATCCCCGTAATGAGATCATTTGGTGGGTCATTCGCCTGACCGAACCGGTCCTGCGGCCCCTGCGCATGTTGATCCCCCTGCCCGTCATCGACCTCTCTCCCCTGTTGGCATGGCTCTTGATCCGTCTGCTCATGAATCTGGTCGCCCGGATGTAGATTCGGGTGAGAAAATTGACCTTTCAGAAGGTGTTGTGCCTCCGATTCCCGCGCTGCCGGGGTGGAGCACGGATTTTGAGGAGACCGTTATGAGGATCACTCCGCTGGATGTGCGCAAGCAGGAATTCCGGAAAGCCGTACGCGGCTACGATTGTGACGAGGTCAGAGGTTTTTTGACCACCTTGGCCGAAGAGTACGAAACTGTCCTGGTGGACAACAAGAACCTGCGGGAAACCATCGGCAAGGACGAGGAAAAGCTGGGGAATTACCGCCAGATCGAGGGTAACCTGCGCGATACCCTCATGACGGCCCAGCGTGTCATGCAGGACACCAAGGACAACGCAGCCCGCGAGGGTGGATTGATCGTTCAGGAAGCCCAGCAACATGCCCAGCAGATCCTGACCGAGTGCCGCACGCGCACCGAGGAATTGCGGCGGGAAATCATCATGCTGCGCAAGGAAAAGGAAACCTACCTGGCCCGCTTCCGCTCCCTGGCCGAAGCCCAGATCCAGTTTGTGGACACCCATGAGAGCGATTTCAGGGATGTCGACCAACGCTTGCTGGATCTCGCCGATTCGGTGGTGGGGGGCGTTCAACCCGTGCTGCCTCCGCGCGCCTTCAAGCCCGCGGAGGTCCATACCGTGGCCGCGACCGTTCCCGAGGTTACCTCGCGCGACGATGTCTGGCGCAATTATGCTCCCTTGTCACCCGCTGCGCCGGCAACACCCGCTGCGCCCCCAGCGCCGGTAACACTCGCCGCGCAAGTGATGCCCGCCGAATATTGCGAGCCAGCCATGGCACCGGATGAAGCTGTTGACCGGGTGGCGCATTCCTTGGAGGCGGCCGTGGAGATGGCCAGCAAGGGGATCCCCGTCACGGCGATTCCCGCCCGGGAATCGACGCCGGATCAGGCTGACGGCGCTCAGTTTCGGCCCGAGGTCGTAACCGGTGAGATGGCCGTTCCCGTTTGATTGCCAGGCCCTGATTGAGACCGTTTTCTGGCGGGAATCCTTGATTCCCGCTTTTTCCTTGGTAGCCCTGTCGGGCCATGTTAACTTGCCCCTTCTCCGGTGGGTTTGCCGGTCCGACGGGCCCATCCCGGGATTTGTGGAAAGGTGATATGAGGAGGCTTGTGGTGGGCGACCTGTGGCAAAAAGTCGAAGCGGCTGCGGATTTCATCCGTTCGCGCTGTGAGTTCGCACCCGAGATCGGATTGATCCTGGGCACGGGACTGGGGGACCTGGGGGACATGATCGAGTCGCCGTGTGCGATTCCCTACGGGGAGGTACCCCATTTCGTGGAATCGACGGCCACCAGCCACGAGGGTGTGTTGATCTGCGGAACCCTGAGCGGTCGCCGGGTGATGGTCATGCAGGGCCGGGTGCATTACTACGAAGGCTATTCCATGCAGGAGATCACCCTGCCCGTGCGCGTGATGAAGGCTCTGGGCGCCGGCGCCCTGTTGATGAGCAACGCCGTGGGCGGAATGAACCCCCAGCTACGGCCCGGTGACCTCACCATGATCACCGATCACATCAACTTGATGGGCGACAATCCCCTGGTCGGGCCCAACGATGAGCGGCTGGGTGTCCGTTTTCCGGACATGTCCGAGCCTTATGACCGCGATTTCATGGCGGTTATGGAGCAGGTTGCTCTGGACCGGAAAATCCCCCTGAAGCGGGCGGTCTACGCCGCGGTCGCCGGGCCGAACCTGGAGACCGGCGCGGAGTACCGGTTCCTGCGCGCCATCGGGGCCGATACGGTGGGGATGTCGAGCGTGCCGGAGTGCCTGGCCGCCGTGCACGGCGGCATGCGGGTCATCGGCCTGCAGGTCGTCACCGATTCGTGTTTTCCCGATGCGCTGAAACCCGCGGTCGTGGAGGAAATCATCAAGGTAGCCAACGGAGCCCAGCCCAAACTGGAGGCCCTCGTCACGGGCTTCCTGGAGCATGTCAAGCTATGAGCGGCCAACCGCTTTATCCGCCTCTGGCGCGAAAATTCCACGATGCCGCTTCCGAGGAACGGATCAGTGCGTTCTGGAAACAGCACGATGTTTTTCGGCGCAGCATCGCCCAGAGGGAGGGCGCCCCGGACTGGGTCTTTTACGAGGGTCCGCCCACGGCCAACGGCTTGCCGGGGGTCCACCACGCCATGGCCCGCCTGTGCAAGGATGCCATGTGCCGCTTCAAGACCATGACCGGGCACCGGGTGATTCGCAAGGCCGGGTGGGACACGCACGGCCTGCCGGTCGAGCGCGCCTTGGAAAAGAAACTGGGTATCCAGGGTTCCCAGGCCATCGCGGAGTACGGCCTGGCGGCGTTCAACGACGCCTGTCGCCAGAGCGTCTGGAGCTGCAAGAACGACTGGGATGTCTTCACCGAGAAACTCGGCTACTGGGTGGACCTGGACCATCCCTACATCACCTACGACAACGACTACATCGAGACCGTCTGGTGGATCCTGAGCCGTTTCCATGCCGAGGGCATGCTGTACAACGGACACAAGGTGGTCCCCTACTGCCCGGTCTGCGGCACCCCCATCAGCAGCCACGAGATGGCCAACAGCTACCGTTCGGTCAGCGAGCCGAGCATCTACGTCAAGCTCAAGGCACGGGATGCGGACGAGTACTTCTTGACGTGGACCACCACGCCGTGGACCCTGCCGTCCAACGTCGCCCTGGCCGTCGGCAGCGACCACGATTATGTGCGGGTGCGCTACGAGGGGCAGGTCCTGATTCTGGCCGCGGGCCGGCTGGCGATCCTGGCCGATGAGCAAGGCGTCACCCCGGAGGTCATCGACCGCTTCAAGGGCCGCGATCTGCTGGAACGCCGCTATGAACAGCTGCTTCCGTTCGTAAACCCCGAGGCGGGCAGGGAGGCCTTCAAGGTGGTGGCGGCCGATTTCGTCACCCTGGATTCGGGATCGGGGATCGTGCACATGGCCCCGGCCTTCGGCGAGGACGATTACCAGGTGGGTGTCCGCGAAAACCTGGCTTTCTTCCGGCCGGTCGACGCCAACGGCCAGTTCACCGCTGAAATCGAGCCCTGGGCGGGCATGATGGTCAAGAAGGCCGACCCGCTCATCGTCAAGCATCTTGCCCAAACCGGCCAGTTGCTGCGGACCGAGGTCTACACCCACGATTACCCTTTTCACGACCGCTGCGGCAACCCCCTGATCTACTTCGCCACCCCCAGCTGGTTCATCCGCACCAGCGAGATGCGCGACAAACTGGTGGCGGCCAACCGGGACATCACCTGGGCTCCGCCGGAAATGGGCAGCGGGCGCCTCGGCAACTGGCTCGCCGGGGCCGTCGATTGGTCCCTGAGCCGCAACCGCTTCTGGGGCACGCCCCTGAACGTGTGGGTGTGTGATGCCTGCGGCGAGTATGCGGTGCCTTCCAGCCGGGCCGATTTGAGCGACTGGACGGGCCAGGACATGTTCGGCCTGGATCTGCATCGGCCGCACGTGGACGATGTGTGCTTCGGCTGCCGCCATGAAGGGTGCGGCGGCACCATGGTCCGTACGCCCGAGGTGATCGACTGCTGGTTCGATTCGGGCAGCATGCCCTTCGCGCAGTATCACTATCCCTTCGAGAACAAGGAATTGTTCGCGAGTCAGTATCCCGCCGACTTTATCAGCGAGGGCGTCGACCAGACGCGCGGCTGGTTCTACACCCTGCTTGTCATCAGCACTTTTCTGACCGGCCGCAGCAGCTACAAGAGCTGTCTGGTCAACGAACTGGTGCTGGACAAGAAGGGCAAGAAGATGTCCAAGAGCCTGGGCAACACGGTCGATCCCATGGAAATCCTGCGCGCCGAGGGCGCCGATCCCCTGCGCTGGTACCTGGTCACATGCAGTCCGGTGTGGACGCCCACGCGTTTCGACCGTGAAGGCGTAAAGGAGGCCCAGCGCAAGCTGCTGGCCACCCTGGAAAACACCTACAACTTCTTCACGCTTTACGCCAATCTTGACGGCTTTTCTCCTGACCCCGGCGCCGAACTGGCGCCGGATCTGCTGGACCAATGGATCCTGAGCCGCCTGCAGAGCGTGACCGCCGAAGTGCGGACGGATCTGGACGACCTGCACCTGACCCGGGCCGCCAAGTGCATCGCCGCCTTTGTCATGGACGATGTGAGCAACTGGTATGTCCGGTTGAGCCGGCGTCGGTTCTGGAAGGGCGAGATGACTCCGGACAAGCGCAGCGCCTTCATGACGCTGTACACGGTCCTGGAAACCCTGGTCCGATTGCTGGCCCCGTTCATTCCGTTCACGGCCGAGGAACTCTACCGGGGGTTGACGGCGTGGCGGGACCCCGACGGCTCGGTCCACCTGCAGGATTATCCCCAGGCGGAGTCGGCCAGGGTGAACCAGGTCCTGGAGCGGGACATGGCTGCCGCTCAGACCGTCGTGGGTGTCGGGCGTAGCCTGAGGCAGGAATCGGAGCTGAAAACGCGCCAGCCGCTGAGTCGCTTGCTGATCCACAGCGAAGACGAGCGGGCCGCGCGGCTGCTGGCCGACGAGCGGCTGACCGGATACCTGAGCGAGGAATTGAACGTCAAGTCCGTGGCCACCGTGGACGATCCCCTGCAGGTTGCGCAACTGACCGCCAAGGCCAATTTCCGTGCTCTGGGGCCTCGTTTCGGAAAACAGGCTCCCGTGGCGGCCCAAGCAATCGCCGCCATGAACCCGGAACAGATCATGAACCTGCGCAGGGATGGCAGGATCACTCTGGATGTCGCCGGTGTCGGGGCGGAATTCACGTTCGAGGAGATCCAGGTCAACGAGGCAGGCTTGCCGCCGTTCACCGCCGGGGGGAACCAGGGTTTGACCGTGGCTCTGGACACGACCCTGACCGAGGAATTGCTACAGGAAGGTCTGTGCCGGGAAATCGTCAACAAGGTGCAGAATCTGCGCAAGAAAAGCGGGCTGGAGGTCTCGGACCGGATCAACCTGCTGGTGACGGGGCCGGAGCCCGTCCAGGCGGCCGTGAGCCGGTATGCCGAACGCATCATGAGCGACACCCTGGCAATCAGCATTGCCGCATCCGGGGAATTGCCTTATAAAGAGTCATTCGAAATCGGCGGACAGGTCATTGACATTTCTCTGAACAGGGTTTGATGCCAACAGGGGAGGCACCCCATGCGTAAGACAGAACTCCAGAGATTCCGGAATCAGCTCCAGGAGGAAAAGGAGCGGGTTGCCCAATCCCTGGTCAAACACGAGAAAATCATCAAGCATTCCGATGAAGAGGGAGGCTTGGAGGTGGGCAAGGCCCACTCGAACCATATGGCCGATCAGGGGTCGGACGAATTCCAGTACGAGACGACCATCAAGTTCGCCAATACCGAAGGCCGTTACCTCTACAACATCGAGGAAGCCCTGCGACGGATCGAGAACGGGACTTATGGAAATTGTGAGGGCTGTGGCAAGGCCATCAATCTTCCGCGTCTGCGGCGTTTGCCCTACACCCGGTTTTGCATCGAGTGCAAGGAGAAGGAGGAGGCGGGAACCCTCTGATGTCGTCCCGCTTCAAAGAGCCCTGGGTGTGGGCGGTGCTGGTGGTGGTCCTGGATTTCCTTTCCAAGCGCCTGGTGCTGGCCCATGAAACCGCGTTGCGGGCCGGGATTCCCGTCATCGGAGATCTGGCCCGTTTTATTTACGTCCGCAACTCCGGTTCGGCCATGGGACTATTTCCCGTCGGCCGCACGGTTCTGGTGGCCGTCAGCCTGCTGACGGCCGGTTTTCTGGCCTATCTCTACCACTCCACATCCGCGGAGCTCAAAATGCGCCGCGTGGCCATGGCCTGCATTCTGGGCGGGGCCGTCGGCAATCTTATCGATCGCCTTTTCTATGGCGGGAAGGTGGTGGATTTCATCGACCTGGGCCTCGGCACCCACCGTTTTTACACCTTCAATGTGGCCGACATGGGTGTGACCATCGGCGGCGTGATGCTGTTCCTGTGCCTGCTCCTGGATGGGCGGGATCACCATGAATGATTTGCCGACGGATACCACGGTGTTCGATTTTCGGGTCTCCCCGGGGGCGGAGGGCACGCGGCTGGACGCATTTTTGGTGGCGGCCTGCGAGGGGTTTTCCCGCACGCGTATTCACGGTGATCTGGGGCGCGGTCTGATCGAGGTGGACGGCCGCGCACGGCCCAAGGGATATCGTCTGCGCGGGGGAGAACGCATTCTCTATCGCCCGGCCCCTCTGCGTGAGTTCACGGCGGTGCCCCAGGATCTGCCTCTGGACGTGGTGTACCGGGACGAGGATATCCTGGTGGTGAACAAGGCCGCCGGCATGGTCGTGCATCCGGCCTCCGGCCACCCTGACGGGACCCTCGTCAACGCGTTGCTATTTTACCTGGGGTGTGTGCCGGCGGGTGACGACCCTCTGCGCCCGGGCATCGTCCACCGGCTGGACCGCGACACCAGCGGCCTGTTGGTGGTGGCCCTCAGCACCCGCGCCCACCATCATCTTTCGCAGCAGTTGGCCGACCGCCGCATGGGGCGCACCTATCTGACCCTGTCGTGGGGGCGCTGGGATCCTCTGGCCGGATCGGTGAGCGGTGACATCGGGCGCGATCCGCGGCAACGCCAGCGCATGGCCGTGGTGACCCGTGACGGGCGTCAGGCCGTGACCCATTACGAGGTGCTCGAGGATTTCGGTTTTGTCCAGTATTGCCGGGTTCGTCTGGAAACCGGGCGCACGCATCAGATCAGGGTGCATTTTGCCCATCGGCACCATCCGGTGGTGAGGGATCCCCTGTACGGAAACGACGAGCGGGCCCACGGCGTTCACGGCCTGGATCGGCAACTGGCCGGCCGCATGGTCCGTCTGGCGCCCCGGCTGATGCTCCACGCCAGCGAACTGCACCTTGAGCATCCGGCCGATGGGCGTCCCCTGGTCTTCAATGCTCCCCTGCCGGCGGACATGGCCGCGGTTCTAAAATTGCTCGGATCCGGGTTTGGCATGAATGACGGTTCCCCGGACGCCCCCTTTACAGGATGAACCCGGCCGCCTATTCTGGGGGGCGCGGGAATGCTTGTTCTCGGATGTCGGACCTGCTTCGGGTCTGTTTCGTAAAGTGAGATGTCAGTGAAGATCAAGGAACGCAAACGGGACGGGGTGGCCATCCTGGACATGAGCGGCAAGCTTATGGGCGGCCCGGACTACGATGCCTTCGCCGAAATTCTCAAGACGCTGATCCACGAGGGCTGTCACAACGTCATCGTCAACATGGAGCGGGTCAACTGGGTCAACAGCACCGGGCTGGGCATTCTCATCTCAGGGTATTCGACACTCAAGAAAAGCGGGGGAGAGTTGAAACTGCTCAAGGTCTCCGAACGTATCGAGAACATATTCATCGTCTCGAAGCTGCACACCGTATTCCAATCCTTTGCGGACGAGGATGAGGCGGTGCGGAGCTTCGCTTGACTTGCCGGGCGGTTGGACTTGTCGAATATAATCACGTTGAAACTGCCGAGCCGGATGCAGTACCTGGGTGTGCCCGATGCCGTGCTGCAGGAAATCGGCAGTGATCTCGATTGCTGCCGCCGGGGTCTGGAGGAGCTGGGGTCGGCCGTCATCGAGGCCTGCACCAACGCCATGGAACACGGCAACCTGTTGCAGGACGACAAGGACATCGAAATCATCTTCGAGGTCGACGGATCAGCCATTACCGTCACGGTCCTGGACCATGGACCGGGGTTTGATTACCTGGACTGGCAGCCGCCCCAGGAATTGATGCGCCAGCGTGGACGCGGGATCCTCATCATGCGTGAGTTTACCGACACCATGGAATTTGACCGCCACCAGGACGGACGCTTCCTGATCCGGATGACCAAGGTCCTCGCCGATGAGGTGGACCCGGATGATTCCTCCGGCCGGAATTCCTCTTGAATTCACTGCCTGCCTGTCTGGGCTTCGATTACGGGTTGCGCCGGGTGGGCATTGCCGTCAACGACCACGAATCTCCTCTGGCCTTTGCCCTGGAAACCCATGTCGAGGGAACCAGCGGCTCCATCCTGGGCCGTATTGCCAATCTGATCAAGCAACGGGCCATTACCCGTCTGGTGGTGGGACTTCCCTTGACCGCCGATGGCCGTGAAGGAGACATGGCCCATCAGGCTCGGCGTTTTGCCGGCCTGCTGGAAGAGCACTTCGAGCTTGCCGTCGTGCTTTGGGATGAACGGTTTTCCAGTGTCGAGGCCGACCGCTGGCTCAAGGGACGAACCCGCAAGAAGAAGGTCGACCGGGATGCCGTGGCCGCGGCCATCATCCTGCAAAGCTATCTTGACCGACTTACCGCCGGGGTGAGCACAGGGCTGCCCGGCCCGGGTTCCGGGGCATGAAATTCCTGGTCAGGGCAGCGGTTGCGGGGCTTGCTGCGGGGTTGGTCCTGCTGGCGGTTTTATGGCACCTGTGGACCGCCGCGGGCGCGGACACCGGGGGCGGGGTTGTGAAGGTCCGGGTTCCACAGGGTGCGACATGGGTTGCCGCCTCTGATTCCCTGGTCCGGCACCGGTTGCTGGACCATCCGGTGGTCCTGCGGCTGGGTGTGCGCCTGCTGGGACGGGAATCCGAATTGCGGGCGGGGCTGTACGCTCTTGCTCGCGGGTCTTCTCCCCGGTCGCTGGTTGCGGCGCTGACCAAGGGGACCACCGTTCCGGTCAGGTTGACCCTGCCGGAAGGTTGGAATGCCACCGAAGTGGCCGACGAGGTCGCTCGCCGCCTGGGTTTTTCCGCCGGGGCATTTTTGGCGACGGCGGATTCCCTGGTGCGCAAGCTGGAATCCGGCGACCGCCGTTGGCCCGGCGCGGCGTCCCTGATCCGCTGCGATTCCCTCCAGGTTGCCGCGACGGTTCCCGGGACCAGGACCCTTCACATCTGCGAAGGATATCTGGCCCCGGACACTTATCTTTTTGCGGAGGGGAGCAGTCCGGTGGAGGTGGCCGGACTGTTGGTGGCCACACAGCTGAAGCGCCTGGCCCACGTTGATTCCCTGGCCCAGACGGCGGTTTCACTGGATCCCCATCAAACCCTGACCCTGGCGTCCATTGTCGAATCCGAAGCCCGGCTGCCCCGGGAACAGCCCCTGATCGCCGCGGTCTATCGGAATCGTTTGGCGCAAGGTTGGAAGCTGGAGGCGGATCCCACGGTGGCCTTCCTGTTGGATCGCAAGGGTCGCCGCCTGTACCAAAAGGATCTGTCTGTGGATTCCCCGTATAATACCTACCGTTACCCGGGGCTGCCGCCGGGGCCCATCGGGAATCCCGGCCTGGGTGCCTTGCTGGCCGCCGTCCGACCGGATTCTACCTGTCGGGCCATGTTTTTTGTTTCCAACGGCGCCGGCGGCCATGTTTTTTCCCGCACGGCGGCCGAGCATGCCAAGGCCGTCGCAAATTTTCGTAAAATACGGGCTCGGACCCGCGGGGGTCAGGTCGAGCGGTGACACATTGACGGAACCTATGACCGGGGTTATGGTTCACAGGAACCAATTTTGAGGTCTCCGTTCAGTTTTGGAGGTGTCCCTTGAGTTCAAAATGCAATCTCGGTTGGCTGGCCTTTGCCACCCTGTGCCTAGTCAGCGGATACCTGGCTCTTGGGGGGCGGCACCTTTCCTGGGGACCCTTGCTGCTGGTTGCCGGATATTGCATTTTATTACCGGCCTACCTTTGGCGTTCATTTCAGGGGAATGTGGGCGAATAGTTCAGCTGGCTAGAGCGCCTGCTTTACACGCAGGAAGTCACAGGTTCGAGTCCTGTTTCGCCCACCACCTGAAAAATGATGGATAAGGGCTTTTTGGTACCTTTAGGCAAGGAATCAGATGAAAGCCCGTTCTTTTGCCGTATGGAAACTGAATATTCAGGCCCTTTCCCAAAATTTACCTGTTCCACCCACAAATAAAGGGTTGCATCGCCTCCTGAGCTATGGTAATCTTAATAGGTCAAGTGATGGACATGTAAGTGGGAAGGAGTGCTCAACGCAGTTGTCATTGTTTGCCTGGGTTAGCCACCCTCGCTAGAAATTGCCTTTTTTGGAGGTGTCCTAATGGTTCTTAGGAAACTCATGGGTGTCCTGATGGTCGCCCTCGTTGTCGGTGCCGCTTCGTTCGCTATGGCTGGTGTACCTGATCTTCAGAAGTCCACCGCCACCATGGCTACGGTCGGCAAGACGCTGTCCCTGTACAACCTTCCCACGGGTGCTGGTTCGCCATTCACCGAGGCGGTTGCATTTGGTGGTGCCGTGTTTGATGCCACTATTTCCATCACCTTGTTGGATGGCCTTGATCAACCCATCGAGAATTACCCGTTCGAAGACATCACCTTGTCATGCACCGACGGCACCAATTCCTACGTCGCCTGCACGGGTCGCGGTTCTGCTGATGCCGATACCGATGCCCTCGGTCACACCCAGTTCCAGAATCCCTTGCCTGCTGGTGGCTGGGCTGACGCGGACACTGACGTGATGATTGCCGGCGTTGCCCTGACCAGTGGCAGTGTTGCTCTTCGGATGAACAGTGCCGACATCAGTGGTGACGGTGTTGTCGATTTGGCTGACGTTGGTATGTTCTCCACCATCTTCTCTGGAACCTACTCCTACGGAGCAGATTTCAACTATGATGGTGCTGTGGACCTTGCTGATGTGGGTCGTTTGGCCGCTGGTGTAGGGAAATCCTGCCCCTAAAGGCTGAATTTTGTGGGTGTCTGACACATTGTCAAAGCCCGTGATCCGGTGGTCCTGCTTCGCAAGAAGCAGGACCATCGTTTTTTTGTGAAATCTGATTATATTAGAGTCTTGACACGTCATCCCTGTTCCGTATTATTCATTTACCGGGTCAGCCCTGCCCCGGTCAAAGCGGTCAAGATTATTTGGTTCCGGCCGAATATATGGCTTGTCCCCTGCAGGGGGTCAGGGTATCTTACCCGCATAGTTTCTGATCTTGGCTGGTTTGTGACCGTCTGCATCCGTTTTCGAGGGAGCATGAGCGAGCCGGATTCAAGCCTAGCTGAAATGTCTCAGGACCCCTGAGCTGTGAAACAGGATTTTCCGAGAAAGGGGAAACCGACCATGAAGAAATTGCTGCTGACCGTTGTTGCCCTCGCCGCCCTGACCTTGATGGCTGCGCCTCATTCGAGTTGTGCCGCACCCGTGGCTCCGACAGATGGCTACATTGGCATTTATTTTGATGACGGTGCTGGTGAATGGG
>CAZJGK010000018.1:0-21761 GCA_964545545.1 uncultured Fibrobacteraceae bacterium | reverse complement strand
TTTGTTGCCCGTGGTTCTTGATGAAAACTATAACAGGTTCACCGTCCACATGAACCAGGCCGTCGGTTCCGCCAACATGATCCTGAACCCGAGTGGGGATTGTGACGTTACTTTGCCGACCGAGGAGATGAGCTTCGGCGCGGTCAAGAGTCTGTTCCGCTAGGTCTATTCCGGTTTTGCCGGTCGGCAGCTTGCGCCCGGAGGGTTTCGGCCCTTCGGGCGTTTTTCGGGTCGTGAAAAATTCCCTTCCCGCCTCTGTTGACCCACCCGCGGATCGCTCCTATACTGCATGAGTGGCCTTGAACCTGCCCTGGTGCCTCCTGCGGCCCGGCATGAGGCCCCGACCACCCCTGAGCCGAACGGTTGTCACTTCGTTACCCTGCCCGGGAGATCAGCATGGGGCGTCCCCTCGCTTTATCAGATACCAACAAGTTGTTCATTCACCCTGGGCGGTCTGTTCTGCCGACCCTGGTCATGATCCTGGTTCTGGGCGGTGTGGCCGCGACGGCGGGCGCCCAGGACGGCATCACGGTCCTGGCCAGTGATCGGAACCATGTGCGTCTGGGCAGTGGTGATCTGCAGAGTCAGTGGGTTGAGCGGGACATCGCGGGGGTTTCGGAGCCCTACTATGACCTGAAAATTCCTGGTTTTGCAAATATTGGCGAACCGGGGGGACCGCGCACTCCCCGCCTGGGGGCTTGGCTGGTCGTGCCTCCGGGCACGCGGCCTGTTCTCAAGAACGTCAGCGAGCAGTGGGAGGATGCCGGAGGGCGCCGCTTGATGGTCGAGGGAGTGCCGATGCTGTTGCCCGGCGAGGACGAGGGCTCCCGCTTCATGTCCGAGATCGTTGTCCCCTACGGACGGCCCCTACCTGCGGGGATGGATGTTCCCGGAGATGTGAGGGCAAAATTTCTCGCGCGTGGAAATCAATCCCGCGAGCAGGCCTTGACCCTGGGCGAAGTTTCGTGGTGGCGGGGCCGGCGCCTGGTTTCGGTGCTGCTGGTGCCTGTGCTGCATGATGGTCAGGGGCGCGCCTCCCAGGTCCTGAAAAATGGGGTGTGGGAGATTGATTTCGTGCCCGCAGAAAAGGGCACGCTTGGCAAGGCGCCCGGCCCTGAGCGGACCAGCGCCAGGGGGGACAGCCATTTCGGCTCCATTTTCCTGAATGCGGATCTGCTGAAAACCACCCTGCCGGAGAGCGCCTTTCCGGGCGAGGCGGCGGGGCAGAAGACGATTCCTGAAATCGCCAAGCGCCGGGGCACTCTGCTGGGGCCCGAGACCAGGCTGGTCGTAAAGTCCACGCGCCTGCAACGGGTCACCGCGGCGCGGCTTCGGGAGCGGGGGCTCCTTCCGGATACGCCCGTGCCGGAAGCTGACGTGCGCCTTTACCAGCGGCGTTACATCGGACCGACCGGAGCCGGCAGCATGGTGGAAATCGAAATCCCCATCCTGATGGTTGGCGACGGCGGAAATTTCGAGGGCGACGACTTCTTCGTTTTCTACGGACTTCGCATGCGCGACGACGGTCCCTACACGGCCGATTTCGGTGATGGGCCCGTGGATATTCCCGGTTGTGGGGACCCTCATGAAATGACCAACGACGGCAACATTTACTGGCTGGCGGCCGCGCAGCCCCCGACCGGGGAAACCTGGGCCAGAATGGCGCGGACCACCCTGCCCGAGGTCACCGGGACGCCTCTGACCGCATACCGGCGCAGCGAACATATCGAGGAGCAGATTGCCTTCCGGGAAAACGAGATCAACCCCCGGGAGGACCGGGTTTTTGAAAACAGCTATGGTGATACTGACGCCTCGATTTCCCTGAACACCCTGTGGTCACCGGATCCCGATGGCCAGGAGGCGCGGATCAAGGTGGGGTACTCAGGGGTCAGTGTGTCGCCCCGGCTGTTGCGATTCGACCTGTATGTGGACAACGTCCTGGTGCAGAACCTGGCCTCCGAGGTCTATCTGGCCTCCATGACGGGGCAGACGAGATCCTTCCCGATCCCTGCAGGGTTGCTGGCCGGCAGCAGCGCCAAAATCGTGATGAGTAGGGATGAATCGGCCGCCGACCTGTCCTCATACCTGAACTGGGTCGAGGTGGAGTACGACGCCCACTATCTGGCCCAGAACAATACCCTGGTATTCAACACCGGACAGGGCTCGGGGGAACGCCCGGTGGAGGTGGACGGCTTTGCCGATGCCGACCTGGGTCTGATCGACATCAGCGATCCCCACAACCCCGTGGCGGTGGATCTTCAGGCCGCCAACATCAAGCATCCTGACGATACTTATACGCTTTCCATCAGCCCGGAGCAGGATTTCTCGCCGCGGGTTTTCGAAGCCCGCGGGGACTGGCACGGCGAGGGTATCGGGGAGTTCAGCTACATCCCCTCCCGTCTGGTCACCGACCCTGTCGATCCCAGCGAACTGTCGGGGCCGGAGCCCGATCTGCTGGTCGTTTCCCACGGGAACTTCAAGCAGGCCATCGGCCGCTGGATAGACCACCGCATCGCGCGTGCCGGCGGAAACCTGAACGTCAAGCTTGTGGATGTGCAGGATCTCTACGACCACTACAGCGGGGGTATGCGGGACGCCTGGGCCATCAAGAGATTCACCGCCGAAGCCATCGCCCGCTGGGGAAGCTGGGCGTTGGAAATTGTGGGAGACGCCAACGAGAATGCGCGCGAACTGAAAGTTCCGACTGCCGCCAAGGGTTGGGCCACCGATTTCGTGCCGGCTCACTACCACGTCCAGGGCAACACGGGTTACGCGCCTGAACTCCTGGCCTCGGACAAGTGGTACGCCACGAGCGAGGCCGGCATGGATTACCCCACGGACGATTTCCCGGCGCGGGTTTACAGTCCGTGGGAAATGTACGTCGGGCGCTTTCCCTGCAACAACGTGGACGAACTCAATACCATGATCGACAAGGTGATCACCGTTGAGTCGCCTCAGCCGGGCCAGGACTGGCGCCGCCGGGGCATCTTCTTCGCCGATGATTCCTGGTCCAACGGTTATGGTCTGGATGCCCTCAGCAAACTGACCTATCGCTCCAATGAGGATGTCTTCACCTCCAGCACCCGTGATTCCCTGGCGCATTTCTGGCGGGATGTTTCACCGGTGACCCTGGAAGCCGACACCCTCTTCCTCGGCGATTATCTCGATCCCCTGTGGCCCCAGGGGGAGAGCGAGGATCGCACGATAAGTAAATTTATCGGCTATGCGGAGCAATATGCCCTGCAACCGTTGCTGCAGGCCCTGAACCGGGGGGGGCTGGTCTGTTTCTACCAGGGCCATGCCAACCAGTATGTCCTGTGCTCGGAGTACTGGATCCAGGATCAACCTGGCAATACCAACCGCAGGGATGTCGCCGCGATGAACAACGCCCAGGCACCCTGGTTCTTCTTCGGGTTGGGTTGCCATATTTCCGATTGGGCACAAAATACGGTGAGTGCAGGCACAAATCCCAAGGAAAGGTCCCTGTCCGAGAAGATGATGATCCGGTCCGGGGGTGGCGCCTCGGGTACTTACGGAAGTTCGGGTTACGAGTACATCGCCGCCAATCGGGCGTTCGGGGAGAAAATATTCCGACGCTGGATGTTCCACCCGCCGGTTTTCGACGGGGTCCAGGCCGGCAACACCCAGCCGCTGCCGGGGCGGGCCCTGGCCCCGCGCAGCCGCTGGATGATCGGTGAGCTCATGTGGGCCAGCGAGGCGGATATCCAGGCGATTCTGGGTGGTGATTCCATCTACCGTGAGATGATTTCCCAGTATACCCTGCTGGGCGATCCCCTGATGATCCTGGATGCCGGTGAACCGGTGGTGACCGCCGCCTTTGCGGATGATCCCGGGACCCCGTTGACCGGCACGGTGGATGTGCGGGATATCGACGGCAGCAATGTGCGCACCCTGGACATCGTGGCCCGTGACGAGGCCGGCATCGATCACCTGCGCTTTTACGATTCCGAGGGGTCGGAATTGACAGCCGGTCGCGTGAGTGAATCC
Source organism: uncultured Fibrobacteraceae bacterium (assembly GCA_964545545.1). Classification (GTDB taxonomy): domain Bacteria; phylum Krumholzibacteriota; class Krumholzibacteriia; order LZORAL124-64-63; family LZORAL124-64-63; genus JAHJTW01. Next base: position 17,753 of record CAZJGK010000018.1, on the reverse strand, counting down.
CTGCCCCCCGGTCAGACGGATCAACAGGAGGTTCACTACACGGTGGACGTTCCCCTCAGGCCTTTTGCCCACACCATGACCATCGAGGTGTTCGACACGGGGGCTCCGTTGCCCACGGACCGGCACTGGGCCTTGAACCTGAAGGTGGCCATGGATGCGGAAATCCTGGCCGACGGACAGCCGCTGGATCCTGCGACGTTCACCTTCACCCAGAATGTGCCGGTGGATTTTTCCCTGGCCATCACCAGTTCCGCTTCCTTATCCGAGGCCGCCGTGTTCACCCTGGGCGCCGAGAATCTTGATCTTTCCGGTGTGGTGATTACGCGGCAGGACGCCCATGATCTGAATGTGCGGTTCACGGCGACGACGGCAGGGACCGACCAGGACCTCCAGCGAGCGGTGCATCTCAGCGTCAATGAAGGCAGCGTGTCCAGGAACACCACTTATGTCCTGCAGGATGGGGCCAGCGGTTCCGGAGACCTGGCCTTGGGCCGGGTCCTGAATTTTCCCAACCCCATGGCCGACCGGACCCGGTTCGTGATCGAAACCAACACCGGTGGCCGGGGTGTGATCCGGGTTTTTTCGGTTGCCGGGCGGGTGGTCGCGAGCATTCCGGTCGATTTGCCGGGCGGAGGTTCCTCGGGGATCGTGACCTGGGACGGGAGGGATAGCCGCGGCGATGAACTGGCCAACGGCACCTACCTCTACCGGGTCGAACTGGAGGGGACCGGCGGCCGCGTGGTCAGTGACATGCAGCGGTTGGTCATGATGCGCTGAGCGGTTGAACTGCCGGGAGAAATTGTGAGAAGGATCTCGAATCTTCAAGGGGGCGCTGCTTCAGGCCTGGTCGCTGTGGCCGTGGTGTTGATGGCCGGTTGCGCCGGACCGAAAAGGCTGCCGCCGGTCGTGAGCGATTCCGGCGGTGTGGCCGCGGCCGAAGCCGAGCTTCCGGCCCTGCTGGGAATCGGTCTGGCCGAATCCCGCCCCACCTTGACCTTGACCACCGGCGGTCCAGCCATGCTGGTGACCGGCACCGGCTCTGGCGAGCTCGCCCGCTGGGAAGACTCCGGCCGGCAGATTGTCCTGACGCGCAGCGGGAATGAGGTTGTCTGGCGGGCCGGCGAGCTGTCCGGGTCCGCAGCCGGGGTGCGCCTGCGCGCGGTGGACCCCGGGGATCTGATCCACTGGCAGGACCGCGCCTGGCGGGGGGACATGCTGGTGATCCCGGCTCCTGCGGGCGGGGGCCTGACCCTGGTCAACAACGTGGATCTGGAAGGTTATCTCCAGGGGGTGGTGCCCTGGGAAATCGGACGTCAAGGGAAGTCGGCGCGGGCCGCCCTGGAGGCCCAGGCGGTGGCGGCCAGAACCTACACCGTCAGCCACCTGGGCGAAAGGTCGGACCACGGCTTCGACCTGTTTGCCGATGTCATGGATCAGGTCTACAAAGGCGCGACCGATGAGGATCCGCTCTGCAACCGGGCCATTCGCAACACGCGGGGACTCGTCCTGGAGGATGCCGCCGGCCGGTTGGCGGAAACCTATTACAGCGCTTGTTGCGGGGGCGTTTCCAGCCGCATCGAGAAGGTCTGGGCCCGGCCGCCCCGTTCGTACCTCATTGATCAACCCGACATGGTGGGCTCGGACAGCGACCCATTCTGCGCAGGCTACAAGTACTACTCCTGGAGCGAGACCTGGTCGGTGGGGCAGCTGACGGCCGTCCTGCAGAAATCCCTCCCTGTTTACTGCCGGGATTTCGCGACCGGTTCGCATGCCCGCTGGGCCGGGCCTGTTTTCAGCCCGCGCAACGGTGATGCGGATCCCGCCCGGCCGGGAAAGTTGCTGGACCTGGAGATTCTCGCGCGCACGCCCAGCGGTCGGGTGTCCAACCTGGCGGTGACCACCACGGCGGGGACCTACCATGTGCGGGGTGACCGCGTGCGCTGGGTGCTGGCCCCTGCCGGAAACCGGGGAACAATCCTGCGCAGCGCTCTTTTCGATCTTGATCTCGACAGGGATCAATACGGGATCAAGACCGTGACCGCCCATGGCAGAGGGTATGGCCACGGTATCGGGATGTGTCAGGCCGGGGCCCTGGCCATGGCCAAGCGGGGCTTCGCCTTTGATGAGATTCTGGCTCATTACTACCCGGGAACGCGGCTGGTGAAATTGCCTGTTTCCGGTGGACCATGAACTCCTGGTCCCAACGCCTGGTTGTGGGGTTGGCCGGACCCCGGGTCGAGCCCCGGACCCGATCCTGGCTGGAGGAATTTCCCCCTGCCGGGGTCATCCTGTTTTCCCGCAACGTGGTGGACTTTGTCCAGCTAGCCGGCCTGTGTGAGGATCTTCATGCGGTGGTGCCGGGGCTGGAGATCAGTGTGGACCACGAGGGCGGTCCGGTTTCGCACCTGGCCGCCGCCCTGGGGCGGCCGCCGGCACCCTGGTCCCTGGGAGAGCTGGACGATATCTCCCTGACGCGCCGTGTTCACCGGGAAACCGCCCAGCGCATGGCGAGCGCGGGTGTCGATCGGGTGCTGGGGCCGGTGGCCGATGTGATGACCGAAAGCGCCAACCCCGTCATCGGCAGCCGGGCGTTCGGCGCCGATGCCGCCCTGGTCTCCCGCCATGTGGCCGAGGCCGTGGCGGGATTACGCGAAGGGGGGGTCAAGGTGTGCCTGAAGCATTGGCCCGGTCATGGACCCTCGCGCACCGATACCCATTTGCAGGCCGCGGTCCAAGGTGCGGGAAACGATCGGACCCAGGAGACCCCTTTCCTGGCAGGACTTGCCGCCGGTGCCGATGCGGTCATGGTTGGTCATCTGCCCGTGGCGGGATCGGCCCTGCCCGCGACTCTCAACCGCGATTTTCTGGCGGAAACCCGCAGCCGGCTCACCGTTGGCGCCGGGGTCCCCTTGTTGTATGCCGATGATGTGACCATGGGCGCGCTGCGTGACCCCATGGCCGGACTCGGGGTTCCTGTTCCGGCAGGGTGCGACGCGGGGTTGCTCGATCCCGGGGAACTGCCGGCGTCCTGGCTTGAAGCGGTGGCCGTCGCCGGTTGCGAGCGGATTCTGCTGCGCGGAATCCCCTGGCGGGCCTTGCCGCCGACAAACCGGGCCAGGCTTCCCAAGCGGGACATGACCGTCAACGCGGGGCCTCTGCCGCCGGCTGACGGTTACCGGGTTGTGCGCCAGCGGATGTGGCAGCGCGTGCCGGAGGATTTCCTCGATCACCGGAAGAACCTGCTGTGGGTGGACCTGGCCCGGAATGATCGGTGGGCGGAAATCGGCGCGCAGTCCGGCCAAGAATTCCTGGAGATGGAGGCGTGTCTGGAGGGTCTATTCGGGGCGGTTCATCGCTGGCCACAGCCTTCTGCTGGGCAGCGGTGGGAACGGATGCTGGTGACCTCTTTCAGACCGTGGTTCCTGGAGCCGGACAAGGTGGGACAATTGCGTAATATGTTTACAGATAAAGGGTTGGCTGTGGTAATGGGGCATCCCCAACTCACGGCCATGTTGCGCAAGATCCTGCCGCCGGCCTGGGGCATTACGGCACTTTTCGAGGCCCGGACGGAGGCTTTGCCGTGCCCCGAGCAGGGAAACTAAAATTTGACAACCGAGAGGGTCATCGCTATATTCCGGCTTCGATTTTAGCCTTTAAGCGGGGGCGTAGTTCAGATTGGTTAGAACGCCGGCCTGTCAAGCCGGAGGTCGCGAGTTCAAGTCTCGTCGCTCCCGCCATTTTTTCCCTGACCCGCGTTGTGCGCGGTTTTTTTTTGTCCGCAATCGTGCCTCCGTCTTGACCTTCCCCCGTTCGCGCGCCACAATGGCATCCTGTTGAAATTTTCCCTTCATCTGCGGATCATCCAACCGAGGAGTAACCCATGTTGCGTTTCACCATGCCCGCCAGGTCCCTGGGGGCCGTCGCGATTCTGGGGGTCGCGCTGGCCTTGGGTACTGCTGGTTGCGGCCCTCAAGCCAAGGACAATGCCATGAATTCCATTTCAGCCACCGATTGTTCCTGGGTGGATCAAGGCGAACTGACCGTGGTGCCGGATCTTTCCGAGCGGCTGGACGCCTATGCGCCAACGGCGTTGAATCCCGACATCAGCCACCTGGATGCCGTTCAGAATCAGGTTCTGGATAAGTTGGTGGCGGCCAGCAAGCTCATGGACGAGATCTTCCAGATCCAGGCCACTCCCTGTCGCGATGCCTTGCTTACCCGACTCGGCGGCCTGCCCGAAGGCCAACGGGAACTGGTGGCCCACTACTTCCGCATCAACATGGGACCGTGGGATCGCCGCTTCCATTTCCAGCCGTTTGTCGGCAGTTGGGAGCATCCCGCGGGGGCCAATTTCTATCCCTTGGATCTGACCGCGTCCGAGCGGGAGACCATCGGCAAGTCCGGTTCGGATTTGGACGGTTTGTTCACCATGGTGCGGCGGGACAAAGCGGGAAAACTGGTGGCCATCAAATATTCGGATTTCTTTGCTGTTCGCTTGCAGAAGGCGGCGGGCCTGCTGCGGGACGCCGCCGCCTTGACCAAGAACCCCAGCCTGAAGGCGTTTCTGGAAGCCCGGGCCGACGCCTTTATGAGCAACGATTATTACCAGTCGGACATGCTCTGGATGGACCTGGACAGTGACGTGGAAATCACCATCGGTCCCTACGAGACCTACGAGGACGGTTTGTTCGGCTACAAGGCCTCGTTCGAGTCCTTCGTGACGGTGGCTGATCCGGTGGAGAGTGCGCGTCTGGCCAAATTCAAGGACCAATTGCCCTGGCTGGAGGCGCATCTGCCCATTCCCGAAAAGGACAAGAATCCCAATCGGGGTTCAGACAGCCCTATTCGAGTGGTGGATGAAGTCTATTCGGGCGGGGACACCCGGTCGGCCGTTCAGACCATCGCCTTCAATCTTCCCAACGATGAGCGTGTGCGTGAAGCCAAAGGCAGCAAGAAGGTTCTGCTGCGCAACGTCATGAAGGCCAAGTTCGATCAGATCTTGATACCCATTGCCGAGGTGTTGGTGGCCAGGGATCAGCTGGCCGACCTCACCGCCGAGTCGTTTTTCCTGCACACCCTGTGGCATGAGATGAGCCACGGCCTGGGCCCCGGCAAGATCGTAAAGGATGGACGGCCGACCGAAGTGCGTCTGGAGCTGAAGGAGACCTACAGCACGCTGGAGGAAGCCAAGGCCGACGCCATGGGGGAATGGGATATCTTCGTGCTGAAGCGTGCGGACCGGGGGGATTTTCCCCCCGAGATCTTCAAGCAGCAGTCAGCCACCTATCTGGCCGGCCTGTTCCGCTCGGTCCGTTTCGGCGTGGGAGAAGCCCACGGCCAGGCCAACGCCATCCAGTTCAATTATCTGATGGCCAAGGGCGCGATTTCCTTCGACGAGTCCGAGGGCAGGTTCTCCATCGACCCGGTTGTCTTCGAGCGGGCGATCGGGGAACTGGTCGGCGAGATTTGTGTGATCCAGGCGCGGGGTGATTACGACGCCTCGGTGGCCTTCATCGCCCAGTACGGCGGTTTGCGGCCGGTCCTGTCCAATGCTTTGAAAAAGCTGGAGGGAATTCCCGTCGACATCGAACCTGTCTTTTCCCGCTACGAGCCCTGATGCTTTCCTTGCGCCGCCTCTGCGGAGGCGGCGCACTCCCCCCCTACATATGCCTTCGCTCGAGGATGTCCTTCAGGTCCAGGTAAAGATCATGATCGAAAGGACGGACGGAGGCGTACCAGGAATATCCCGCAGCACCCGGCTGCGGTCGTGGCAGGGGATTCAGGGCTGCGGCCTCCTGGTAGGCGGCGAAAAAGCCGCGGACTGTGCGTGAACTGGCGGCGAGCCGGTCCTCGCCCAGGTTTCCCGCGATGGTGGCGGCCATGGCGTAGCCGAGTTTTGTGAATCCCCCCGAAGCGACCATGGAGTTCGCGAAGTCGGAAGCCCGAGCGGCCATGAGGTCCGGGTCGGTCATGAGGGGAGGCAAGATCGTGTCGGCTTTGGCGATCATGCTGCCGGCGATGAAGGCAATTCCCTGGGGAATGATCGAGACTTTATTCAGCTTGGGATGGTCCTGCCGGAAATAGGTGTCGACCCGCTTCTCGATGTAGGCGGCCACGCCCTCGTTCCGCATCAGCAGGCATGATTCGGCCAGGGAGTCTTCGCCCTTCAACCCCGCGGGGTTGGTGACGGGTGGAACCTGATAGGTGCGGTAAAGCAGGCTGGCGGTCTGATCCATGGTCTGGGGAATGCCGCCGGCCGTCAGGACCCCGGTGTCTATCAACACGGTGTCCTGCTGGATACGGATTTCCGGCTTGGCAGGCAGACAGGCGAGCACCAGGTGGCGGGGCAGGCTGTCAGGCTCGATCCAGGTCGCGAGTTTAGCCTGGAATTTACCCAGCACGTCCGGATCACCGAGCCCGGCGACGAGACTGTCGACCAAGGCGCGGTGGTTGAAACTGTAGCGGAAGCTCATGGTCATGGCTCTGAGATCCGGGGTGTTCTTATAGGGCAGGGGCTTGCCGGGCTTGTCGCCGAAGGTGGCAATCAGCCAGTTGGTCATCCTGACCAGGGAAGGAACCGTAGGGGCCATGCTGCGGCGCCACGCTCCGGCCGCGGGTGTCAGGGCGAAGGCCTGGAGCTCGGCTGGGTCGGGATTTTCTCCCGCCATGAGACTGGTCCCGGTCTGGACAAACGCTCGCCATGCTCCGGTATCCACGCTCACGGGACCGACTGCAGGGAGGGTTGCCCCCGACGCAGATGGGGAATCGCCCTGGTCACTGCCGTTGCAGGCGTAGAGTCCGCACAGGGCCAGGATTCCCAGCAGGAATAGTCCGGCCTGCACCAGGCGGGGCAATTCATTGTGCCGAAGGGGGCGACGACTTATCATTTGCACCTTGGTTGCTCCTGTGTTCTCCGCTGGCGCGGAAGTTCCAGTGTAAGAAATGAGATTCCATGCTCCTGATCAATGAATTATACCCCGCCATTTGCGGGGAGTCACGCTTCAGCGGCCTGCCCTGCACTCTGGTGCGTTTGACCGGGTGCCATCTGCGTTGTTCCTGGTGCGATTCGGCGCACTCGTTCAGCGGTGGAGAACCGTTGTCACAGGACGCGGTTCTGGGTCGTGTCCGCGCGGCCGGTTTTCGCACCGTCCTGGTCACCGGCGGCGAACCGCTTCTGCAACCGGGCGTCGTGGGTCTTATGCAGGCGCTGCTGGCCGATGGCCGCACCGTGTTGCTGGAAACCAGTGGCGCCACGGGTCATGAGAACCTCCTGCCCTTGGCCGAAGTTCCCGCCGGAGTATATAAAATCGTGGATATCAAGGCTCCGGGCAGCGGCATCGACCCGGCGCTTATAGATTGGCCGGGGATTTCCGGACTGGGGACGCGGGATGAGGTGAAGATCGTGATCACCGGCAGGGAGGATTTTCTGTGGGCGCGCGATCTGGTCAGGGGCGGTGAGCGCATCCCCGCGGATGTCCGGGTCTCGTTTTCGCCCGCGGCGGGGCAGTTGGAGCCCGTGCGGTTGGCGGATTGGATCCTGGCGGACGGCCTGGATGTCGCCTTCCAGATCCAGTTGCACAAGGCGCTCTGGCCGGAAAGGGACCGAGGCGTATGAGCGGTCGCGAATCGGCGATTGTCCTGGTCAGCGGGGGTCTGGATTCCGCGGTTTGCCTGGGCGAAGCCGCCCGGGAGCAGGAGCTGGCCCTGCTGCATCTGAACTACGGTCAAAGGACCGAGGCCCGTGAGCTGCGTGCCTTCAACGAACTGGCTTCCCACTACGGAGTGACCAGAAAGCTGGTGGTGGACATCACGCATCTCAAACAGATCGGAGGCTCCTCGCTGGTGGATGCTTCCCAGCCCCTGGAAAAGGGTCTGCCCCAGCCCGATGCTCCCATACCTTCGACCTACGTTCCCTTTCGCAACGCCCATATCCTGGCCATCGGGGTTTCCTGGGCCGAGGTCATCGGGGCCACGAAGATCTACATCGGTGCGGTGGAGGAGGACAGCAGTGGGTATCCTGATTGCCGTGAGGAGTTCTACGCCCACTTCCAGGACGCGGTGCAGGCCGGCACGCGCCTGGGAGGCCGACTGTCCATCCTCACGCCGTTGATCCATATGGACAAGACGGCCATCGTGCGCCGAGGCCGGGAACTGGGCGTGCCTCTGCACCTGACCTGGTCTTGTTATACGGCCGAGGAGGAGGCCTGCGGGGAGTGCGAAAGCTGCCTGCTCAGGCTGCGGGGTTTTGCGGCTGCCGGTTGCGAGGATCCCATACCGTACCGGCCGGGCGTCTGATCAATCGGCCCCGGCGGAAAACTTCCCGAAATCGAAATCCCCGTAGGCGTTGCAGCGGCTGCACAGGTGGATCAGGTCGCGGCGCCCATCGTCCAGGACAGCCCGCAGGCACTGCGCCGCGTAGCCATCCCAGATTTCCTGCACGCTCTGGCGGTTCACATTGCCGATGACGGCTTTTTCATGCACGTCCCAGCAACAGATGGTGGCGTTGCCGTTGGAGTAGAAGAACATCTCGTCGAGGATCTTCAGGCAGGGTTTGAGCACGACGTCTGCGGGCTTTTGACCGGTCCAGGGCCACTGGTAGAGCTTGGTGACGACGACCTCGCTGCACTTGGGCTCCCAGAATTCGCGGTAGGCCCGGACTTCATGGGTGTTTTCGGGAACTTCGATCATGCGCACTTCGGTGAAAACCGTGTCGCGGTACCCCCCCTTGTCCCACATCTCCAGAAAGCCCTGCACCCGCGCCATGACCCGGTCGAAATCGATTCCGACCCGTGAGGGCTCATAGGTTTCCCGGCTCAGCCCGTCGATGGAAAAGCGCATGATGTCCACACCGGCTTCCAGGAGTTCCCGGCCCAGCTTGGCGGTGACCAGTTCCCCGTTGGTGTTGAACTCCACGCGGGCAGTCGGGTCGTTGTCCTTGATGTAACGGACCATGGCGGGCATCCGGTTGTCCACGAAGGGTTCGTTGGTCAGGAACGGGCGGTAGGTGACGCCCCAGCCGCGGCTGTCGTCGACAATTTTCCGCCAGGTGGATTCCGGCATGCGCGCGGGGTCGCGGACGATCTCGTTCTGGGGACAGAACGGGCACTTGGCGTTGCACTTGGTGACGGTCTCCAGCTGGATGAAGCGGGGGCGCGGGGCCACGGGCATATGCCAGCGGGCGGCGGCGCCGTCGATTCTGGATGCGGGCTGGACACGTTGGTCACGGGCGGCGTCGGGGCGCATGCTGTCCTCCGGTTAGCGGGGTTCCTGGTCCTTGGGGCGCCGGCTGGCGGCCAGATAGGGACGGATCACTTTCATGCTGCGTTCCGTGGCGCCCCGCTGGTCCAGGACCACCTGGCGCGCCTGATGGCCAAGGTGGTGCAGAAGATCAGGATCCGCCAGCAGTTTTCCCGCAGTGGCCAGGGCTTCGGCGGGCTTGCGCAGGACAAATCCGACCTTGAGCCGGACCATGCGTCCCGCTTCTTCGGCGTTGCCGATCACGGGGCCGAACATGACGGGCATGCCTGCAATGGCCGGCTCCAATGTGTTGTGAACCCCGGTTGTGAAACTGCCGCCGACATAGGCCAGATGCCCGGCGCGATAGATCTCGGCCAGCACGCCGATGGAATCGACGAGGATGACCCGGACCCCGGTGACCGCGGCCCCTGAGGCCAGGGCGCTCAGGCGCACATGGCCAAGGCCTTGCCCCTTCAGGGTCGTTTCCAGGTCTTGCAACCGGTCGGGCAGGGGTTCGTGGGGCGCCAGCACAATGCGCAGATCAGGGTGGGAATCCAGGAGCTGGCCCATGATCGGCAACCAGAGTTTTTCGTCGGGAGGCCAGGTGCTGCCGAGCACCAGAATCCGCCCGCCCAGATTCTGGAGGGTGCGGGCCACGTCGGTGTCGGCGGAGGCTTCATAGCGCAGAATGACCTGTTCGGCGCGGGTGTCCCCGGTGACGGTTACCGGGACGGTGATGTGCAGCCGGTGAAGAAACCGGTTCCTGTCCTCGGGAGTGCAGACGCCCAGGTGACTGAAGCGGTTGAACACGTCGTGGAACAACGGGCGGCCGCCCGGTTTGAGTCGAGCGCTGGAGGGTTGCAGGGAACCGGCCAACAGGAGCACCGGAACCTGGTGCCGGTCCGCCGCCAGGACCTGGTTGGGCCAGCAGTCGAATTTGACGAAAACCAGCAGGGAGGGATTCCAGGCCCGGACCAGTCGGTCCATTAGGCGGGGATGATCCAGGGGCAAGAAATCATGCAGATCGGCGCAGGGTCGCTGGGCGGCGTAGGTCATGCCCGAGGGGGAAAAATGGGTGACGACGATGGGTCGCCCTGGATACTCCGCGCGCACCGCGGTGATGATCGGGCGGGCCTGCTCGTATTCCCCCACACTGGTGACGTGGAACCATATGCAACCCTGAAGACGGGGGGCCGCGGCGGTCAAGCGTTCCATGAGACCGCGCCTGCCGGCCATGCCGGCGGCCAGTTTGGGCGAGAAGGGAGCGACCAGCTTGACGGCCTGACACAGGACAGGGCTCACCGTGCGGTACAGGCGAAGCCAGGGTCCGGGCGGCCGGAAAATTTTGGCTTCGGGTGGGTTCATGGTTTTTCCGCCAGGGATGGATCCGACCACATGGCCAGCAAGGTGGTCAAGGCCGTGGCCGGTTGGATTTCAGCCAGACAGGCCAGGTCACCCCGGTGGCAGGGCCGTTTCCCGTTGCGGGAGCAGGGGCGGCAAGCGAGGTTCGTTTCCAGGCTCCGGCTTGCCGGCAGGTGGGGAAAATATCCGAATTCCCGCACCGTGGGGCCAAAAAAAGCCAGGACGGGGGTGCCCACGGCCTCGGCCAGGTGCAGCAGGCCGCTGTCATTGGTGACCAGGATGCGACAGCCGGCAAGCAACCTGCCGACTTCGACCAGGGAACGCCCGCGGACGACTTCCGCCAGGCCCTGGTCCGCCAGGGCCTGCAAAACGGAACCGGAGAACCAGGCCTCCTCGCGGGGCCCCAGGAAGATGCGGATGCTCGCGTGTTTCTCCCGGTGGAATCCATGAATCAGAGCGGAGAAGTGGGCGGCGGGCCACCGCTTGCTGTCCCATTGGGCACCGGGGGCGATGCCCAGCACATTCCTTTCCGCCGCAGGAGCGGGGACCAGATCCGCCAGGGGAGGGCACCGGTGGCCGGTCATGGCCGCGCCGGGGTTCCTGTCGGGCAGGGCCAGGAGTTTCTGGAAGCGGTCCATCATGGTGCGCTGAAGCACAGCCATGCCTTTGCCGGTGCGCAGAAACAGCAAGCGCGCGGCGGTGTCCTTGGCCAGACGACGTGTGGGGCGTCGTCCCATGAGGCCCAGCAGGAGGTGGCTGCGCAGGATGTTGTGCGCATCCAGGATGGTGTCGAAATTCTTCGCCTGGAGGCTCCGGGCCAGGCGGGCCACATCCGTGGCGCTGGTGCCAGCAGGCGTCAGGACGGTGTCGACTCCCCGCACATGACCCATCAGTTCAGCGAAGTCCGGTTTGGTGACCAAAGTGACGGATTCGGCAGCGGATGCCGCCGGGCCGGAATTCCGCTCGTCGCGGTGTTCAGCGAGGGCCCGGCCCAGCAGACACAAATCGCCCAGGGAACCAAAACGGATGACCAGGGTCTCGGACATGCTGCCTTCCCGGAATCAAGGAAATGTGGAGTCATTCACGGTCAGATAATGATGATCGGCCGGGATCCTGGCAAGTTCTGGTTGCCGCGTTCCCCCTGTGCCCTCATTCTTGTTCCCGGCGCAGATGCCCAAATATATCGGCGGCGAACCTGTGTAGGAATCCGCCGCCGGGAAAGAGAGCAGACCCTTTCGTGGAAATCCTGTTGCTGATTGCGCTGCTGTTAATGTCGGCTGCCTTTTCGGGTGCCGAGACGGCGTATTTTTCCCTGCGCCGCAACGAGATCGCCAAGCTGACCGCGGAAAACGGCCGGTCCGGGGCCCAGGTCGCCCGTCTTTTGCATCAGGCCCATGATCTGCTGTCGGCCCTGCTGATCGGGAATCTGCTGGTCAATTCTGCCGCCAGCGTGCTGGCGACCAGCCTGATCCTCGCCCACACCGGCCCGCGCGGTGTTGCGCTGGCGGTGCCGGTCATCACCCTCGGCTTGCTGCTGTGCGGTGAGATCACCCCCAAGATGATCGCCTTGAACAAGCGCCTGGGTATTGCCCTGGCCGTTCAGGCCCCCCTGCGTTTCTGGTTGCGCCTGACCAGTCCGGTGCTGGTTCTGGTGGGCAAGCTGGTGCGGTTGGTCGTGGGGCTTTTCCCCTGGGACCGGACGGGATCCCTGCCCTTGAACCTGGACGAACTCCGGACGGCGTGTGAATTGGCCGTGCAGGACGGCGCCCTCAATGAAACCGAAGGACGTTCCCTGGCGCGCCTGCTCGAACTGGGAGAGTTGGAAGTCCTGCATATCATGACCCCCCGCACCGAGGTGGTCACCCTGGCTCGCGGCATGTCGCTCAAACATGTGTTGGCGACCGCCCGGCGCGCGGGGTTCAACCGCTACCCTGTGTTCGACGAGCAGGGGGAACGTCTCGAAGGTCTTTTTCACCTGAAGGATCTGCTGGGCGGCGCTCCCGATTCCCGGCATCCCCTGGCGGGGGATCTGCGTCCGTTGATGTTCGTGCCCGAGAGCAAGGATGTGGCGGCTCTGCTTGCCGAGATGCGCAGCGGCCAAACCCATCTGGTGGCCGTGGTGGATGAACACGGGGATTTTACGGGCATTGTCACCATGGCTGACTGCCTGCATGCCTTGCTGGGACAGGTGGCCGATGCGGCCGGTACGGAACAGGAAGTCATCCCCCTGGGCTCCGGGCGCTGGCTTGTGCATGGGAGGATCGATAGTCGGGATTTCGAAGATGAATGCGGCATCGCCCTGCCGCCCAGCCGCGACTACGTGACCCTCGCGGGGTTCCTGATGGCCAGGTTGGGACGGATGCCCAAGCTCGGCGACGAGGTGACATACGACGGGGTGCGGCTGAAGGTGCGGGGAATGACCGGTCATCGGGTGGACAGCATCGAGGTCGTCCGCCTGGTCGACTCAGGTGGCGGGAACCCGGAGGTGGAGCCGTGAGCGCCACACCCTGGCCACTGTCGGTCGTGTTTGTCGTGGGGGTCTGCTGTCTTTTCGGCGGCGGATTTTTTTCCGGCACGGAAACCGGAGTGATGAGTGTCAGCCGCGCGCGCGTGCGCCGGTTGCGGAATGCTCATCCGGGCAGCCGCACCGCGGCCTTGGTGGAAAGAATGCTGGACCAGATCGAGGACACCATCTTGACCTGCCTGATAGGAACCAATCTGTTCAATGTCGTGTTCAGCGCCCTGGTGACCGTGGCGGTAACCACGCGCCTGGGCCCCGAGAGCGAATGGTTGGCGGTCATCCTGGTTTCGGTGCTGGTCATTTTATTCGCCGAGATTCTGCCCAAGATCCTGTACCGGGAATTCCCTGAGCGCCTGATGCTTGTCTCGGTCTTGCCTCTGGCGGCGGCCAAGGTCATTCTCTGGCCGGTCAGGATGATTCTGGCCCTGTACTCGGCGGCCTGGCGGCGGGTCTTGCCCCCGAGCCGGGACCACGGGGGCTTTGACCGGCGCAGTCTGGCGGCCCTGCTGCTGAGCTATGCGGTTCCGGGTGGACACGAGGAACGCTTCTCCCAGTTGGTGGATCGTTTCCTGAAATTGGCGGGCCTGGATCTGACCGCCATCATGCAACCCCTGGAAAATCTGGTTACCATTACGCGGGCCACCACCGTGTCGGAATGCCTGGAACTGGCGGCCACTTCGGGTTTCAGCCGTTTGCCACTGACCATCGATGAAGGCGGGGAACTGTTGGGCTACGTGTCGATTCGGGATCTTCTGTTCCTGCCGCGCGAGGACCATGCCCTGCCGGTGATGCACGAGTTGCGACACGAATTTTTGCTGGTGGACGAGCGCATGTCCCCGTACGAACTTTTCGAGGAATTGCGCAGTCAGGGTACCCAGTTGGCCGTGGTGACCAGTCCGCAAGGACGGTCCCTTGGCCTGGTCACCCTGGAGGACCTGATGGAAACCGTTGTGGGGTCGATCAACGATGAATTCGATCCCGTGGACCATGTCGACCCGGAATTTTCTGAGAAAACCGGGTTAAGGAGGAGTCATGAGCAATAAGGAATTCGACAAGCACGATCGCACCTTGATGATCCTGGCCACCCAATACCAGAGTCTGGCCATGGCCAGCCTGGGCAAGATGCAGAACCCGGCCACGGGCAAAATCGAGAGGGATCTGGACCAGGCCCGCTTCTTTATCGATGTCATGGAAATGCTCAAGGTCAAATGCCGGACCGAGACCTCGGAGGACATTCTGCGCGTGATTGATGCGGCCGTGATGGATCTGCAACTCAATTACCTGGATGAATCGAAGAAACCGGCCGCTGCTGACGGGGAAGATGATGCGACCTCGGAGCAGGACATGGAAGCGACCAAGGATGCGGCAGAGGAGGAGGCGGAGGACACGACGGAGGGTGAGGCGAACTCTTGAACCGGGTCCTGGTTTGTATGCTGCTGATCCCGGTGCTCGGATTGGCCTCCTCGCCGCAAGGCACCGCGGCGGATCCGGTAGCCCTGGATCGGCCCCAGGATGCGCTGGTGCTGGGGCGGACCTTTTCCGCAGTCCCTCTGCCCGACGGTCTGGTCGCCGTGGGTTTGGGCCTGCGCTCCTTCACTTCAGTCTATCGTCTGGACGGACAGCTGGAGCGGATCTCCATCAAGGATCAGCTGATACAGACCGAGCTCGATATTTTTCCCTGGCTGGCGCTCAGCGCCGAAGTGCCCCGACACAGCTGGTCCGGCGGCAAGGCCTGGCTTGCCGCGACCGGTTCGGGATGGGGCGATGGAACCTGGCAGGCGGCCAGTGGGCACAGTCTGCTGGGCGAGTGGCTGTACGGGGCTGTCGGCTTTGGCGGCAACCTGCCGCTGGGGGACAAGGACCAGGGCCTGGGCGAAGGGGTCTTTTCCCCCCGTGCGACGGGAGCCCTGACGCTGCGCCTGTGGACGCATGGCCAGGTGCCCGAGATGCGCATCCATTTCAACTACGCCCACACCTGGAACCAGGCC
Source organism: uncultured Fibrobacteraceae bacterium (assembly GCA_964545545.1). GTDB lineage: Bacteria > Krumholzibacteriota > Krumholzibacteriia > LZORAL124-64-63 > LZORAL124-64-63 > JAHJTW01. The sequence continues at coordinate 2,645 of CAZJGK010000018.1, read as the reverse complement.
GAGGATACCGGATATGGCATGGCGGAATCGGGCCTGCAGCCCGCCCCGCCCCGCTATCCCTCCGCGGCCGCCTCGGGCGGGCACATGGGCAATGACCAGGTTCAGCAGGGTGTGGCGGTGGAATTTCGCAGCGCGGCGACCAGTCTTTGGGTCGAATATATGCGTGACCGTTTTATCGACAACCCGTTCGTTGCGGACCAGGAGCAGCTCCAGACCATCTGTGCGGGCCTGCGCTGGGGCCTGGAGGAAGGGTGGGCTCTGCACGGCAAATTTCTGGTGAGCCTGAGCCAGGACGACGAAGCCACCGACTGGTTCCCCGCTTTTCCCGAATGGTCCATGACCGTGGCGGTCAGCCGCCAGTTTTCCTTCGGCGGGCGTGACCGCGACGGTGACGGTATTCCCGATCGCAAGGATCGGTGCCCGGCCGTGGCCGAGGATCGGGACGGGTTCCAGGACCAGGATGGTTGCCCGGACTACGACAACGACGGCGACGGTGTTCCCGATGTCCGGGACGGCGCTCCCCTGGAGCCCGAGGACTTCGACGGCTTCCAGGACGAAGACGGGATTCCCGATTTGGACAACGATGGCGATGGTATTCCCGACAAGGACGATCTGTGCCCCGACGAGCCCGAAAACTTCAACGGAAACTACGACCAGGACGGGTGTCCCGACCAGGTCCTGGATGCCGACGGTGACGGGGTGGAAGATCGCTTGGACCAGTGTCCCGATCAGGCCGAGGATATGGACGGGTTCGAGGATACCGACGGTTGTCCTGATCTGGACAACGACCTGGACGGTATTCCGGACCTCAAGGATGCCTGCCCCGACGAACCCGAAAACTACAACGGGATCGACGACCAGGACGGATGCCCGGACTAGGTCTGTTCGGCGGCCAGAATGCCTTTGGCCCGCTGCCAGGAGGCTTCCATCTCGGCCAGGGAAGCATCCTGCAACGGAATCCCCCGGGCGCGGAAATCCTCTTCCACCAGGTGAAAGCGGTCACGGAACCGGTTGTTGGCCCGGCGCAGGGCCATGTCGGGCTGGACCTTGAGCCTGCGCGCAAGATTGACCACCGCGAACAGCACATCGCCTATCTCGTACTCGATGTGGTTCTGGTCTTTCCGGTCGATGGCTTCCTGGACCTCAGCAAGTTCCTCGGTGATTTTGTCGGTGACTCCCGTGAGATCGGGCCAATCGAAGCCGACGGCGGCGGCGTCCTTCTGATAGTGGTGGGCAAGATGCAGGGGGGCGACCGATGCCGGGAGTTCCTTGAGAACTGATCCAGCGTCGGGATCCTCGCCCCGGGCCCGTTTCTCCTGGGCCTTGATGGCGTTCCATTGTCGCTGGCTCTCGGTCGTGTCGGCGGCTGAAGTGTCGCCGAAAACATGGGGATGTCGGCGGATGAGCTTGGCGGTGCCGTCGGCGGCGACGGCGTGCATGTCCACGGGTTCCTGCTCCCCGAGAATCTCGCAGCAGAAGCTGGTCATGAACAGCAGGTCGCCCAGTTCTTCGCGGACTCCGGCGGTGTCGCCGGCGAGGGCGGCCTCGACCAGTTCGGCGGCTTCGTCGAACAGATAGCGCGCGGCGCTCACGAGGTTTTGTTTGCGGTCCCAGGGACAGCCGCCGGGGCTGCGCAGGGTGTGGATGGTTCTCAGCAGCTGTTCGAATTCGTCGGGCATAGCGGGTCCTTTCGGGGTGACTTCAGGCTTCCAAGTTAAATCACATTGGCTGTGGGCGAAACCTTTGTTATCCTTGAAGGTCAGGTCGGAAAGGGGTTTTCCGGCCGCCTGATCTTGTGAGACCGAATTGCGCGAAACGGAAATCATCGTGTCAGACTGGATCAGAATCAAAGGCGCCCGCCAGCACAATCTCAAGAACATCGACGTTGATTTTCCCCGCGGGGTGATGACCGCGGTTTCTGGTCTGTCGGGGTCGGGTAAATCCAGCCTCGTTTTCGATACCCTGTACGCCGAAGGCCAGCGCAGCTACGTGGAATCCCTTTCCACCTATGCGCGCCAGTTTCTCGAACGTTTACCCAAGCCGGACGTGGACTGGATCGAGGGTGTCAGTCCGGCCATCGCCATCCAGCAGCGAAATGCCGTGACCAGCGGCCGCAGCACCGTGGGCACCGTGACCGAGATCAACGACTACCTGCGCGTACTGTGGGCCCGGGTGGGGAAGATCGTCTGCCCCGACTGCAAGGTGACGGTCATGCGCGAGACTCCCGCCGGCATCTGGCGCAAGATCCGCAAGGAAATGGCCGAGGGCGAACTGGTGATGGTCTGCTACCCGCTGACCCTTACTTCCGGAAGCGGGGCTGTCGGGTGGTGGGAACCCCTTTTGGCCCAGGGCTTTCAGCGTGTGGTGATGGGGAACGAGGTCCTGCGCCTGGAGAACCCGGAACAATTGTCGCCGCCTGGCGCCACCAATGATTGTCTGGTCGTGGTCGACCGCCTGAACCTGGCCGCCAAGGTCCGGGCCCGGTTCATCGAGGGTGTGGAGATGGCCCTGGCCCAGGGAGCGGGCAAGGTGGTGCTGCGCTCGGCCGACGGTGATTTGGTGCGGGAATTTTCCGGCGAATTGTGCTGCACCGGCTGTGGGCGGGTTTTCCCCACACCCACCCCGCGCCTGTTCTCCTTCAATTC
>CAZJGK010000017.1:11753-45529 GCA_964545545.1 uncultured Fibrobacteraceae bacterium | reverse complement strand
CCATGGCTCCCGGGCCTCCATGACGCCATGATACAAGGGGTTATACCTGCCTGGAGTACCTGTGTCGCCATATCCCAGCACGGCGGACACAATTTCCGAGGCACAACGGACAATATCAGTGCAGGGAAATATCCACCGTGAAAATTTCCCACGACGCCGGCAGGGTGATGGTTCGTTGGACGTAGACGGTCCCCTGGCCGGATATCCGGGCGGCCTCGACGGTCACTTCAAGGGAAATCACCTGGTCGATCAATTCGCCGCCGATGGGCACGGGAAGGGTCACTCCGGTGGGGACCAGATCCCTGGGAATCCTGAAGTATCCCTCCGCATCGGTCGTGGCGTTGGCCCGTTCGAAAAGGGTTTCGACGCCCTGGTTCGAAATAAGAATGTAGGCGCTGGCTATTTCCTGCTGCTGGACTTCCACCACCATGCTGTAAGGTCCGTTGGGGGCCAGGTCTCCCGTCGCCACCCGGGAGTCCCAGAAAACGGAATGGTTTCCCGCGGGGGATTCCTCATCGACCAGAATCCGGACCGTTTCACCGGCGGCGTTAAGGATCATCACCTTGAGATGGCCTGCGTCAGGCATGTCGAAGGTGAGGCCCGTGGAGGGTTTGGCGAAAGGGTCCGGGGCCTGGGTGTTGAACACCAGGCCAATGGCCGCACCGGCCACGGGGTTGCCGGCGCCGTCGGTCACCTGGCCGACGATACCGTCGTCCAGCCGGGGGTGGACGTTGTCATCGCCACAACCACAAAAGGCGGGCAGGAAAGCAAAGCAGATGATGATCAGGGAGGATTTCCACATTCTGTTCATGGAGAGCTCACTTCAGGTCATGGGCTTGTCCGAAAATTCTGATGATCCATATTACCATGACGTGCGGCTGCGGCAATCCTGTTTTTGAGCAGGCAGGCGCGTACCCTTTCCTTGCTCCCCCGGGAGAAACGAGATGAGCTGGGTTGAAATCCTCGGCTACCTGGCCTCCGCGCTGGTGGCCCTGTCGTTGAGCATGAAGTCCCTGGCCCGCCTGCGGGCTTTGAATCTGGTGGGCGCGCTGACCTTTGCCGTCTACGGCGGGTTGTTGGGCATCTATCCTGTCCTGGCGGTCAACGGTTACATTGCCGTGATCAACATCATTTTTCTTCTGAAAATGCAGCCGGGTCGCAGCGAGGCTTTCGAATTGTTGGCGATCGGGAGCCCCGAAAACAGCTATCTGCGGCGGTTCCTGGAATTTCATGCCGAGGATATCGACCGGTTTTTTCCCGGTTTTGATCTGGACAGGCAGGAGGCCCCAGCGGTGGTTTTCATCCTCAGGGACATGCTCCCGGTGGGGCTGGTGGTCTGCCGGCGCCGGGACGCCGAAACGCTCACCGTGGTCCTGGACTATGTTGTGCCCTCTTACCGCGATTTTCGTTGTGCAGAGTATTTTTACCGTTCCTGGCCGAGGGTGATCAACCAGGAGGGCGTGAGACGCTTTCTGGCCCAGACCGAGGTGACCGCTCACCGCAAGTACTTGCGCAAGTTGGGGTTTACGCCTGCCGAGGATGAAGGCAAGGGCTGCTATGTGAGGGTTGTCTGATACCATCCGGGAAATCCCGCATGGCCTTCCGGAAATGATTCCTGGCGGAATGGTCGCTGCGCCGCTACCTTGCCCTCGCTAACGAAAGCCGGCTCCCTGCCGGCAGCGGCGAACAACAGGGCCCCCACCCAAACCGGGTCACGCCGCATGCGATTCTCTCTTGCCCCCTCACTGTTGTTCGGGTCGGAAATTTAACCGTGTCGTACAGGTTTGTCCTGGACGCAGGCGGTGGAGACCAACTCTCTATGTCAAATATGAAAACCAAAACGCCGGCCGGTTTCGACCAGTTTCGGCTGCATCCCTCACTGCTGCGCGGCATCCAGAATGCCGGCTTCACCTCTCCTCGGACCATCCAGGTGGAGACCATCCCGGCAGGGCTGGCCGGCCGTGACGTCATGGGCCTGGCCCAGACAGGCACGGGCAAGACGGCGGCGTTCGCGTTGCCGTTGCTGAACCGCCTTCTGCGGGAAAAGCGCCGGGGGCCGCGGGCCCTGGTGCTGGCGCCCACCCGCGAACTCGCCAAGCAAATCGCGACCGAAATCCAATTGCTGTCCAAGTTCACTCAGGTGAAAATGGTCACCATCTACGGTGGAGTTTCGGCCTACAATCAGGTGTATGCCCTGAGGCAAGGGACGGAAATCGTGGTCGGGTGTCCGGGCCGGGTCCTGGATCTGCTGGAACAGGGTCAGCTGCGCCTCGGCGGAGTGGAAACACTTGTCCTGGACGAAGCCGATCATATGTTCGACATGGGTTTTCTGCCGGATATCCGGAAAATCCTGGCGGCCCTGCCCGCCCAGCGGCAGAACATGCTGTTCTCGGCGACCATGCCGCGGGAAATCCGCCATCTGGCCGACGACCTGTTGCATGATCCCCACGTGGTCGAACTGGCCGTCGCTGGGCCTGCGGACACCATCGATCACGATCTGGTCCTGGTGGCCGAGGATCGCAAGCGCGACCTGCTGGAGTATATGCTTGCCCTCGACGAATGCAGCACGGCCATCGTCTTTACCCGCACGAAACACCGCGCCAAGCGCCTGGCGGACCAGTTGAGCAAGGCGGGCTACCGGGCCATCGGCCTGCAGGGGAACATGTCCCAGGCCAAACGCGATCAGGCCATGCGCGGGTTCCGTTCCCACCGCTTCGACATCCTTGTGGCCACGGACATCGCCGCCCGCGGCATTGACGTGAGCGGCGTTTCCCATGTCATCAACTTCGATGTTCCCAACACCCCCGATGCCTATACCCACCGCATCGGACGCACCGGTCGCTCGGGAACGGCCGGCGTGGCGTGCACCTTTGTGACCGGCAGTGATCATCGTTGGCTGAAGGCTACTGAACGAATGATCGGTGCCCGGATTCCGCAACGCCAGGTTGAGGGTTTCAGGCCCGATACCGTGAGCGAGCCCACCGGCAGACGGCCGTCATCCCGCCGGGGGCGACCGACGGGCAGGCCCGGGCGCTGGGCTGCCGCCCCCAGGCGGTCGTAGGCTTTCTGGCGCCCTGTGGGGTGCGGCCCGCTTTTCCCCGTTTCGTCAAGAAAGCCCCGGCCTTGGCCGGGGCTTTCCCTATCAACACGGAAGGTCGGCGCTCAGACCTTCTTGATCAACTTCATCGCCGACGCGACCACCCCGCCCACGTCACTCATGTTGGTGGGGATGATCATGGTGTTGCTCTCGCGGGCCAGGTTTCCGAACTGTATGATGTACTGCTCGGCCACGCGCAGGTTTACCGCTTCGCTGCCGCCGGGCATCTGGATGGCTTCGGCGATTTTGCGGATTCCTTCGGCGGTGGCAATGGCGACCAGTTCGATTTCCTTCGCCCGGCCCTCGGCCTCGTTGATCCGCTTCATCTTCTCGCCCTCGGAGATGGCGATGGCCTGTTGCTTGGTGCCTTCGGAAACGTTCATCAGGGACTGACGCTCGCCCTCGGACTGGGCGATGGAGGCCCGCTTCTCGCGCTCGGCGCGCATCTGCTTCTCCAGGGCGTCGCGCACGGTCTGGGGCGGGTGGATGTTCTTGATCTCATAGCGGGTGATCTTGACGCCCCAGGGGTCCGAAGCCTTGTCCACCGCGGCGATGATGGAGTGGTTGATGGCTTCGCGCTCCTCGAAGGTCTTGTCCAGTTCCAGCTTGCCGATTTCCGAACGCATGGTGGTCTGGGACAACTGGACCAGCGCGAACAGGAAATTCTCGATGCCGTAACTGGCCTTGACCGGGTCGATCACCTGCAGGTAGAGCACACCGTCCACATCCACGGTGATGTTGTCGCGCGTGATGCAGGTTTGCGGCGGCACGTCGACGGCCACTTCCTTCAGCGAATGCTTGTAGGCGACCCGGTCCAGGAACGGGGCCAGGATGTGGAATCCCGCCTGGAGGGTCTTCGAATACTTGCCCAGCCTTTCCACGATGTAGGCGCTTTTCTGCGGAACGATGCGGGCGGTGTTCATAAGGGTGATGATCACCAGGATCACGATCCCGGCAGTGATAATGGTTCCAGCCATGTTCAACCTCCCAGGGGCTTGCGTCGCCCCCTGCCCGATTTTGATTACTCAGGTTTGATGATCAAGGTGATGCCCTCATGGGCGACGATGATGGCGGTGGCTCCGGCAGCCAGGGGCACCTCGCTCAAGGCCTGCCACGTGGCGCCCTTGAATTCGACATGCCCTTTTTCACCCGGCACCAAATCGTCCTGCACAATGACTTTGCCCCCGACTTCGTCGTCGATATTGTCGGTGGTGATCCCGGATTCATTGACCTTGCCCAGGAATCCATCACGAAAGCGCCGGCGGAGAAAGACCAGCAGCAACACGGAAGCGGCCGCGAACAGGAGCAGTTGGGAGCTTGTGTTGGGAGTGATGCCCAGCTGGGTGCACAATGCCGTAACCCACGCGCCCGCACCGAAGAAGACCAGGATGACTCCGGGAATCATGAATTCGCTGATGATCAGGACGAGACCGGCCAAAAACCAGATCAGGACAGGATTCGAGAGCATGGGATTTTCCCCCGGTTATAAGGCCTATGAAGCAACCGGGGAATTTAACCACAAACACTCATATTTATTCAAACAGAAGTCGCTGTCGGGAGCCCGCCGCTTGGCCGGCGGCGGAAATATTGTCTCTATATATTTGTGTCAACCCACCAGGCTGAACCTGAGCATGACTTCCTCCAGGAGATATCCATCCTCGCCGGAAATATTGGAGAACTTGAATCCCGCCCGGAAGAACCGGGGGTTCTGGTCCTGGTTGCACCAGACGCTCTGGGCCTCGATGACCATGTCGGTCCGGTTCTGGACCATGATCGGTAGGTTGAGGCGAATAACCATGGCCTGGCCGGGTTTGATGGCATGATCCGATACGATCATCATCCCACTGCTGGTGATGTCCACAATGCGGCCCAGCACCTGCCCGGATTCGTTGTCCAGGACCTTGACATGATGAGGCGTATTCTTGCGATGCCTTCTGCGCTTGTCGACCATGATCATCCTTTCGCTGAAATCCTTGTTGGCAAGGTTATCGGCAGGATCAGGCACGACTTAACCGACAATTTCACCAGTGGGGCCGCTCCCAGGGAAGGCCCGCCCGGGTGCGAACCTGACATAAAGAATTCTTTATTGCAGCCGGGTGGGAGATCTTTCGGGCCAATTTGCTCCTGTTGACAAAACGCGCCCGCGCCCTTAACCGTGTCCATCCACACCGGTCATTATTTTTTTAGGGAGAATTGTGCCATGGCTCAGATCGTCAATAAGGTCCACCATATTGAATTCGTGGTGGGAAACGCCAAGCAGGCCGCCTACTACTACCGCAAAGCCTTCGGCTTTGACCAGGTGGCCTACCGGGGTCCCGAAACGGGTGATCGTGCGCGGGTATCCTACGTCTTGCGACAGGGTGATATCTGGCTGGTCTTGACCTCCGCCCTGCGCCACCTCGATCCCTTGAATGTCTGGTTGACCCTGCATGGTGATGGGGTACGGGACATCGCCCTGGAAGTGTCGGACGTCGCAGCCGCCTATGATCACGCGGTGTCCGCCGGGGCAGTTTCTGAATCGCCGCCCAGTCTTTACGAAGATGACATGGGGACGGTCAAGGTCGCGGCCATTAGAACCTACGGCGAAGTGATCCATACCCTGGTTCAACGCGGGGACTACCGGGGTTTTTTGCCCGGTTACCGGCCCAGTGAAATCCGGGGCCATGCCACGGGCCTGACTTTTGTCGATCACGTGGTGGGAAACGTGGAAGACCGGCAGATGCAGCGCTGGGTGGACTGGTACGACCGGACCCTGGGCCTGAGCCGCTTCGTGTCCTACGACGACAAGGACATTTCCACCGAGTTCACCGCTCTGCGCAGCACGGTGGTGGCCTCGGCAGACCGCGTGGTCAAGTTTCCCCTCAACGAGCCGGCTGACGGCCGCCGCAAGAGCCAGATCCAGGAATACATCGAGGCCAATATGACCGCCGGGGTGCAGCACATCGCCCTGGCCAGCCGGGACATTCTGGAGAGCATCACGGCCCTGCGCGGCAACGGCGTGGAGTTCCTGGCGGTGCCCGGCGGTTACTACGACAATCTCTGGGACCGGGTGGGTGAGATCCGGGAGGATCGCGACCGCCTGCGTGCGTTGGGCATCCTGGTTGATCGTGATGAAAACGGCTATCTGTTGCAACTGTTCACCCGGCCGGTCCAGGATCGTCCCACGCTGTTCATCGAGATTATTCAGCGCCAGGGCAGCAACAGTTTCGGCAAAGGCAACTTCAAGGCCCTGTTCGAGACCATCGAACATGAGCAGGCTTTGCGCGGCAATCTTTAGCTCAAAAGGAATTTCGCCATGCCCTTTTACCATCGGCTCGGCCGAATCCCCCCCAAGCGGCATACCGTTTTTCCCAAGCCGGATGGGGGCATGCACTACGAACACCTGATGGGAAACCTGGGTTTCACGGGTTTGCAATCCCTGCTCTACACCTTGCGCAGGCCCACGACGGTAAAATCCATCACGACGGCATGGCGCTGTCCCCTGGTTGCCGAGCCCGATCCCGACGCGAGGTGGGGGATGCGGCATCTGAGAACCCATGAGCTGGAAGGCGGTCCCAGCCCCGTGAAGGATCGCGTGCCCCTGGTCTTCAACCGGGACGTGGCCCTGTTCCTGGTCCGGCCCCGGGCCGCGGATCCGTTTTTCTACCGCAACGCCCAGGCGGACGAGGTGGTCTACGTCACCCGTGGCGGCGGCCGTCTGGAATCCCAGTTCGGCACCCTGGATTATCGGGAGGGTGATTACCTGGTCATTCCCCGCGGCATCATCCATCGTCTGGTGCCCGACAGCACCGAGCAGATCCACCTGATCATCGAGAGCCGGGGCCGGATCCGCACGCCCGAGCGCTACCGCAACAAGCACGGGCAGTTGCTGGAGCACAGTCCTTTCTGTGAGCGGGATATCCGACCGCCGCGCCAGTTGGAGGTCCACGACGAGACCGGGGACTTCGAGATCATCACCCTCACCGGGGACGTTTGCCGCCGGGTCATTCTGGACCACCACCCCTTCGATACCGTGGGCTGGGATGGCTACTATTTTCCGTGGGCTTTCAACATCCATGATTTCGAACCCATCGTGGGCCGCCTGCACCAGCCGCCACCGGTGCACCAGACGTTTGCGGGTGACGGGTTCGTGATCTGCTCCTTCGTGCCGCGGCTATACGATTTTCATCCCGCGGCCGTGCCCGCGCCCTACAATCATTCCAACGTCATGACCGACGAAGTGCTTTACTATTGCAACGACGAGTTCATGAGCCGCAACGGCATAGCCCTCGGTTCCCTGACGCTGCATCCGGACGGATTGCCCCACGGGCCCCAGCCGGGCCGCACGGAGGCCTCGATCGGGGCGGAAAAAACCGCCGAGCTGGCCGTGATGCTCGATGCCTTCGCTCCCCTGCAGGTGGCCGCAGTCGCCCTGCCCAGCGAAGACCGGCAGTACGGAAACTCATGGCTGGAAGGAAACGAATAGGTGCAGCAGGCGCTCCGGGCATTCATGACGCAGCTGATCGATTACGCGGGACTGTTTCCCCCCGCGGGGTTGCCCATGTCGGCGGCGGTTGCAGAATATGCCGGCCAGGTGGCGGGTGCCGAGGCCTGGATGCTGGGGCGTTTCATCGTGCCCGCCTCCCGGCTGGAGGAACTGGCCGCGGCCCTTGAGGATGGCGGCTTCGCCGCGGACTGGCGCTATGCCCTTCTGGTGGGGGATCGCGGGGGGGCGCAAGCCAATCTGGAGGCCCTGCGTGATCAGGGCGCTGGAGTGAGGGCGTTTGCGGACCGGCAAACAGGCGCGGTGAATGTCGAGGCCCTGGAGTGCCCCCTGCCGCGGGAGGTTTGCCACAGCCCTGCCGATCTGGACCATTATCTGGAGGTTCTGCGGGAAGCCCTGGTGGCCGCCGGGCTGCAGGCCCCAACGGTGTACCTGGAGTTGCCGCAGGGCGGTGACGACCAGCTGGTGATTGCCGCGCTGGCGCGGGCGATGGCCCGGCACGGTGATGCTCCGGCCCGGACGCCCCGACCCGCAGCCAAGCTTCGCTGCGGTGGATTGACTCCTGAGGCCTTCCCTTCGCCTGACCGGGTGGCGGCGGTGTTGGTCGCCTGCGCCCGGGAAAAAGTGCCCTTGAAATGCACCGCGGGGTTGCATCATCCTCTGCGGCACCGGTCGCACGACCCCGAGGTGATGATGCACGGCTTCATCAACGTTTTCGGGGCGGGGATGCTGGCCTTTGCCGGGGGGCATGACCCGCGCGATCTGGAGGCCTGCGTGTCGGAAACCGACCCGGGGGCTTTTGCCTTCGGCGACGGGGATTTCTCGTGGCGGGATCATCGGGTTTCCGTCGCCGAGATTGCCCGCTTGCGCCGTTTGTTCCTGCACGGATTCGGGAGTTGTTCCTTTGCCGAGCCCGTGGCCGATTTGCGCTCCTGGAAAGCGGTCTGATTCCCGAACCCTCAACCGAGAGGACGACCATGCCGTCACCCGTTGATCTCAAGGCGCGCTCGTTCGTGCCGGTGCCGGAAGATTCCCCTTTTCCCCTCTACAATCTTCCCTACGGAATCTTCAGTCCCAAACCGGAGGAGTGGCGGCGGGTCGGTGTCCGGATCGGGGACATGGTGCTGGACCTTTCGGTCATCGAGGACACCGGACTGCTGGCCGATGCGGGCTTGCCTTCGGCAACCTTCAGCGAGCCGGCCCTGAACCGGTTCATGGCCTGTCCGGCCGCCCAGCGACAGCTTGTGCGCCTGCTGATCCACGGTCTCCTGCGGGAAGATGAGCCCACCTTGAGGGACGATGCCGTGTTGCGCGGCCGCGCCTTGTTGCCTGCCGCTGCGGTGACCATGCACCTGCCGGCGATGGTCCGCGACTACACCGATTTCTATTCATCCCGCGAGCACGCCACCAACGTCGGCATCATGTTCCGGGGCCGGGATAACGCCTTGATGCCCAACTGGCTCCATCTGCCGGTGGGCTATCACGGCCGCGCCAGCTCCCTGGTGGTTTCGGGCACGGACGTGGTGCGTCCTTGCGGCCAGACTTCGCCGGCCGAGGGCCAGGCTCCCGTGTTCGGACCCACCCGGCTGCTGGATTTCGAGCTGGAAATGGGTTTCCTGGTCTCAGGCGGCAGCGATCAGGGCGTGCCCGTGGGCATCGACGAGGCCCTGGATCATGTCTTCGGTTTGGTGCTGGTCAACGACTGGTCCGCGCGGGATATCCAGAAGTGGGAATACCAGCCTCTCGGCCCCTTCAACGCCAAGAATTTCGCCACCAGCATTTCTCCCTGGGTGGTGACTCTCGAGGCCCTTGAACCCTTTGCCTGCGCCGCCCCGGAGCAGGACCCCCAGCCTCTGCCCTACCTGCGGGAGCAGGACCGCCGTACCTTCGACATCGCCCTGGAGGTCGATCTGGTGGCTGCGGATGAGGACCGGGCCTTGACCATCTGTCGCAGCAACTTCAAGCACCTTTACTGGACCATGGCCCAGCAGCTTGCCCATCACACCAGCACGGGCTGTAACCTGAGCACGGGCGACCTGTTGGCCTCCGGCACCATCAGCGGTCCCGAGAAGGACAGCTTCGGTTCCCTGCTGGAGATCACCTGGCGCGGCACCAAAGCGTTGACCCTGCCCGGCGGCGGCTCGCGCAAGTTTCTGGCCGATGGAGACCGGGTGACCATGACCGGGCATTGCCGGCGGGACGACCTTTATCTGGGCTTCGGTGAAGTGACCGGCGCGGTGTTGCCTGCTTCCGGAACAAGGCCGTGAAAAAAGCCGTGGGGAAAATTGTCTGGGAGCCTTCGCCCGAGCGTGTTGCCGCAGCCCGGATCACGGCTTTTGCCGCCGGCCTGGCCCGGGAGGCGGGACGAACGTTCGCGGATTACGGGCAACTGCATGCCTGGACTGTGGACAACCCCGCCGCCTTCTGGCGTCAGGTCTGGGAATTTTGCGGGGTGGTGGGCGACGGTCCCGGGGATGTGGTTCTGGAAGATCCGCAAGCGATGCTGGGCGCACGCTGGTTTCCCGGGGTGCGGTTGAACTACGCGGAAAACATGCTCCAGGGCCCCGACCAGCAGGTGGTCATCGTCTTCAGGGCCGAAGATGGCCGGCAACAGGAATGGACCCGCGGCCGTCTGCGCCGTGAGGTGGCCCGCGTGGCGGCCGCCCTGAAGGCCGACGGCGTTGAGCCCGGCGACCGGGTTGCGGGGTTTTTGCCCAACATCCCCGAGTCGGTGGCGGCCATGCTCGCCGCGGCCACCGTGGGAGCGGTGTGGTCCAGTTGCTCGCCCGATTTCGGGCCGCAGGGAGTGATGGATCGTCTGGGGCAAATCGCGCCCAAGGTGCTCTTCGTCTGCCACGGCTACCTGTACGGGCGCAAGACAATCCTGGTGAAGTCCGTGGTGGAACACCTGCAGCGGAATCTTGATTCGCTGGTGCGCCTGGTCCAGGTGCCGTATCCGGCCAGGGATGCTGATCTTCCCCCGGGGATGATGGACTGGGACGAGTACGGTACTCCGGCAAGCTCGGCGACCCCGGCCTATGTTCGTCTCCCTTTTGACCATCCTCTTTTCATCATGTTTTCGTCCGGAACCACCGGGCTTCCCAAATGCATGGTTCATGGCGCGGGCGGCACCCTGCTGCAGCACCTGAAGGAACATCAGCTTCATTGTGACCTGGGTCCGGACGACAGGTTTTTTTACTTCACGACCTGCGGTTGGATGATGTGGAACTGGCTGGTTTCGGGCCTGGCGAGTGGAACGACGATCGTCCTTTATGACGGCAGCCCGGTGTTGCCCAGACTGGTGCTCTGGGAATTGGCGGCCGAACTGGGGATCACGGTGTTCGGCACGAGCGCCCGCTGGCTTGCCGCCTGCCGGAAGTTCCGCCTGCGGCCCGGCGATAGGGTCGACCTCGGGGCCCTGAAAGCGGTTTTGTCCACGGGGTCCCCTCTGGCGCCGGGAACCTTCGACTATGTGTATGAGCACGTCAAAAGAGACCTTCAGCTGAGCTCCATTTCCGGCGGCACCGATATTATTTCCTGCTTTGCCCTGGGGTGTCCGGTGTTGCCGGTGCGCCGGGGTGAGTTGCAATGCGCGGGCCTGGGTATGAAGGTCGAGGTCTATGACGAGAACGGCAGGAGCATCACCGGCGCCAAGGGCGAGCTGGTTTGCACGCGTCCTTTTCCCAGCATGCCCGTGAAATTCTGGAACGACCCCGACGGGATCCGCTACCGCGAAGCCTATTTCACCCGCTTTGTGGGCCGCTGGTGCCACGGGGATTATGCGGAGATCACGCCCGGCGGGGGTTTGATCATTCACGGGCGCTCTGATACAGTGCTGAACCCCGGCGGTGTGAGGATCGGCACGGCGGAAATCTACCGGGTGGTCGAGCTGTGTGAAGAAGTGCTCGACAGCCTGGTCGTGGGGCAGCCAAGGCGGGGAGACGTGCGGGTTATCCTGTTCGTGACGCTGCGCGAGGGAATAACCCTGACCCCGGAGCTGGCCACCGAACTCAAGACAACGATCCGCAGGATGGCCTCGCCGCGGCATGTCCCGGCCTTGATCATGACGGCCCCCGCCTTGCCCCGTACCCGCAGCGGGAAGCTGATGGAAACGGTGGTGCAACGGATTTTGGCGGGTCGCGATATCGACAATCTGGAGGCGGTGGCCAATCCCGAGTCCCTGACGTTTTTCCACCAGGTGGCATCATCCCTGAGGTGAAGGGAAAATCATGAAATTGTGGATCATGACCTTGATGGTCACGGTGCTGCTCCAGGGTTCCGCGTTCGCCGGGGCAGGCATGTACCCCATGAGCGAGCTGGGCAATCTGGATCTGGAGGCTGTGGGCCTTGAGATTCCAGCGACGGCCATCTTCAATCCGGATGGCCTGAGCCTGGTGGATGGGATCGTCAAGCTGGGGGGGTGCACGGGATTCTTCGTCTCGGACCAGGGTCTGATCCTGACCAACCACCACTGCGTTTTCCGCGCCATCCGGGACGCGAGCAGCGCAGAACACGATTACCTGAACGAAGGTTTCTCCGCCGCTGACTTCGGGGCGGAATTTCCGGCGGTCGGCTACACGGTGCGCATCACCGAGAGCTACCGGGATGTGTCGCCCGAGGTGCTGGGAGCCCTGGCCGCCGACATGGATCCCCTCGCGCGGACCCGCGCCCTCGAAAAGAAGATGAAACAACTGGGCCTGGACTACGAAGCGGCCCACCCCGGCAGGCGCGCCGAAGTCAGTGAAATGTTCCCGGGCAAAAGCTACGTGCTGTTCGTCTACATCTACCTGAAGGATGTGCGTCTGGTCTATGCGCCGCCACAAGCCATCGGGAATTTCGGGGGCGAACAGGACAACTGGATCTGGCCGCGCCATACGGGTGACTTCTCCTTCGTGCGCGCCTATGTGGGACCCGACGGCGCACCCGCCGCCTACAGTCCCGACAATATTCCCTACCGGCCGCGCATGATCCTGCCCGTTTCCGGGCAGGGTGTGGCCCCGGGAGACCTGGTCTTTCTCTGTGGCTATCCCGGCAGGACTTATCGCCATCGCTCCTCTTATTATCTTGAGCACAGGGCTCATGACATCATGCCCCTGATTGTGGACTGGTATTCCTGGCAGATCGAGCACCTGGAAACGCTTGGCCAGGGGAACCGGTCCCGTCAACTGGCGCTGGCTTCGCGGGTCAAGGGTTTTCACAACACGGCCAAGAACTACCGGGGCCAGCTGCGCGGAATTGACCGTCTGAATCTGATTGCCGCCAAGCGGGACCAGGAAAGCCGGTTGCAGGCGTACATCGACAGTGATCCGGGACGCCGTGAGCGTTACGGCCACCTGCTCGGCGACCTCGCGGATTACTACCGGGATCTGGAACAGACGACGGGATATGAGATGTGGCTCCGTTTTTTGCGCAGCAGTCCGCAGGTGCTGCAAACGGCGCTGACGGTCTGGGAAAACGGGCAGGAGCGTTTGCAGCCGGAAGCCGAGCGCGAATCAGCCTACATGGACCGCAATCTCGACCAGACCCTCGATCGTTTGCAGGTCATGGCTGAACATTTCGATTCCGGCGCTGACCGCATGATCCTGGCAGAGCTGCTGCGCCGGGGGGGAGGGCTGCCACGGGCAGCCGGCCTCAGGCCTTTCCAGGGGTGCCTGGGAGATGTGGGCGCAGAAGAGGCCGCGGACCTGTTGGACAACCTGTTCCGGACGACCCGGCTCATGGATCCGGATTTCTTGGCCGCGGCCATGGCGATGACTGCGCAGCAGTTGCGGGATCTGCACGAGCCGTTCCTGGATCTGGCCGCGGACCTGTATGGGCAGTACGACGCCCTCAAGCAGGAGGGCAAGCGCCGCAAAGGCGTGCTCGATCCCCTGCGGGCCGCCCTGGGGGAGGTCAACCGGGAGTTCATGGGCGGGGAGTTCATTCCCGACGCCAATGGAACGCTGCGTTTCACCTACGGCTATATCCAGGGCTATTCGCCCCGCGACGCGGTGGTCTATAATCCCCTGACGACCGTCCAGGGGCTGCTGGAAAAGGCGACGGGCATCGCGCCGTTCGCCCTGCCC
The DNA here is from genome assembly GCA_964545545.1 of uncultured Fibrobacteraceae bacterium. Lineage (GTDB taxonomy): Bacteria > Krumholzibacteriota > Krumholzibacteriia > LZORAL124-64-63 > LZORAL124-64-63 > JAHJTW01. The sequence continues at coordinate 31,884 of CAZJGK010000017.1, read as the reverse complement.
CCGGGCATGCGCGAACTGGTGGCCGCCAAGGATTTCGGGCCTTTCGCGGCACCGGCTCTGGGGGGCGTGCCGGTGGATATCCTCTACAGCGCCGACACCACGAGCGGCAGTTCGGGCAGCCCGGTGCTGGACGCCTCCGGCCGCCTGGTCGGCCTCAACTTCGATCGGCCCTGGGAAGCGACCATCAACGATTTTGGCTGGGATCAGGCGTACAGCCGTTCCATCGGCGTCGATATCCGCTATGTGTTGTGGGTGACCTGGAAGTTCGGACAGGGGGAGCGCTTGCTCCGGGAGATGGGGATCAGGGTGCCGGCCACCCCTTAGATTCGTTTTATTCCGAGGCGGCCCCTCTTTTCAGCAGATCGGCGACGGCCCCGAGCAATTCCTTGTTGGTGAAGGGTTTTTTCATGGCCACATCCGCGCCCAGCAGTCGCGCGGAGTGGAGATAGTTTTCGGGTTCGGAGCGGCCACCGCCGGAAATGGCGATCACTTTCAAACCGGCGTTCTCCCGCCTGAGATCCATGATGGTTTCGATGCCGTCTTTTTCAGGCATGATGATATCGGTGATGACCAGGTCCATGGTCTGTTGGCGGCAGATTTCCACCCCCGCCATCCCGTCGGCTGCCGATTCAACCTGGTATCCGGCCCGGCGCAACACATCGACCAGATAGTCCCGGACCAGCTGGTCATCCTCGATAATCAAGATTCGTGTCATGGAGGTTACCTCCCACAAAGATTATAGAGGATAATGCCCTACAAACGCAACTACTTTTAATTAAATAAGTTACAGATAACATTATGCACGCCGTAAAGATCAAATCAAGGCCAGCGCCTGCCTGAGGTCCGCGATGATGTCCTCGACGTTTTCCAGACCCACCGAAAGCCGGACCATGCCGGGATCGATACCCACCCGGGCCAGCTCTTCCTCGCTGTAGGTGGAGTGGGTCATGGAGGCGGGATGTTCAATGAGGGTGTCCACATCGCCGAGACTCACGGCGAGGGTGCAGAGTTCGACGTTGTCCATGACGACGCTTCCGGCCTTGCGCCCCCCCTGAACCATGAAGCTGATCATGCCCCCGAATCCCCGTTGCTGGCGCAGGGCCAGTTCGTATTGGGGGTGGGTTTTCAGCCCGGGGTAGATGACCCGGGTCACCTTGGGGTGGTAACTCAGGAAATGGGCGATCTCCATGGCGTTTTCCATGTGTCGATCCATGCGTACGGGCAGGGTTTTCAACCCGCGCAGCAGCAGCCAGGCGTTGAACGGCGAGATGCAGCCGCCCACATCACGCAAGGTCTCCATCCTGGCTCCCAGGATCCAATCGGCCTTGCCCACCAGGATGCCGGCGACCGTGTCGCCGTGTCCGCCGATGTACTTGGTGGCCGAGTGCAGGACGATGTCCGCCCCCAGTTCGAGGGGGTTCTGCAGGTAGGGAGTGCAGAACGTGTTGTCCACCAGGACGGGCACGCCTTTCTCGTGGGCAATCGCGGCGATGGCCGGAATATCCGAAAGGACAAGGGTGGGATTGGCCGGGGATTCCAGGTAGACCAGACGCGTCTTTCCGGTGATGGCCGCGGCCACGTTTTCCGGATTCTGGGCCGGCACTTCGGTCACGGAAATGCCCATGCGGGGAAGGGTCTGCGTGAAAAGCTGGTGGGTCCCGCCGTAGAGGGTGTCCCCGGCCACGATGTGGTCCCCGTTGCGGCAGCAGGTCAGCACGGCGGTGGTGGCCGCCGCCATGCCGCTGGCCAAGGCCAGGGCTGCTTCCCCCTTTTCCAGGTAGGCCATTTCCGTTTCCAGCGCCGCCTGGGTCGGATTGCCCAGCCGCGTGTAGACATAGCTGGAGTCCTCGCCGCGAAAAACGGCGGCTCCGTGGGCCACATTCTCGAAGGCGAACGTCGAACTCTGGAAAATGGGGGTGCTGACGGCGCGGATGGGACGCTCACCCTCGTGCTTGTCCAGATGCTTCTTGCCATGGATACAAAGCGTGGCAAAGCCGGGATTCTGATTCTTGTTGGCCATCACTTGCCTCCCTTGCGGGCCTGCTTCAGGTAAGGCCGCAGGCGGTCCACGCGGTCAAGGCGTTCCCAGCTGAAATCCTGATCCGGCCGGCCGAAGTGGCCGAACACCGCCGTGGGTGTGAAGATGGGATGTCTGAGATCCAGGTCCTCGATGATGCCGGCGGGGGAAAAGTCGAATTCGCTCTGCAGGATCTTTCCGAGTTTGTTGTCGTCCAGCTTGCCGGTGCCGAAGGTGTTGACCGCCACGGCCAGAGGCTGGGAGTGACCGATGACGTAGGCGATTTCCACGCTGCAACGGTCGGCCAGTCCGGCGGCGACAAGATTCTTGGCCGCCCAGCGGGCGCCGTAACTTCCGCTGCGGTCCGGCTTGGTGGGGTCCTTGCCGCTGAAGGCGCTGCCGCCGTGGCCGCAACTGGGTCCGTAGCAATCGACGGTGATCTTGCGGCCCGTCAGCCCGGCGTCCGCCCGGGGACCGCCCTCGGTGAAGGGCCCCACGGGGTTGATCATGATCTGAGTATCGCCGGTCAAAAGTCCCGAGGGACCGAGAGCCGGCTTGACGACCAGGCGCTTGATGTCCTGCCGCAGCTTGGCCAGGTCGGCATCGGCATGGTGGTGGGCCGAGACGATGACATGGCTCAGGGAGCGGGGCCGGTCGTTCCGGTACTCCACCGAGACCTGGACCTTGCCGTCGGGATACAGGAACGGCAGCTTGCCGGCGCGCCGCACGGTCTCCAGCTTGCGGGCCAGCCCGTTGGCGAAGAAGGTCGGCACAGGCATGTAGTGGGTATCCACCGGCAGGCGGGCGCCTTCGTTGGTGGCGAAACCCACACAAATGCCCTGGTCGCCGGCGCCCTTGCGATCCACGCCCAGGGAAACGTCCTGGGACTGTTCGCCGAGCATGACGACCACCGCGCAGCTGTTGTGGTCGAATCCGGTGGTCGGATCAGCGTAGCCCACCTTCCGGATGGCTTCGCGCACCACCGCGGTGATATCGACGTAGCACTTGGTGGTGATCTGGCCGGTGACGATGACCATACCGGTGGTGACCATGACTTCGCAGGACACGCGGGCGAAACGGTCCCGGGCCAGGATGGCGTCCAGGACCGAGTCGGCAAGCAGGTCGCAGAGCTTGTCGGCGTGGCCCGAAGTGACCGATTCGGCGGACTGGATCCAGGTGCGCGTCATGAGATCCTCCTTGGCAAGCGGAACGGGGTCGGACCGGGGCGTCAAAATAAACATTCTCAATCGTCACAAGGCCTGAAACAATAGGCCCCGTGATCCGTCTTGAGCGGGTCGCCGCCGTATTTTCAAGAATGGATGGGACCGTGTCCAAAGTCAACCTCACCGGGAATGTCGCAGACCCCTGTATCAGGGTGGCCGGGCTGACCTTTGCCTACGTGCGGGAACCGGTACTCCAAGGGGTCTCTTTCGAACTGGAAAAGGGGGCGGTGGGCCTGCTGGGACCCAACGGTTCCGGGAAGACCACCCTGCTGCGCTGCCTGCTGGGGCAGGTGCCCTTGGCGGGGGGCGCGGTCACGGTGACCGGCTGCGACATGGCGACGTCGGCCCGCACCGCCCGCGCCCGTCTGGGCTGGATGCCTGAGCGGGGCGGGGTGATTCCGGGCATGAGCGGCGTGGGCCTGACCGCCTATCTGGGTGAATTGTCGGGTCTGCCCGCGCGCGACGCCATGCAGCGGGCGCACGAAGTTTTGCACTATGTGGGCCTGGCCGACGAGCGTTACCGCAAGTGCGACGATTACAGCCAGGGCATGAAACAGCGCCTCAAACTGGCCCAGGCCCTGGTGCACGATCCCCAGTGGCTGTTCCTGGACGAACCGACCAGTGGACTGGACCCCCGGGGCCGGGTGGCCATCCTCGAACTCATCCGGGATCTGGCCTTGAACAAGGGTCTGGGGGTTATCCTGTCGACCCATCTGCTGGCCGATGTGGAGTCCGTGTGCCGGGAAATCCTGGTGCTCAAGGAGGGGCGGCTTCTGGCCCGGGAGCGGGTGGATGGCCGGGCCCACGAACCCCGTCAGGTTTTCGAGGTCGAAGGTTTCGGGGACGAGGAAACCTTTGCCGAGGGTTTGCGGGGGTTGGGCGCCGAAGTCGTGCGCGATAACCGTTTGTGGTTGGTTACGTTGGATTTGACCAGGATCATGCCCAACGACCCGTCGGCGGCAGGACAGGGGATCGATACGACCGTCGGTACCGGCGCCATCCTGAAGGTTGCCGCCAAGGCGGATTTCGCCCTGCGGCGTTTGCGCCGTCGCCCCATAACCCTGGCCGATGAATTCTACCGCATGGTGGAGGCCTGATATGCCCGTTTATGATCGCGGCTATACCCATTGGCAGCCCTCGGGCGGCCGGGCCTTGCCCGCCTGGATGGTGATCGCCCGGCGGGGTATCACCGGTCCCTTGCGGCGCCGATGGTTGTTGCTGCTCGTGCTCATGGGCTGGGTGCCCGCCATCGTCAAGGGCGGCATCATTTACTTCAAGCTGAAGGCGGGCAATCTGGCCGACCTGGTCGGCGGCGGTTGGTCCAGCATCGGCCCGGATGGATTCATGAGCTTCCTGGAGGGCCAGCGCTTTTTCGTCTTCGTGTTGCTGGCCATCGTGGGCGCCGGCCTGATCGCGACCGACCGGCGCGACAACGGCCTGTCCCTGTACTTCTCGCGGCCGTTGAGCTTGGCGGACTATCTCGGCGGCAAGCTGGCCATCATCGTCTTCTACTACTTCATGGTCACCTTGTTTCCCGTCTACGCGCTTTGCCTGCTGTCCTACCTGGTCGCCCCGGGGGCCACGGGACTGGACATGCTGTTGATGATGCCCGTGCGGGCCACGGCCTATTGCCTGTTGAGCGGGATCAGTATCGGTCTGGTGCTGCTGGCTTTCTCAAGCCTGGGCAAGCGGTCCATTTTCGTCATGGTCTGGTGGGCCATCATGGTTACCGGAACCGAGGCCATTTCCGCCATTGCCGGCGGCCTGGGCAGCGACAACATGCAGGCCGTGAATTTCCTGGGGCAGTATCACAATCTGGGTTCGTTCTTTTTCGGCACCGCGCCAAGGCTCGATATCCCCGTGCCGATGAGCCTGGTGATGATCCTGGTCTGGACGGCGCTGGGGATCCTCGTGCTCAGGCGGCAGGTCCGTCCGGTGGAGGTGGTCTCGTGACGGCAGGCGCGGCGGTGGCCAACGACAGTGCGCGGATCACCGCCGACCGGGTCGGCAAGTGGTTCGGTGAGGTCATCGCCGTCAACAATTGCACCCTCCGTGTCGGGACCGGCGTGGTGGGTCTGCTGGGCGCCAACGGGGCCGGCAAGTCCACCCTGTTCAAGATGTTGACCGGATTGATCGAACCCAGCCACGGGGAAGTCCGTGTCTTTGGACAGCGGCTGCGGGATAAGGTCGGATGGTATCGCAAGGTTGGTTTTTGTCCCGAAAGCGACGCCCTGCCCGAGTGGATGACGGGCCGTGAATACCTGTCGTTGATGCTGCGGCTGATGGGCTTCGACCGGAAGGAGACATCGCGCCGGGTTGAGGCCTGGCTGAATCGTTTCGACCTGAGTGCGGCGGCGGATCGTCGTCTGGGAGGCTACTCCAAGGGCATGCGCCAGAAATTGAAACTGGCCCAGGCCCTGGCCCATGATCCGGATGTCATCTTCCTGGACGAGCCGCTCAACGGGATGGACCCGGTATCCCGCCACCATGCCATCGGGCTGGTGCGCGATCTGGGCAAGGAGGGACGGACGGTCCTGGTCTCCAGCCATATCCTGCCCGAGGTCGAAGCCATGACCGATCAGATCATCCTGATCGACCGGGGCCGTGTCTTGGCTGAAGGAGGGGTGGCCGAGATCCGGGACAAGATTCCCGAACATCCCACCACGGTGGCTCTGGTTTCGCCGACCCCACGGGTCCTGGCCGCTTTTCTCATCGGACGTGAACATGTGGTCGGCGTTCAGATCGATGATCAACAGCGGGTCGTGGTGCGCACGGACCACGCCGTGGGTTTTTACCGCGCCTTGCCCCGCTGGATTCTGGAGAATGACCTCGCGGTAACGGAAATCCTGACCCTGGACGATAGCCTTGAGGCCGTTTTCCAGTATCTGACGGAACGGTGAACACCATGACCGAAGTCCAAGCCCCAACGGTCCCCGATGAAATGACCCCGGCCCCGTTGCCGAGTGTCCGGGCGGTGGGTTGGATCGCCTGGTTTTCCCTGCGGGAAATGAGCCGGCGGCGTCGGCTGGTTTCCCTGGGACTTATCAATCTCTTGCCCGTGCTGGTGGTCCTGGCCGTGAAGATCTGGTTTGCCGATCGCGGCATCACGGCTCATTTGCAGCTGGCCGGGTTGACCCACGACACCTTCATCCCCTTTCTGATCCCCATCGTGGCCATGGCGGTGGGTGTTTCGGCTATCGGGGAACAGGTTGAAGAAGGCACCATCGTCTATTCGTGGACGCGGCCCGTGCGCCGCCGGGCCATTTACCTGGGCCGGGTCCTGGCGGCCCAGACGGTTGCCGCCGGACTGTTGTCCCTGTCCTTGATCCTGTGCTTCCTGGTCATGGTGGCCGGTAACCTGAGTGTCATTTCCGTGGAGTTCCTGAAGCTCTACCTGCAGACATTTTTGATCATCGGCCTGGGCGCCTTCGCCTACACCGCGCTGTTCGCCGCCATGGGGACGTTTTTCAAGAAGCCCGTATTGCCTGCGCTGCTGTTCGCCTTCGGGTGGGAAAAACTTGTCGCCAATATTCCGGCCCGGGTCCAGGAGCTGAGCCTGCAGTTCCACCTGCAGAATCTCATTTCCCGACCCGAGAACGTTCCCCAGGATTTGCCCGGGATGCTGGCCGCCATACTCAACACCGCCCTGCATCGCGAGCCGGTGCCGGCCTGGCAGTCCATCCTGGTGCTGGTCCTGGTGGCCCTGCTGGCCACCGTGCTGGGGGTGTGGCTGCTGAAGACCAGGGAAATCGAGAAATAGGGTGAAGAGCAGTCCCCTCAAGGTGGGTTTTTTTGCGGGGGACACCCTCCTGGCGGCCAGAAGACTGCTGGGATGCGTGGTGGAAGTCGAGCAGCAGGGGGAGCGGGTCAGCGGCCTCATTGTCGAAACCGAAGCGTATCTGGGCGAGGATGATCCCGCGTCCCATGCCGGGCGGGGCCGGACTCCGCGCAGCGCTATCATGTTCGGTCCGCCCGCCGTGGTGTATGTGTATCTCGTCTACGGGATGCACCATTGTCTGAATTTCGTGACCGAGCCCGAGCACAGGGCGGGGGCTGTGCTCATCCGGGCGTTGGAGCCGGTTCTGGGGCGGGAAATCATGGCCAGGCGACGGGGCCTGGATTCCTGCACATGCCAGGATCGGGAATTGACGGCGGGTCCGGGTAGACTATGCCAAGCCCTGGGCATCGACAGGACCTGGAACGGGAGATCCCTGGTCAGGATCGGCAGCGGCATCCGGGTTCTCGAAGCCCGGGTTCGGCCTGCCGAGGTGGCCGCCGTGCCCAGGGTCGGCATCCGCCGCGCGGTGGATCGGCCCTATCGGTTCCAGGATATCGGCAGTTCCTGTTTGACTGATTGACAGCAAATGCGGATTTCGTTAGGTTGGTCGACGATCCCCCGCATGACATGAGCCCGCCCCCTCCGGGCTGTTTCAATTTTTCGTTCCTGATCCTTTTCGGGTCAGGTGTGTTCGTGTGGCCCCCTTTGCCGGGGGCAAAGACATCGGAGGCCTTCATGCCGTTGAGAAACCGCTTTCTTGCCGTGCTGACCGTCCTGGCCGTAGTGCTGGGCGCCGGCAGCGTCCTGGGGCAGACCTATCTCGATCTCGAGAATCAGGTCCAGGAATTCACACTGGACAACGGGGTCAGGTTCCTGGTCCTGGAAAAACACGACGTGCCCGTGTTTTCTTTCCGAACTTTCGTCAATGTCGGCAGTTCCAAAGAGGTCCGGGGTATCACGGGTCTTTCGCACATTCTCGAGCACATGGCTTTCAAGGGAACCGCCGAGGTCGGGACCAACAACTACGGCGCTGAAAAAAAGGCCATGGTGATCGAGGATGCGGCCTTTGATGCGTTCAAGAAAATCCGGCTGGACATCAGACCGGTACGGGCCGAGTACGAGAGTCTGACCGCGAGGATTCCCGCCGGCCAGCGCGATGCTTACGACAAGCTGACCACCGAAGTCGAGACCATGCCGGCGGACTTCGCTCTGGGTCCCGAGGCCCAGGCGGCCCTGGCTTTCTATCTGGACAAGGCCAAGGCCATGGAAGCCGATTTCACGGCCAAGCAGAAGGCCTTCGAGGACGCCAAGGACGCTGCGCGCAAGTTCGTGGTGACCAACGAGTACGGGCAGATCGTGGAGGTCAACGGCGGCAACGGGCTGAACGCCTACACCACCAACGACGTGACGGTCTACCACTACAACATGCCCAGCAACCGCCTGGAATTATGGGCCTACCTCGAGGGTAGCCGCATGGCGCACCCGGTATTCCGCGAGTTCTACACGGAGAAGGACGGGCCGGTCACCGAAGAGCGCCGCATGCGCACGGACAACAACCCCATCGGCCGCCTGATCGAGCAGTTCGAGAATCTCATGTTCATGGCCAACGGTTATCATCATTCCACAATTGGCTATATGTCGGATCTCCAGAACATGAGCCGTGCCGACTGCCAGGCCTATTTCGAACGCAATTACGTGGGGTCGAACATCGTGGTGTCGGTGGTTGGCGATGTGAATTTCCAGGATGTGCAGAAATACGCCAAAAAGTATTTCTCGGCCATTCCCGGTGGTCATCCTGCGGAGGTGGAAACTTTTGAGCCCAAGCAGCTGGGCGAGAAGCGGTTCATCATGGAGGATCCCAGCCAGCCGTTGTTCATTGCCGGTTACCACATCCACAATGTGCGGCATCCGGATTGGCCTGTTTACGAGGTCATCGCCGATGTCCTGGGCCAGGGCCGCACCAGTCGTCTTTACAAAAACCTGATCAAGGAACAGAAGGTTGCCGTCAATGCCATGGCTATGCCCGGTTTTCCGGGCCAGAAATACGACACCGGTCTGCTGGTGTTCGCCATGCCGGTCAAGGGCAAGACGGCCGCGGACATGGAAGTGGCTGTCGAGGACCAGATCAAGGATATCGTGTCCGATGGCATCACCGCCGATGAACTGGCCGCGGTCAAGCAGCGCGCGAAGGCCGATTTCATTCGCGGCCTGGAGGGCAACGGCGGCATGGCCAGCCAGCTTGCCTGGTATCAGACCTATTTCGGTGACTGGCGCCAGTTGTTCAATCAGGTCAACAGGATCCAGGGTGTGACCAAAGAGGACGTCCAACGGGTTGCCGCCGACATCTTCCAGCCCAGCAACCGAACCATCGCCATCATCAAGACCCAGGATCAGGAATCCTGACCAGCGGGTGACCCACCGCCGCTGGCGGGAGCCGAAAGGAATTGACATGAAGCGAATGAAGACCCTGCCGGGGATTGCGATCCTGATGCTTATGGTCGTGGTGCTGACGGCGCCTGGATCCTCCCTGGCCAAGAAACCCTGGGAGAAGATCAAAGTCCCCCAGCTTCACAAGATACAGATGCCCGATTACCAGCGCGTTGAGCTGGACAACGGCATGGTTCTTTACCTGGCCGAGGACCATGAACTGCCTCTGGTGGAACTGGACGCCACCATCGATGTGGGCAGCATTTACGATCCGGCCGGTAAGACCGGCTTGGCCTCCATGACCGGAACGGTCATGCGCAGCGGCGGGACCGCCACCCACCCCGGGGACGAGATCGACGAGATGGTCGAGTCGCGGGGCATGTCCGTGGAGACCTGGATCGGGCAGACCGACGGCGGGGCGAGTGTTTCGACCCTCAAGGAGGATACCCAGCTGGGCCTGGACCTGCTGGCCGACATCCTGCGCAACCCTGAATTTCCCGCCGACAAGATCAAGCTCGCCAAGGAGCAGCAGAAGGCCGGAATCAGCCGGCGCAACGACGACCCCATGACCATCGCCCGGCGCGAGGCCATGGTGGTTGTGTTCGGCAAGGACCATCCCCTGGCCCGTTACCCGGAATACAGCACCATTGCTGCGGTTACCCGCCAGGACATGATCGATTTCCACGACGCCTGGTTCCATCCGGACCGGATGTACCTGGTGGTCACCGGCGACTTCCAGACCCAGAACATGATCGACCTGATCAAGACCGCTTTCACCGGTTGGTCGCGGGCCACGGTGGCGCTGCCGCCCGATCCGGAGATTCCCGACCTGCCGCGCACCGTGAATGTTGTGGACCAGCCGGACCTGACCCAGACGACGGTGATCATGGGGCACAAGGGTATCCGTGCCGACAGTCCCTATTACGCCGGCGTGATGGTGGGCAACCGGATCCTTGGCGGCGGCTTCTCGACCCGCCTGTTCAACGAAATCCGCAGCCGCCAGGGTTTGGCTTATTCGGTGGGCAGCAGCCCCGGCACCGGATTTCGTTTTCCGGGTCTGTTCATGGCGTTTGCCATGACCAAAACCGAGTCCAGCCAGAAAGCCGCCTCAGGCGTATTGGATGAGATCAAGAAAATGGTGACCGCACCGGTCACTGCCGAGGAATTGGCCCAGGCCAAGGACGGGATCTTGAATTCCGAGGTCTTCAAGTTCGACACCAAGGCCGAAATCCTCAAGCGCATGGTCATGTTCGAGCGCTACGGTTATCCTGCGGACTTCCTGCAGAAGTACCAGGATCAGGTGCGGAACATCACGGCCGATGAGGTTCTCAAGGCTTGTCAGGCCGTCTGGAAACCCGATCAGATGACCATCCTGGCTGTGGGCGATTACAAGGACTGGGATGGGAATTTCAGCACCTTCGGTCCGGTGAACATGGTGGACATCACCATTCCCGAGCCGACCTTGGAGATTCCCGACGCCACGCCCGAATCCCTGGCCCAGGGTATGAAGCTGATGAAAGCCGCGCGAAAACACGCCGGAGGAGCCGCTCTCTTTACCGGTCTGAAATCCTTCTACGACAAGTCCGAACTGGCGGCCACCATCCAGGGCATGGACATGGTGTTCACCATCGAGAAAACGGTGGTTTATCCGGACAAGGTCTACACCGTGCAGAAGACTCCGTTCGGGACCATGACTTCGGTGCTGGCCGGCGATACCGGTTGGGCCACCGGGCCCATGGGGAACAAGGACATGGACGCCAAAACCCTGAAGTCGGCCAAAGACGACATTCTCAACGACACGGTCGGGGTGTTTTCGCACCTGGACAAGTTCCAGTGTCAGGCCTTGCCCCCCACCAAGGCTGAAGGCGTCATGTGCAATCCCGTGCATGTCAGCGGTGTGGGGGACAGCTACCAGATCTTCTTCCTGAACGCTGCGGACAACAGTGTGGTTCTGGTTCAATCGCCGGGGATTTCGCCTCTGACCCAGGCGCCGGTGACGCAGAAGGTCCATGTGGTTGACTACATGCAGGTTGGTGGGTTCACCATGCCCAAGACCATGCGCCTTACCTACGACGACGAACTGTTCGGGACCATCACCGTGCAGGATTTCCAGGCCAATCCCAAGGTGGACATGAGCCTGTTCAAGCGCTAAAACAAGTCCGAGAATATAACAAGCCGGGCGGCCTCAGGGTCGCCCGGCTGATTTTTCCCGCAGGTCCCGTGTTGAAAATTCCGGAAGGGGAGCTTCCCCGTTGATCTTGGCGATGGGCTGTGGTATCATGCAGATTGATGAATATATAGCTGCTTCAAAGGTCTACCCGGAATTTAAGGATTGAAGTGCGCGAGCTTCCAAATCCCCGGGAGCTGTCGCCAATGAAGCAGCTATGTTCATATTATAGCATTTAATGATCAATAATGTCCAGAAATTTGTGGTATGGGTATGATGATTCATTTATCCCAAACAAACTGAAGAACCTACGCTGAATATTTTTCAGGCACCGGGGTATGATGGTGACAAGAGGTTTGAAACCTGGGTGTGAATCAAGCGTATCATTCGTCATGGTCGCGTTGGTGCGGCCCAAATGATTCCGGGGAGAAAGTGATCATGTTTTTTCTAGACGTCATTGTTGGATTGATGATTCTCACGGTGGTCCTGAGCGTGGGGTTGTTGCTCCTGAAATTCGTCTTTGCCATGGTGCTGTTGCCGCTGAAGCTGGTTTTTTTCCTGAGCAAGGGGTTGCTGGCCCTGGTGATCTTTTTGCCCCTGGCCCTGATCTTTGGCGGCCTGGTCGTCACCCTGGTGCCGCTGGGGCTGATTTTCCTGGCTCTGCCGGTGATCGTCCTGGGCGGGCTGGCGTGCAAAATCGTTGGGATCTGAACAAACGCAGCGGTCGGGTCAACGCTTTTTCATGCTGATGGTCAGCCGAAATTCGGCCACAGGTTCGTCGCCCAGTTTGTCCGGGCAGGTGGCCGTGACCCGCACGGTTCCTTCCTGGCGCTCCCCGTCCAGCTCGGCCTGATTCAACAGGCCTTCAAGCATTTCCCCGTCCCTGCAGGTGAAGATGGTGGCGCCTTCGGCCCGCTTGAGGAAATCCGCGTGGAAGTCCTTGAACAAAAATGTCACGCGGGAGCGGCGCCGTCGGATCATGTCCATGATGATCAGGCCGCCGGCCAGATCAGCCCCGATGCTCAGAGCTCCGAAATAAAGGCTGCGCAGATGGTTGCGGGTAAAGAAATTGCACGGAATCCGGATGATGCATTCCCGGTTGTCCAGGGCCAGGACGCGGGGACGGACCGCAGCGATCAGGGGGATTTTCCACATGGCGAACAGGCGCAGCCAGGAGGTGGTTTTCCAAAGCGTGGGGCGATTCATGATTCCCTTTCGGCAAATTGCCCCCGCCGGGGACCATGTGTTACCTTTGTGGAGCGCTTGACGGGGTGATCTTCCCATTTGCCCTGTCATTTGGCTACCCCAATCCCTGACAGAGGAAGACCATGTCAGCAACAACTTCGCCGGTATCCCATCCCGAGCCCAAGCCCTACCGTCCCGAGAATCACGTTCGCATCGTGACGGCGGCTTCCCTCTTCGACGGTCACGATGCGGCCATCAACATCATGCGCCGTATCCTGCAGGCCAGCGGGGCCGAGGTGATCCATCTGGGGCACAACCGGTCGGTCCAGGAGATCGTGAACTGCGCCATCCAGGAAGACGCCCAGGGCATCGCCGTCACGAGCTACCAGGGCGGCCATGTGGAATTCCTGAAATACATGTTTGATCTGATCAAGGAGGCCGGGGTCAGGATCCGGATCTTCGCCGGCGGCGGGGGCACCATTTTGCCCCGGGAGATCGAGGAGCTGCAGGCCTACGGCATCGACCGCATCTTTTCCCCGGACGACGGCCGTGAGCTGGGTCTGCAGGGCATGATCAACGAGGTCCTGCGCCAGTGTGATTTTCCCGTGGGGAAGCAGGAGGATCCGGGCGCCCTGCTGGCCGGACTGGCCGCGCGGGATCCGCGGGCCCTGGGGCGCATGGTCTCCCTGGCGGAGAACGCGCCGGAGCGCGAGGATGAACTCATGGCCACCTTGGCCTCGATCCGGCACCCCGACAAGGTCATTCCCGTGCTGGGCATCACCGGTACCGGCGGGGCAGGCAAATCCTCCCTGGTGGACGAGTTGGTGCGTCGGTTCCTGCACGATTTTCAGGGCAAGACCGTGGCCATCGTCTCGGTGGATCCCTCGCGACGGCGCAGCGGCGGTGCCTTGCTGGGCGACCGTATCCGCATGAACGCCATCGACGATCCGCGGGTCTACATGCGGTCGCTCGCCACGCGGCAATCCAACCTGGCCCTGTCCCACTACGTGCGTCACAGCATCGAGATCTGCCAGGCGGCGGGGTTTGACCTGGTGATCGTCGAGACCAGCGGCATCGGCCAGAGCGATACGGAGATCACCGATCATTCCGACGTTTCCCTGTACGTGATGACCGCCGAGTACGGCGCGGCCACCCAGCTCGAAAAAATCGACATGCTGGACTTCGCCGATCTGATCGCCATCAACAAGTTCGATCATCGCGGCTCGCTGGACGCCCTGCGCGACGTGCGCAAGCAGTACCGACGCAACCACAACCTGTTCACGGGCACGGAAGAGGATCTGCCCATTTTCGGGACCATCGCCTCGCAGTTCAACGACCCCGGGATGAACCATCTTTACCGGGCCATCATGGATACCATCGTGCGCAAGACGGGGGCCGATCTTGCCTCCCAGTTCACCCTCACCCGGGCCATGACGACGCGCAACTTCGTCATCCCGCCGGACCGGGTGCGCTACCTGGCGGAAATCGTCGAGGCCAGCCGCCGCTATGACCGGTTCACCGCGAGCCAGAGCGCCCTGGCCACCCGTCTCTACCAGTTGTGGGGCGTGATCTGTGGCGCCCGCGGTGACGTTGAGGCCCATGATGCCGTCCTGCCGGTGCTGGAATCCCGGACCGGCGACCCGGAATACCTGGGTGAACTGATTGCGCTTTACACGGAATTGACCGACAAGCTGGACAGCGATTGTCGTCGGAAATTGCGGGACTGGCCGCAGCTCAAGGCGCGATACCGCGCCGACAAGTACGTGTTCCGGGTGCGCACCCGGACCATCGAGCAGGACCTGTTCGGCGAGTCCTTGAGCGGGTCGCGCATTCCCAAGGTCAGTTTGCCCCGGTACCGCGACTGGGGCGAGATCCTGCGCTGGCAGTTGACGGAGAACGTGCCCGGTTTTTTCCCCTTCGCCGCCGGGGTGTTTCCCCTCAAGCGGGAAGGGGAGGACCCCACGAGGATGTTTGCCGGCGAGGGCGGTCCGGAGCGGACCAACCACCGGTTCCACTACGTCTCGCTGGGGATGCCGGCGGCGCGGTTGTCCACGGCGTTCGATTCGGTGACGCTTTACGGGGAGGATCCCGACCGCCGGCCGGACATCTTCGGCAAGGTCGGCAACAGCGGGGTGTCGATCGCCACGGTGGATGACGCCAAGAAATTGTACTCGGGGTTCGATCTGGCCGATCCCAAGACCTCGGTGTCCATGACCATCAACGGCCCGGCGCCCATGATGCTGGCGTTCTTCATGAACGCGGCCATCGATCAGGGTTGTGAGAAGTATATCCGGGCCCACGGGCTGGAGGCCGCCACCGAGGCGAAGATCGCCGCGATCTACCAGGCCATGGGTGCGGCGCGCCCGACCTATCAGGGTGAGCTGCCCGAGGGCAACGACGGCCTGGGCCTGATGTTGCTGGGGGTCAGCGGCGACCAGGTGCTGCCGCGCGAGGTGTACGAAAAAATCAAGGCCGAGACCATGTCGGCCGTGCGCGGCACGGTTCAGGCGGACATTCTCAAGGAGGACCAGGCCCAGAACACCTGCATCTTCTCCACCGAGTTCGCCCTGCGCATGATGGGGGACATCCAGCAGTATTTCATCGATCACCAGGTGCGCAACTTCTATTCGGTTTCCATCAGCGGCTATCACATTGCCGAGGCCGGCGCCAATCCCCTCACCCAGCTGGCGCTGACCCTGGCCAACGGATTCACCTTCGTCGAGTACTACCTGTCGCGCGGCATGGCCATCGACAGCTTCGCGCCCAACCTGTCGTTCTTCTTCAGCAACGGCATGGATCCCGAGTACTCGGTCATGGGCCGGGTGGCGCGGCGTATCTGGGCCAAGGCCCTGGGCAAGCTCTACGGCGGCAACGAGCGCAGCCAGAAGTTGAAGTATCACATCCAGACTTCGGGCCGCAGCCTGCACGCCCAGGAGATCGCCTTCAACGACATCCGCACCACGCTGCAGGCCCTGTACGCCATCTACGACAACTGCAACTCCCTGCACACCAATGCCTACGACGAGGCCATCACCACGCCGACCGAGGAATCGGTGCGCCGGGCCATGGCCATCCAGCTGATCATCAACAAGGAGCTGGGGCTGGCCAGGAACGAGAACCCCCTGCAGGGCGCGTTCATCATCGAGGAGTTGACCGACCTGGTGGAAGAAGCGGTGTTGCAGGAGTTCCTGTCGCTGAGCGAGCGGGGCGGCGTGCTGGGCTCCATGGAGCGTATGTACCAGCGGACCAAGATCCAGGAAGAGTCCATGGTGTACGAACAGCGCAAACATACCGGGGAGCTGCCGCTGATCGGGGTCAACACCTACCTGGATCCCAAGGGTTCGCCCACCATCATTCCCCGGGAAGTGATCCGCAGCACGGAGCAGGAAAAGGAATTCGCCATCACCAGTCTGGAGGCGTTCCGGAAACGCAACCGGGAACCGGCGTCCGCGGCCCTGGCTGAATTGCGGCGCGTGGCCGTGGAGCACGAAAACACCTTCGCGGCCATGATGGAGGCGGCCAAATTCTGCTCCTTGGGACAGATTTCCGATGCCCTGTACCATGTGGGGGGACAGTACCGGCGGAATATGTAGGGTTGTGGCGCTGAAATTGTTGCCGGTGGATTAATCGATACCTCATTTGTCGTTCAGACAGGCATAACCCCTTGTCTCATGGACGGTTGGTCGCAACCTCCTTTCGTGCCCAACCTCGGCATTCCGGCCCTCTCCCCGGTTGCCATTTCCGGTAGTCTTGTTATGTAGTGTAAAGAGGGTGATTCGCCGGTGCTGAGAGCCGGCGAGGGTCGTTCCCCGCGGGAATTCACCTGGGGGACTTCCGCGACGTCACCTTCGGGATTCAGCGAGGAGGCCGATCATGATTACCATCAAAAAAATCTTTTGTCCGACCGATTTCAGCGAGCCATCCCTGGAAGCCTTGGACACCGCCCGCGGTTTGGCGGTGCGCTTCGGGGCGGAGCTCCACATCATGCATTGCGCCGAACCCATCCCTGTACCGACCACCCCGACAGCCCAGATCGGGATGCCCACCGAGACCATGGACGTCTCAGGCTATCAGAAGCACATCGTGGACCGGGCCAAGGAATCCCTGGAGGAACTGGCGAAGAAACACGCCAACCAGGACGTGAAGGTCCAGATCCATCTGTCCGAGGGCAAGCCCCAGAACGAAATCGTGATGGCAGCCAAGGAGATCGGCGCCGACTTGATGGTGATCTCGAGCCACGGGACCTCAGGCTTGCGCCGGTTCATCTTCGGTTCGGTGGCAGACAAGATCATCCGGACCTCACCCTGCCCGGTCTTGACGATGACGCCCGAGCAGGAGGGCGACTGACCCGGCCTGCCCGCTGCCACGCATCCCGTTAAAAATTTCCCAGGAACCGGCGGACCTCCGGCGTCGCCATCTCGGGGCTCCAGGGAGGATCATAGACCAATTCGACGTGGACCTTGAGGCCCTGCTGGCCTGCTTTAAGGTAGACCGCCTTGCCGGCTTCGTGCGCCAGCACCTCCTGGATGGGGCAGGCTGGGGTGGTCGCGGTCATCTCGATCTGCACCGAATCAGGCTCGATCTCGATTCCATAGATGAGTCCCAGGTCGACGATGTTGACCCCGAGCTCGGGATCATTGACGGTGGCCAGGGCTTCCTTGATCTCTTTTTCGGTGAGCATGTTGAACACCTCCGGGTTTGTTCCCCGGGAAGATAAAGCTATTTCGGGCTAGGCGCATGAATCACGGCCAATGCTTACTTGCCTGATGCCGCGTCATGGGGTTTCCAGGCGGTTGATTTTATGCCATCAATTCCGTATGCTCACCGGGTCATCCCTGATCGGCACACCCAGGGCTTGGAGGGATTATGCCATGGCAATCCTGAGATTTCGTATCCCAGGGCGGATTTTTTTGCCCATCATCGGTCTGCTTTCGCTGGGGCTGATGGGCTGTCATGACGCCGGGCCCCGCGTCGAAGGTGACATCTACGGCAGGGTCATATCGCCTGATGGGCAAACGGTTTTCGGGGCTTCGGTTTTTCTGGGCCGACGGTTCGATTATTTTTCTTCCCCGAGAATTGTCATTATGGATTCGACCCTGACGGACAGGTCGGGCCAGTATCTATTCACCGGGCTTACGGACCAGATTTTCAGTGTCTATGCGGGAGTCTGGGATCGAGGCCACTTGGACTTTACGGCCGTGAGCCCCTTTGACCCGACCAATGATTTTCAACCCTACCAGGCCCTCACGCCAAACCCGCCCCCGCATGACCTGACGGTTTACGAGATCCAACGCAGGGGCGTCGTTGCGGGGCATGTGGAGTACTTCGACGGCATGAAAGGGGTCCCCGCCGACAGCGCCGAGGTTACCCTCCAACGCTACCGCGGAGCCCAGTTGGTGGTCGAAGGTAGTGCTTGGACCAATGCCGCCGGGGACTTTGCCATCCCTTCGGTGCAGACGGGCAACTACCTGGTCCACGCCTCGAAAGTTTTCCGTTCCCAGGGCCCGTTTCTCTCTTATGTCGTCGCCGAATCCGGACCCATTTTCTGCGATGGAACCACCATGGTCTGGGCGCCCGACCTGGTCATGACCGAGGTCGCCGTGGAGAAACCGGCGATTTACATCTATCCGGCCCAGCCAGGCCCACACCACGTGCGCCTGGACCTTGGCGAGGGTGTGAGCCTGACCCGCAGCATCCCGGCCTATGGTGACGGCTGGGATGTGTTCATCGACCGGGAGGGGCGCATCGACAGGCAGTGGGACTACCTGTTCTATGAAATCTCCCTGCCGGGGTCGCCCCTGCTCAGGGGGGGCTGGTGCCTGGACGGTCAGAACGTGCGCGGTGGCCTGGAGCGCATCGTGCGGCAGCTGGGTCTGAATGACGGTGAATCCCGGGATTTCCTGGACTATTGGACGCGGCGGTTGCCCCGGAGCCCTTGGGTCGTGGTCAAGCCGGTGATGGGCGCCGACCTGGATCACCTGGCCCGGTTGCGGGTCGAACCTGCACCCGACACGGTGCTCCGCTTCTGGCTGCTGTTCAGCGGGTCGGCCCAGTTCGTCGAGATGCCTGCGCCCGTTGTCGAACCCCGGGCGCGGCGCGGCGGCGTGCTGGTGGAGTGGGGTGGCGCGGTGGTTCCTGCGCCCCGCTAGCGGGCCTTGCCCGGCGGTGGATCGCGCCCGTTATTGCACCAGTGTGAGGCGCAAACTTCCGCAACTATCGCCGGCCATTATCCGGCAGATATAGACCCCTGCGGCAACATGGCGCCCGCCGTCATCACGGCCATTCCAGGCCACGGTGTGGGGCCCCGCCTCGAGGTAACCATCCAGGAGAGTTCGTATCCTGCGGCCGACCACGTCGTGGATGCTCAGCCGTACGTTCCGTGCGCCGGGAAGGTCGAAGGCCACCTCGGTGCGCGGATTGAAGGGATTGGGAAACGCCTTCATGCCGAAGGCGGGAATCCTGGTGCCGGCGGCCTTGGCGGCGGCCTGCGGCGCCAGGCTGATGCGGATGAAACGCGGCCGGTAGATGTCCGCGAACCGGAAGTGATCCCAGAAGTCGAAAGAATTGACATTGTAGCTGATCAGCAGTTCTCCCGGCCCGGACAGGTGCGGGTGGGCCTTGGCGTTGTAGGTGAAGATGTCCGGATCCAGATCCACTTCGGGGCAGCTGTAGACGCGACGGATGCCCCCCCAGGGGCCGATGGGACTTTGTCCGATGCGCAAGGAGATATAACGGCTGATGGCGTCTTCCTGGAAGACCAACACGAAGCGGCCGGATCCGTCGGGCAGAGGGGAAACGCTCAATTCGTTGGATACCCGCGAGGTAAGGGGGACCAGACGGTTGATGTCGGAACCCCAGCCTTGATCGTCCATGTATTCCCAGGTGGAAAAATCCAGGAATGATTCGGGGTGCACGCGGGCGGCGACCAGCTTCTTGTTCAAGGGATCATTCTGGGTGCCATAGATATAGATGTAGCCGTCGGGGAAGGGGGCGCCCGCGGCCGCCGTGTTGTCCAGTATGCCGGCCCCGAAGATGATGTCCCCCCGCGCATCGTCGGCGGGCAAAAAGAGCGGGGTGTCGATCTGGGTCGGGGTTCCGGGGTGCTGGGCAATGGGAAGGGAGATGATGTTCACGCCGGCCGTGGCGAAGTTGAAATCCCCGCCGGTGCCCGGTTTCATGCGCAGGCCGAAAACGTGGAGGGTCCGGCCGATGGCCACGCCGTCTCCCAGCCAGTACCAGTTGTCCGGGGTGGCGGCGGGTGTCGCGGGCACGACGAGAGACAGGGGCGATCCGGTTGCATCGGTGCGGTAGAGGAAATTGATGGCCCCAGGGTC